>JANXYH010000065.1 GCA_025350145.1 Burkholderiales bacterium | reverse complement strand
CCCCCCCCCCCCCCCCCCCCCCCCCCCCCCCCCCCCCCCCCCCCCCCCCCCCCCCCCCCCCCCCCCGCCAGGCGACTGCCGGCACAGCCAGCAGCCAGTGCAATGCGGCTTCGGTGATTTGCTCGGCCGGCCGGTCTATGTCCAGTGCCAATGCCGACTCATCGGCGCCGGGCGGCTCCAGGGTCGCCAGTTGGCTGTCCAGCAAGGATGGCGGCATGTAGTGGCCGCGGCGCTGGTCCATGCGCTGGCGCAGCACCGCCAGGCTGCCCTGCAGGTGGACAAGGCGCAGCCCGGGCGCCGCGCCACGCAGGACTTCGCGGTAGCGGCGCTTCAAGGCCGAGCACGAGACCACCAGGCCATGCCCTTCGGTCGCGGCCTGGCGGAGTTCGCACGCCAGCGCCGCCAGCCAATCGGCCCGGTCGGCGTCGGTCAGCGGGCTGCCGCTGGCCATCAGGGCGACGTTGCGCGGCGGGTGCAGGCTGTCGCCCTCGACGAAGCGCAGGCCCAGCCGCGCGGCGAGCCCCAAGCCGACAGTCGACTTGCCGCAGCCGCTGACCCCCATCACGACCACGTGCAGGGGCGCGGCGGACCCGGTCATGTGAGTTGCGCCGGGGCGCTCAGCCCAGGCGCTGGCCGCTGGCGCCGTCAAAGACATGGGCCATGGCGGGGTTGATCGCCAAATGCACGGTCTCGTCGGGTTGGGCTTGGGTGCGGCCATGCAGCACCAGGACGAGTTGCGCGCTGCCGATCTGGAGCAGCAACTCGGTCTCGGCGCCGGTCGGCTCGACCACCACCACCGTGGCGGCGATGGTGCCAGGCTGGCCAGGATCGGTGAGCACCAGATCGCCTGGGCGGATGCCGTAGTGCACCGCCTGGCCGGGTTGGCCGGGCAGATCGCTGGGCACCGGCCAACGCTTGTCCAGGGCCTCGACCCAGGCCAAGCCGCCCTCCCGACCAAAGGTGCCAGCGATGACGTTCATCGACGGCGAGCCGATGAACTGGGCCACGAACAGGTTGGCCGGCCGGTCATACAGGCCCAGCGGCGTGCCGATCTGCTCGATCAGGCCGTCGTGCATGACCACGATCCGGTCGGCCATGGTCATCGCCTCGATCTGGTCGTGGGTGACGTAGACGGTGGTGGTCTTCAGCCGCTGGTGCAGGGCCTTGATCTCGGCGCGCATCGCCACCCGCAGCTTGGCGTCGAGGTTGGACAGCGGTTCGTCGAACAGGAACACCTTGGGGTCGCGGACGATCGCCCGGCCCATCGCCACCCGCTGGCGCTGGCCGCCCGAGAGCTCGCGCGGGTAACGGTCAAGCAGCGCATCGAGGTTGAGGATGCGGGCGGCGTTGAGGACGCGTTCGGCCGTCATCGCCGCATCGGCCTTGCGCAGCCGCAGGCTGAAGCCCAGGTTCTCGCGCACCGTCATGTGCGGGTACAGGGCGTAGCTCTGGAACACCATCGCGATGTCCCGGTCCTTGGACTCGAGTTGGTTGACGACCCGGCCGTCGATCAGGATTTCGCCGCCGCTGATGTCTTCCAGCCCGGCCAGCATGCGCAGCAGCGTCGATTTGCCGCAGCCCGAGGGCCCGACCAGCACCACAAATTCGCCGTCGGCAATCTCGAAGCTCAGGCCATGCAGCACCTTAACCTTGCCGCCATAGGTCTTTTGAATATTGCGGAAGCTGACTGAGGCCATGGTAGATGGGTTAACTCTTGACGGCACCGGCGGTAAGGCCGCCGACCATGTAGCGCTTGAACACGTAATAAATCGCGGCGGGCGGCATCGCGTAAATCAGGCCGGTGGCCATCAGCAATTCCCAGGGCGAATCGTCGGCGGACAGGAAATTGCCGAGCGCGACCGCCAGCGTGACGCTGGTGTCCTTCGACAGCAGCAAAAAGGCATAGAGGTACTCATTCCAGGCCAGCAAAAGCGCATAGGTGCCGACCGCGACCAGCGACGGCACCATCAGCGGCAAATACACCAGGCGGAACAACTGCAAGGGCGTCGCGCCGTCGATTCGAGCGGCCTCGTCCAATTCCAGCGGGAGTTTGTCGCTGGCCTGCTTGAGCACCCAGATGCAGTACGGCGAGGCAATCGTCACCATCGCCAGAATCAGCGCCCACTGGTTGTTCAAAATACCGTAATTGCCCATCGTCTTGTACATCGGCACCGCCAAAAAGGCGGCCGGAATAAAATAGGTGAAGAGCGCCAGGTTCATCACCCAACGGCCACCCTTGACCTTCAAGCGGCTGATCGCAAATGCCGCCGTAGTGGCGATGAACAAGGTCAGCACGGCAACCGTCACGGCAATCACCACCGAGTTGCCCATCTGCACCCAGAAATGGTCCAGGTAGAAGTGCTGTTTCATGAACACGATCCGGAAGTTCTGCAGCGTCGGCTCTTTCGGCCAGAGCCGGCCCGAGGTCGCAGAATCTTTCGACGAGATCGCGAAAAGAAACAAATGGTAGACCGGAATGATCGTCCAGAGGAATACCGGAATGCCGATCAGCAGCAGCTTGGCCTCGGTGGTGACGGCTTTCCAGTTCATTTGGACAGACGCTTCATCATGAAATAAACCAGCGGCAATACCAGCGGCAGCGCGACCACGATCGAGGCCATCGCCAGATCGACCTGATCCAGCCGCAGGTAGCGGATGCCCAGGGTCGCCAGCACATGGGTCAGGTCGGCCGGGCCGCCGCCGGTCAGCAGGTAGACGCTGTTAAAATCACCCAGCGTCCAGATCATCGACAGGATGGTCGAGGTGAGGTAGAGCGTGCGCATGCTCGGCCAGGTGATGAACCAGAATTTCTGCCAACCGGTCGCGCCATCGACCGCCGCCGCCTCATACTGCTCGGTGGGAATCGACAAGCGGCCGGCGATGAGGATCAAGGTCCAGAACGGCAGCGATTTCCAGATGTGCATCAACATCGAGAAACTCAGGGCCAGGGTCGGGTCATTCAGCCAATTCGGGCCATCCAGCCCGGTGAGCTGGAAAATCAGGGTGTTGATCACCCCCCACTCGGGGTTGAGCATGAACCGCACCGACAAAATCGTCGGGATCGACGGCACCGCCCAGGGCAGGATGAACAAGGCCGACAGCGCCTTGATCCACCAGCGCGCGGTGATGAAAAAGCCCGACAAAACCATCGCCACCACCATTTTCAGGTTGATGCCGACGACCAGAAAGATGACGGTATTGACGGCGGTCCGCGCAAAGATCGGATCGTCAAACAACTGGACATAACTTTGCGGGTGCCGCGCCAACCACAGGCCATACAGCACCGGGTAGAGCACAAACACCACAAAGATGACCAGATAAGGCGCGACCAGCACCCGCCCCCAGAAATCCCAGGGGCTCAACCGTGGTTTGTCGACGGGCGCCAGGGCGGCGCCAAGGCTGGCCTCAGACATCGCGCGCTGTCCTGTGGACAGATCTACTGGGCCGCCACTTGCTTGATTCGCGCGATCATTTCGTCAACCGCCTTGTCGACCGGCACCTTCTCGTTCAGGACACGGTTGGCAGCCTTGGCCCAGACATTCTCGTTGTTCAGCACGGTGAATTTGTAGTTCTTGGTGAACTCAAACGGCAGAACCCCGTTCATGTACTGGTTGTAGACCGACAGACGGTGCCGGTCGGCTTTCCAGAACGGACTTTGCTGGGCGGTCTTCTGTACCGGGAACCAGCGCCCCAGCGAGCCTTCGACATAAGGCGTCAGGTTGGCCTCTTCGAGCATGAAGGCAACAAACTTCTTCGCCGCCGGCTTGTTCTTGCCGTCCTTGAAGATCACCCCGGTCTTGACCGCCGTGCGGTAAATCATCTTGCCGCCATCGGGTTTGTTGGGGAAGCCGGCGGTGGCGATCAGTTCGTAATAGCTCTTCTTGCCCAGTTCGCGCTGGGCCTCGGTCAAGGCGGCGTTGTTGGCATCGTCAAGCCACTTGGCGGCGATCGAGATCGTCGCGTTGTGGGTCATCACCGTGGTCTTGTTGTGGAAGGCGACGTTGTTGTCCGGGTCTTTCCAACTGGTCGACGAGGGCGGCGAGCAGCCCTTGCTGTAGATCTGGGTGTAGTCGGTCAGGGCGCTCACCAGCCCGGTGCGCACCGCCGGATCATCGACCAGCAGCTTGCCCGAGTCGTTGACCAGCTTGACGTTGTAGGCGTCGGCAAAGGTCAGGAACGAGAAGAAGGAGTCACTCGAATCCACGCCCAGCGGCTGGCCGATGCCGAACACCCGGGTGCCTGTCTTCTGGCGGTAGGCCGGCTGAACCTTGTCGCACCAGAAGCTCCAGTACTCCTTCCAACTGGTCGGGATGTCGCTTTCCTTGAAACCGGCGTCGGCGAGCATGTCGCGCCAGTACTCGATGTGCATCGTCTGCTGTTTGATCGGGAAGGCGTAGTAGGCGCGGCTCTGGGCGACGTTGTTGTAGAGGAAGGTGGTGGCCAGCGCCGCCGGCTCGAACTTGGCGCGCAGCGGGTCGATCACGCTGGACACGTCTTCGAGTTTGCCGTCATAGGCCCACTTGGCGGTGACCTGGAAGTCGTACACGTCGGCGTAGGCGACGTCCGGCGGCGAGCCCGAATCCAAGGCCGCGACGGTCTTGGGAATCATGTCCTGGATCGGGTACTGCGACAGGTCGATCTTGATGGTCTTGTGCTTGGCCTCGAACTTCTTGATCGCCTCGAACAGGGCGTCGTCCTCGGACTTGTAGAAGCCCTTGACCCACCACACGGTGAGTTTTTCTTGCGCGGCGGCTTGGCCGTGGGCCAGCAGGCCGGCAGCGGCCAGCGCGCAGGTGATGAGGGTGGGTCTGAGTTGCATGGTCGAGGCGGCTCCGTGGGGCGCAGCGGCGCGCCGCGCGGTCAAGAAAGGACAGGGCGAAATCGTATGATGATTGAAAGCCTGGGGATAACCGGGCTTTCCCTCAAGCCTTGTCCATCGGCCCGTGTTGGAAGCCCGGCCAGCGCGGGTGGCCGGCGCCCAGGGCGAGGTTCTCGGCCATAGTCATTCACTCGACCAGGCCCAGAACTTGGTGGATGAAGGCCAGCAGCGGCGGTGTTTCTGTCGCGCCGGCTTCAGGCCCGGCATTCAGGCACCGGCGAGAGCAGCGGCTGGCCGGCAAACTGCGCCGCCAGGTTGCCGAGTGCCAGATCGACCATCGCCTGCCGGGTCTGGACGGTGGCGCTGCCGATGTGCGGCGCCAGCACCACGTTGGGCATGTCGATCAGGGCCTGCGGCACATGCGGCTCGTTCTCGAACACGTCCAACGCCGCGCCGGCGATGGTGCCGGCCTGCAGCGCCGCGATCAGCGCCGCCTCGTCGACCACCGAGCCGCGCGCCACATTCACCAGGATGCCGTTCGGCCCCAGCGCCCGCAGCACCTCGGCGTCGATCAGCTTGCGCGTGCCGGCGCCACCGGGGGTGATGACGACCAGAAAGTCGCTTTGCGCCGCCAGCTTGGCCGGGCTGTCGTAGTAGGTGTAGGGCAGATCGGCCTTGGCGCTGCGGGCGGTGTAGGCGATGGCCATGTCGAAGGCCTGGGCGCGGCGGGCGATGGCCTTGGCGATCCGCCCCATGCCGACCAGCCCCAGCCGTGCCCCGCTCATCTTGCGCGACAGCGGCAGCGGGCCCTGCGGCCAGAGCCCGGCGCGGACATGGCGGTCGGCGGCGGGCAATTGCCGGGCGACGCACAGCATCAGGCCCAGGGTGGTGTCGGCGACCTCGTCGTTGAGCACGTCGGGGGTGTGGGTCACGACCACGCCGCGCGCCTTGGCGGCGGCCACGTCGATGCCGTCGTAGCCCACACCCATCACCGAGATCAGTTCCAGCGCCGGCAGGCTGTTGATCAGCGCCGCGCTGACCTTGGATTCGCCACTGGCGGCAATCGCCCGGATGCGCGGCGCGGCCTCGGCCAGTGCCGCCGCGTCCAGGTCATGCGGGTACAGGGTGTAGCGGGCGGCCAGGGGGGTGGCGTACATCGGCGCCAGCTTGGAGGCGGCGAGGACTTCGAGGGTGGACAAGCTAGGCTCCGGTTTACCGCGCGGACCCAGGATCGGGCCGCGCCGCTTGGCCTATTGGAGCCTGTCGGCTGGCCTTTCGGGCTTGGGGATAGCCCCGGGTAAACACCCGGTAAGCGCCCGGTAAGCGCTCGGCCGCTGCGCCGCTGCGCCGGGCCCCGACCTGCGGTTAGCCCTGGGTGCCGGGTGGGCCGAATCGGACGATGATTTGCCCGCCTGCGGTGGTCGCCGGCAGTGTCCATAGACTTGCGAGGATCATCCCCATGGGCCTGGCCCTGAGCGACAGCTTTGAAGTCACAGACCCGCGCTTCGGCGCCCTGGCCTTCAGTAACGTCCACCTCGAAAAGCTCTACAGCGGCTGCCGCTGGGCCGAGGGCCCGGCCTGGTTCGCCGCCGGCCGCTACCTGGTCTGGAGCGACATCCCCAACGACCGGATCATGCGCTGGGACGAGACCGATGGCTCGGTCTCGACGTTCCGCCAACCGGCGCTGAACAGCAACGGCCACACCGTCGACCGGCAGGGCCGGCTGGTAAGTTGCGAGCACCGCGGCCGTTGCATCTCGCGCACCGAGCACGACGGCCGCCGGGTGGTGCTGGTCGAGCGCTTCGAAGGCCGGCGGCTGAACTCGCCCAACGACCTGGCGGTCAAGTCCGACGGCAGCATCTGGTTCACCGACCCGACCTACGGCATCGATTCGGACTACGAGGGCGACGCCGCCGCCAGCGAGATCGGCGCCAGCCATGTCTACCGCTTCGACCCGGACAGCGGCGCCCTGAGCATCGTCGCCGACAGCTTCGTCCAGCCCAACGGGCTGGCGTTCTCGCCCGACGAATCGCTGCTCTACATCGTCGACACCGGCATCAGCCATGTCAAAGATGGGCCGCACCATGTGCGCCGCTTCCAGCTCAATGCCGACGGGCAAAGCCTGCGCGGCGGCGAGGTCTTCGCCACCTGCCCGGTCGGCCTGTACGACGGCTTTCGGCCCGATGTCCACGGCAACCTCTGGCTCTCGGCCGGCGATGGCGTGCACTGCCATGCGCCAGACGGCACGCTGCTGGGCAAGATCCGCGTCCCCGAGGTGGTGGCCAATGTCTGCTTTGGTGGCCCGAAGCTGAACCGGCTGTTCATCTGCGGCACGACCTCGTTGTACGCGGTCTACCTCAACACCCGGGGCGCCGGCTGGCCATAGTCCAGCCCCGGATGTTGACCCTGGCCAGGCCACCCATCCCTAGGGTTTTTTGCCGCCGTTGCCTTGCTGTTGCGAACCAAAGTAGAAGCCCGTCGCCGCAGAGACCAAAGCCACGATCGGCCCCAACAGCAGTTCGAGCAAGCTTTTCAGATCAATGAAGGTGAGCGTGTCCTTTTTGAAAAAAAGAAGCGCTCCAAAAGAGAAAACGACCACCGCCGTCAAAAGCCCGAGCAGCCAGTAGGCGATATACGAGCGGGTGGCATCCCGGTATTTGTCAGGGTCATAGCTGGGGTCGACCCTGGCCTGGCTCAGGACCGGCGCCGCCAGCGCTTGGTCGACTGTCGCGTCCAGAACCTCGCTGACCTCGCCGCCAGCCAACGCGTCCTCAGGCCCAGGCGCCGCCTCGGCCTGGACCGCAGTCAAATTCTCGCGTTCGGCCATAGCGCCTCCCGGTAGACGTTGCGCGGCGGCTCAGCGTTTCAGCGCGCGAAAATCAATTCGGAAAACTTGCCCATGCCCTCATCCAACACCACCTTGGCGCCCTGACGCCGGCGCGCGACGAGCAACGATTCGGTGCTGATGGCCCGACTCAAGGCCTCGGTGAGTGACACGTTCTGCATTGCGGCCAGCTCTTTGAGGGCCGCCGCGACATCCGGAGAGAGGTCGGCATTGAGACGAACCTTGGTGACTGACTTGGGCGCTGACATGGTCGACTCCGCAAAAAATGATGATCGTGACGCGAGCTTAGTACGTAAGAAATACGCAGTCAAGCGCAGCAGTCGGCGGATTTTTGGGGCGACCCGACCGTTCTGGGTCGCGGCCTGGGCGCCTTGCCGCATGCCGCAAGCGCGTCAGATCGAAGGCCAGCACGGGCGCGCTTGCAGCCCTTGAAGCCGGCCGGCAGGCGACCGATTCAAGCGTAATACCATCGCAGCTTGAGGCCAGAATTTCCACCACCGCGCCAGCCCACCCGCCATGACCGACACGCCCCGCAAAAAGCCCCAAGACCTGCGCAGCCACCAGTGGTTCGGCCGCCAGGACCGCGACGGATTTGCCTACCGCAGTTGGCTCAAGGGCAAGGGCATTCCGCAGGACCAGTTCGACGGCCGGCCGGTGGTCGGCATCTGCAACACCTTCAGCGAGCTGAACCCCTGCAACTCGCATTTCCGCACCCTCGCCGAGCAAGTCAAGATCGGCGTCTACGAGGCCGGCGGCTTTCCGCTGGAGTTTCCGGTGATGAGCCTGGGCGAGGTGCTGTTGCGCCCGACCGCGATGCTCTACCGCAACCTGGCCAGCATGGATGTCGAGGAGAGCATCCGCGGCAACCCGATCGACGTCGTGGTGCTGCTGATGGGCTGTGACAAGACCACGCCAGCGCTGCTGATGGGTGCGGCCAGCGCCGGCCTGCCGACCATAGGTGTCTCGGGCGGGCCGATGCTCAACGGCAAATGGCGTGGCCAAGAGCTGGGTTCGGGCACGGGGGTGTGGAGCATGAGCGAGCAGGTCCGCGCCGGCACGCTCAAGCTGTCGCAGTTCCTGGACGCCGAGAGCTGCATGCACCGCAGCCACGGCCATTGCATGACCATGGGCACCGCCAGCACCATGGCCAGCATGGTCGAGGCGCTGGGCATTGGCCTGCCCGGCAATGCAGCCTACCCGGCGGTCGATGGCCGGCGCAACGTCATCGCCCGCAACGCCGGCCGGCGCGTGGTCGAGATGATCCACACCGACCAGACGATCTCCAAGGTGCTGACCCGTGAGGCCTTCGAGAACGCGGTCAAGACCCTGGCGGCAATCGGCGGCAGCACCAACGCGGTGATCCATTTGATCGCCATCGCCGGGCGATTGGGCGTGCCACTGAGCATTGACGACTTCGACCGCCTGGCCAGCGAGCTGCCCTGCCTGGTCAACCTGCAACCCTCGGGCAAGTACCTGATGGAGGATTTTTGCTACGCCGGTGGCCTGCCGGTGGTGATGAAGGAGATCGCCGGCCACCTGCACCTGGACATCGTCACCGCCAACGGCCTGACGGTGCGCGACAACATCGCCGATGCCGAGAACTTCAACCCCGACGTGATCATGCCGCTGGCCGCGCCGTTCAAGGACAAGGCCGGCATCGCCGTGCTGCGCGGCAACCTGGCGCCGCGTGGCGCGGTGATCAAGCCCAGCGCCGCCACGCCGGCGCTGATGACCCACACCGGCCGGGCAGTGGTGTTCGAGTCGTCCGAGGATTTCCATGCCCGCATCGACGACGAGTCGTTGGACGTGGACGCCGACTGCATCCTGGTGCTGAAGAACTGCGGCCCCAAGGGCTACCCGGGCATGGCCGAGGTCGGCAACATGCCGCTGCCGCCCAAGGTGCTGCGCAGCGGCGTGACCGACATGGTGCGCATCAGCGACGCGCGCATGAGCGGCACCGCCTACGGCACGGTGGTGCTGCACACCGCGCCCGAGGCGGCGGCCGGCGGCCCGCTGGCGCTGGTGCGCAACGGCGACACCATCACCCTGGACGTGCCCCAGCGCCGCCTGCACCTGCACGTCGACGACGCCGAGCTGGCGCGCCGCGCCGCCGCCTGGGTGGCGCCGCCGCCGGCCATGGCCAGCGGCTATTACAAGCTCTACATCGACCATGTGCTGCAGGCTGACCAAGGCGCGGACCTGGATTTCCTGGTCGGCCAACGCGGCGCAGCGGTGCCCAAGGACAACCATTGAGCCCGGGCGCGGCGGCGCCGGCTCCTTGAGCGCAGCACCGGCCGGCCAGGGCGGCATGCGCGCCCTGCTGCTGGGCACCATGGCGGTCTGGGGCCTGAACCTGTCGGTCATCAAGTGGCTCTTGGCCAGCCAGCCGGCGATGGCGGTGGCGGGTTTTCGCATGGTCGTGGCCGCGCTGTTCCTGACCGGGGCGCTGCGCTGCTGGCTGCGCCGTCCCTGGCCGCGATTGACGCGGCGCCAGTGGGCCTGGCTGCTGGGCTGCGCGGTCTTGATGGTCTATGTCAACCAGACGCTGTTCCTCTACGGCATTGCCGGCACGACCGCGGCCAACGCCGCGCTGATCGTCGCGCTGAACCCGCTGCTGTCCACGCTGATCGCCGCGCTGACGCTGCGCGAGCGCCTCAGCCTCAGCCGCATGGCCGGCATTGCGCTGGGCTTCGGCGGGGTTGCGGCGGTGGTCTTGCACCGGCCGGGCCAGGTGCTGGGGCTGCCCGGGCTGGGTGACCTGATGGTGCTGGGCTCGGTGCTGACCTGGGCGGCCTCGGGCGGCATGGTCCAGCGCCTGGCCGGGCGGGTGGACAGCGTCACCATCAGTTGGACGGTCTACAGCCTGGGCGCGGTGATGCTGCTGCTGCACCTCTGGGTCTGGCCGGCGGCGGTCCAGTGGTCGGCGCTGACGCCGCTGACCCTGCTCGGCCTGGTGCTGTCGGGCCTGCTGTCCACCGGCGCCAGCGCCCTGGTCTGGAACCGCGCCCTGCTGACCCTGGGCGTGGCCCGCACCGCGCTGTACGCCTACTGGGTGCCGATCTTCGGCGTGCTGTTCGCGGTGCTGCTGCTGGGCGAGCCGCTGAGCGTCTGGCACGGTGTGGGACTGGCGGGCGTGCTGGCCGGGTCCTGGATGGGCACCCGGCGGGCTTGAGCCCGCCGGTCCAGGTCATGCGGGCTTGAGAGCCCGCCGGTCCAGGTCATACGGTCGTGAGAGCCCGCCGGTCCAGGTCATACGGTCATGAGAGCCCGCAATGTCAGTGCGTCAAGCGGTAGAGCGTGCGGGTGTCACCGCTGGCGCTGACGGTGATGATGGCCGTTTTGCCATCGGCCGCCAGTGTCACAGGCGGATGGGAGAAGCTGTTGTCGGTGGTGTCATGGGCGCCAGCGCAGCCATTGGTATCCTTGACATTGGTCAGGAAGTTCAACTGGCCCTTGCCGGCATCGAAGGCGTAGGTGCCCAGCTCCATGCCGGGATCGCCGCAACGGCTGATGTCGCGGTCGCCGACCGGGTCGGCCAGCACGTACTGGCCGTCCGAGAAGAAGAAGACCACCTGCGCCAGGGGGCTGGTGGCGCTGCCTATTGCCCAGGCGCCGACGAGGCCCGCGGCGTCGTTCTCCATCGTCGCCAGGGCCGCCCGGTTGACCGTGCCGGTGCCGCCAACGTTCAGGTAGCTGTTGACCAGCAAGGTCGCGGTCATCTTGACCGGTGCGGCCTGGGGTGCGGGTATGCCCAGCGCGCTGAACAATGCCGCAGTGGCCTGCTGGTTCAGGCGCAACTGGTTACTGACCGTCAGGTTGCTGCGAAAGCCGAAGTACACCACCCCGCCGCGCTCGACCATGCTGCGGCTGTAGCCCAGGCTGCTGGCCACAGCGGGCACGCCGGCCAGGCGCAGCACCCGGGCGTCGCGTTGGGTTTCGATGCTGTAGCTGCCGCTGCCGGCCGGGTCGCAGTTGCGTGTTGAGTTGTCGCTTTTGCGGCGCAGGCAGAGCCAGTAGTTGACGACCTTGCCGGCGGCGAACGAGACGCGCAGCGATTTCACGCCGGATTTGTAGTAGCCGGTGGCGCTGGTGTAGGTGTCGGTCACGTCACCGATGCCGATGGTGGAGAGACCCCATGACTCATTGCGCGGCCCGGTCGTGCCCACCGACGCGGCGAAGACGCAGGGCGTGCCGCTGCTGCTGCTCACCACTTGCTCCAGCGTGCTGGTGGGGATCAAGAAGGTCACGACGTTGGTGGGCGTGAGCTTGTTGCATTCGGTCGCCACGCCGCCCGAGATTCCCGCCGAGAAGGCCTCGAAAACGGCGCCGCGGTCGGTGTTGTAGGTGTCCGGGTTGGTATCGGTGCCCAACTGGTAGTACAGCTTGGAGCCTGCCGGGAAGCTGCCCGCCAGCGCGGTGGCGTTGGCCACCGGGTCCGGGCCCCATTGGCTGAACTTGCCGGCGCCGTCGTACAGCGGGTAGGCGCGGATTTCCTTGACGATGTCGACCATCGCCAGGCCAGCAATGTCACGCTCAGCGCGCTTGTTGTGGCTCTTCACCGCCTTGCAATACAGCGAGTCGCTCTGGCCCTTGTCGTCCCAGGGTGTGGCCTGGCTGACGAAATCGGTCGGGCAGTCGAACCACTCGCTGCCGGTCCAGAAGACCTGCAGGCGCGGCCAGTTGTTCAGGCCTTCGCCCCATTGCCGGTACAGGGTCACCGCGCCGCCGCTGCTGACGGTCTGCTCGCGGTACTCGCTGAACTGGCGCTTGCCGTCGACCACCGTGTTCTGCGCCGCTGTGGCCTTGAACTGGCGAAAGCTGTAGTTGCCGCTGTCGGTGAAACTGAACCAGCGCAGCGACGAGCCGGCCTGCGGCGCGGCGCTGCCCTCGGGCGTGGCCGGGAGCTTGGCCACCGCGACCACCACCGCCACGCTGGCCTTGGTCAGGCCGGCCTCGGCACTGAGCTTGGCGGCGGCGGTCTTGAGCGCGGCTTCCTTGTCGGCGGCGCTGATGCCCGGGCCGCTGACGGCCGGATCACTGACCGAGGCCACCAGGGTCGGCAGCACGCTCAGCAGGCTGGCCTTGGCGGCCTTGTCCAGATCGGTCTTGTCCAGCGCCTTGCCCGAGGCGTCGGTGGCGCCTTGCAGGTCGGAGTTTTGCTTCTGGCTGGTCAACACCACCAGCCGCGCGACGCTGGCGGCGGTGGCGCTGGCGGCATCGCTGGACTTGCTGAAGTCGGCGAACAGCGAGACGCTGATGCCCAACTGGTCCTGCAGGGCTTTTTCGGCCTCGGCCGAGGTGCTGCCACTGGCGGCGACCTGGGCCACCACCAGGGTGGTCAGCGGGGTGACCAGGGCGGGCTTGTCGGCCGGCGCGCTGAGACTGAAGGCGGTGGTGACCGGGCCGTTGACGGCGTCGACCGCGTCGGTGCCGATCAGGGCCAACACCGGGTACTTGCCTGCGTCAGCGGCGGGAATGGTCAAGGTCACGCTGCCGTCGGCAGCGGTCACGCCCTGCGTCTCGTCGGCATCGCACAGGCCGTTGCCGTTCTTGTCCAGGCAGACCACGGCACCCTTGATGGCGCCATCGATCACGCTCACCGCCTGGCTGACCGTGGCTGGCGGCGGTGGCGATGCTGGGACGACGGCCGGGCTGCTGTCGCCACTGCCGCCGCCACAGGCGGAAAGCAGGGCGACGCTGCCGAACAGGCTGCAGAGCAGCGCACTGGCGGCGCGCGGACGGGTGGATGCGGGTGTCGAAGGCATTGCAGAGCTCCCCTGAGCGGTGGGTGTTGTCTGACCCCGGCCCGCCGGAATTGGCGGGCAACGGACCCGGTGCCGGTTGGGCCGTGCACCAGGGCTGGGGTCGACAAAATACTAGCGAGTGCCGCGCCGCCGCGAGTCATCATGAAGGATGAGGCGACCCCAAAAATAGTCGGCTGGCGTCATCAAAGGAGTGGATGACAACCGATGCCAGCGCGGTTAAGGCAATGGTGTTTCAGTGGCCCTTGGAGCCAGCCTTGACCCTGGCGCCGGGTGCCAAAGTCACTGCCACAGGCCGCGCAGCCGCGCGCCCAGGTCAAGCTGCGCCAGCCCGGGCGCGTCGCCCATCGCCACCGGCACTGCAGCCGGCGCCGACGACAGCGCCTCGCACAGCGCCTGCACCTCGGGCGTGACGAAGCGCGACAGCCCGCCGTAGAGGTGGCGGTCGCCATGGCGGTGCTGCTGGCTGACATGAAAGCGCAGCGGCACCAGCAGGTCCAGGTGCTGGCGCGCCCGGGTCATGGCCACATAGAGCAGGCGCCGCTCCTCGTCGAGCTCGGCGGCCGAGCCGGCGGCCAGGTCGGCCGGCATGCAGCCGTCGACCACGTTCAGCACCGACACCGCCGTCCATTCCTGGCCCTTGGCCGAATGGATGGTGGACAGGATCAGGTAGTCCTCGTCCAGCAGTGGCGGGCCGGCCAGGTCGCTGCTGGCCTCGGGTGGATCCAGCGTCAGACCGGTGAGGAAGCGTTCGCGGCTGGCGTAGCCCTCGGCCAGCGTTTGCAGGGCCGCCAGGTCGGCCGCACGCAGGCCGTGGTCGTCGGGGTGGCGGCGCTGCAAATGTGGCTGGTACCAGGCGCGCACGGCGCCCAGCTCGGCCGGCCAGTCGGTGCCGCCGGCCTGCAATCCGCCGATCAGCGCGACCAGCGCCTGCCACTCCAGCCGGGCACCGGGCGGCGCTGGCAGGGACTGCAATGCGGCTGCGGCGTCGGCTGCACCGTGCAGCGCATCCACCACCCGCCTCGCCCCGGCCGGGCCCACCCCGGGCAGCAGTTGCACGACCCGGAAGGCGGCCAGCCGGCTGCACGGGTTGCTGCCCCAGCGCAGCACCGCCAGCAGGTCCTTGATGTGCGCGGCTGCTAGGAATTTCAGGCCGCCGAACTTGACGAAGGGGATGTTGCGCCGCGCCAGCTCCAGCTCCAGCGCGGCGCTGTGGTGGCTGGTGCGCATCAGCACCGCCTGGGATTTGAGCGCGATGCCTTGCTCGCGCCGCGCCAGCGCCGTGTCGGCAACCCAGCGCGCCTGGTCGATCTCGTCGGCCAGGCGCACCAGCCGCGGGCGCTCGCTGGCGGCCTTGTCGGTCCACAGGCGCTTGGCAAAGCCTTGGCCGGCCGACGCCATCAGGGCGTTGCTGGCGTCCAGGATGGGTTGGGTCGAGCGGTAGTTGCGCTCCAGCGTCAGGCGGCGCACACCGGGGCCGAAGCTCAGCTCGAAATCGAGGATGTTGCGCACCTCGGCGGCGCGGAAGGCGTAGATCGATTGCGCGTCGTCGCCGACCACCGTCAGCCCCCGGCCGTGCGGGCGCAGCGCCTGCAGGATGGCGGCCTGCAGGCGGTTGGTGTCCTGGTACTCGTCGACCAGGATGTGGTCAAAGCGCGCCGCCTGGTGCGCCGCCAGTGTCGGCTCGGCCAGCATCTGCTGCCAGGCCAGCAGCAGGTCGTCGTAGTCCAGCGTGGCCTGCGCCTGCTTCTCGGCGACGTAGGCGCGCAGCAGCCGCTGGAGCGGCTCCTGGCTGTCCAGGCACCACGGAAAGTGCTGGCGCAGCACCTCGGCCAGCGGCGCCTGGGTGTTGACGCAGCGCGAATAGATCGCCAGGCAGGTGCCCTTGAGCGGAAAGCGCTTGGCACTGGCCGCCAGCCCCAGCGCCTGGCGTTGCAGGGCCATCAGGTCCTCGGCGTCGCTGCGGTCGATGATGGAAAAGTTCTGGTCCAGGCCGATGTTGGCCGCGTACTGGCGCAACAGCCGCGCCGCGATGGCGTGGAAGGTGCCGGCCCAGGGCAGCTCGGGTGCGGCGCGCAGGCCCAGGCTTTGCTGCAGCATCTGCCCGGCGCGGTGGCTCAACGCCTGCGCGGCGCGGCGCGAGAAGCTCAGCAGCAGCAGGCGCTGCGGGTCGGCGCCGTCCAGCACCAGCTGCGCCACCCGTGCCGCCAGGGTCAGGGTCTTGCCCGAGCCGGCGCCAGCAATCAGCAGCAGCGGCGCATCGCCATGCCGCGCGGCGGCAAGCTGCTCGGGGTTGAGGCTGGCCAGCGGGTCGTGGCGCTGGGCCAAAGGGGCCAGCACGGCAGGGGCAAGGGTGGACACGGTCGGCGCAGCATACTGGACAAAGATACAGCCTGGCGCCAGCCCATCGCGGCCCTGGCGGCGCGCCGCAGCGCCGGCCCACCGCTGCCAAGCTGGCCCGGGGCAAGTCAAAATTCTGCTTTCGCCCCGCCTATCCCGACCTTCCCACCTCAGGCTCAGGAGCGCGCCATGCCCGACACCCCCACCGCCGACGCCGCTGTCCATGAACTGGTCCTGACCCGCCTGATCCCGGCGGCGCGCGACAAGCTGTTCCGCTGCTGGACCGAGCCGGCGCTGATCGTCCAGTGGTTCACGCCGCCACCGTGGAAAACGATCACCGCCGAGACCGACCTGCGGCCCGGCGGCAGCAGCGTGATCACGATGCAGGGCCCGGACGGCACGGTGATGCCCAACCGCGGCGTCTACCTGGAGGTGCTGCGCGACCAGCGCCTGGTCTTCACCGACGCCTACACCTCGGCCTGGGTGCCGTCGGCCAAACCCTTCTTCACCGTCGTGCTGAGCTTCGACGACGAAGCCGGCCAGACCCGCTACACCGCCCGTGCCCGCCACTGGTCGGCCGAGGATTGCGCGGCGCACGAGAAGATGGGCTTCCACCAAGGCTGGGGCATCGCCACCGACCAGCTCGCCGCACTCGCCGCCACGCTCTGAGCGGCCGCGCCGCTGCGGCGCCGCAGGTTTTAGCGGCGGGCGGCCAGCTCGGCGTCCAGCTGCCGCATCGCCTCGGGGTAGATCAGCGATTCCTCCAGCGCGATGTGGTCGCGGTGCAGGGCGATGTAGGTCGCCATGCCAGCGCGCAGGCTGTGCAGGTCGACGCCACCGATGCCCTCGGCAATCGCCTCCAGCGACGGCCCCAACTCCAACCAGTCCTCCTCCAGCCAGGCATGGTCCTGTTGCAGGCGCCGGACATGCCGGGCCAGCCCGTCGTCGGCCTTGCGCAGCAGCAGCGGAAACACCTTGCACTCCTCGTCGAGGTGGTGCTGGCGCGCCGTCCTGGCGACGAAGTCGCAGATCGTCCTGGCCTGGGCCCGTGCCGCCTGGCCCACGCCCTCGGCCTCGATGTGGTTCATCAGCACCTCCAGGCTGCGCAGCATCAGCAGGATCTGTTGGTGGGTCTGCTCCAGCCGCTCCATCGGCGGCAGCGCCGGCGGCGCCGGGCGATCGGGTCTGGAGGCCTTGGCAGCCATGGTGTCACCTCGTGCAGCGGCAGGACGGAAAGCGAGAGAACGGACAAAGCCGATTCTTCGCGCCGCCGGCCGGGGCGGCTTGATCGGGATCAAGCCGGCTGCAGATGCGCCGGCTTGACCTGGTCCGGTTCGACCCTGCCCATGCCCCGGCCTTGATCTGCGACAAGGCGCGCCCTCGCCAGGGGTGCGACGATGCTGGCGTTGGCCAAGGAGCCCCGCATGACCCACCCCAGCCTGCGCATCCTGCGCGACGAGCACGCCGCCCTGGCCGCGATGCTGCGATCAATACCGATGCTGCTCGAGCAACACCGCCGCGAGGGCTCGCAGCCCGACTTCGGGGCGCTGCGGGCGATGCTGTTCTATGTTGACGAGTTTCCCGAGCAGCGCCACCACCGCAAGGAGTCGGCGCTGCTGTTCCCCAAGCTGCGCCGGCGCGCGCCGCAGGCCAGCGCGCTGCTCGACCGGCTTGACGCCGACCATGCCCAGGGCGAGCACGCGATCCGCAGCCTGGAGCACGCCCTCAGCGCCTTCGAGTTCTTGGGTGAGAGCCGGCGCAGCGATTTCGAGCAGGCGGCGCGACGCTATGTCGACTTCTACCTCAGCCACATGCGGGTCGAGGAACTGGAGGCGCTGCCGCTGGCCGAGCAACTCCTCACGCCCGAGGACTGGGCCGAACTCGACGCCGCCTTTGCCACCAACCGCGACCCCCTCACCGGCCACGAACCCGAGGCCGAGTACCGCGCCCTGTTCAGCCGCATCGCCAACGCCCTGCCGGCGCCGATAGGCCTGGGCGGCAGCGCCGACCTGCACCAGTCCAGCGCCGCCGCGCCGTGGCGCCAAGGGGCAATGCAGTGAGCGGCCGCGCCGCAGCAGCAGCAGCAGCAGCGCCAGCGCCAGCGCCGTGGCGCCAGCGGCCATCGTTCAAGCTGCTCATGGCCGGGCTCTGGCTGCTGGCGCTGAGCCTGCTGTCGAGCTACGCCAACGCGATCCCGGCGTTCAACCGCCAGACCGGGCAGAACTGCGTCGCCTGCCATGCCGGCGGGCAGTTCCCCGAGCTGACGCCCTATGGCCGGATCTTCAAGCTCACCGGCTACACCATCGGCCAGCGCGCCATGCCGATTTCGGTGATGGCGGTGGCCAGCCTCTCGCGGGTGGCCAACAGCGCCGCGAGCGACGACCCGGCGGCCGACTTCCAGAAGAACGGCAAGCCCATCCTGGCGACCGCCAGCCTGCTGCTGGGCGGCAAGCTCAGCGACAACCTCGGCGGCTTCGCCCAGATCACCTACGACCCCTATGCGCTGTCCCATGCCGACGGCAGCTACAGCGGCCACAGCGGCGCCGACAACATCGACATCCGCTGGGCCGACCGCTTCATCACCCCGCAGCGCGACCTGATCGTCGGCCTCAGCCTGAACAACAACCCCTCGGTGTCCGACCCCTGGAACACCGCTGCGGCCTGGATGCAGTACGTGCCCGTGCCCAGCCCCGGCAGCAGCCGCTTCATCGACGGCAACACGCCCTACCCGGGCTTCGGTGCGGGCGGCAACATCGCCGGGCTGTCAGCCTATGCCCTGCTCGATGGTCGCTACTACGCCGAACTCGGCGGCTACCGCTCGGCCAACGGACTGGCATCGGTGCTGCGCACCGGGGTTCATCCCGCCGACCGGACCCTGCTGCGCGGCCTCAACCCCTACCTGCGGCTGGCCTACAACCGCGAGTGGGGCGCGCACAACCTGATGCTGGGCGCCAGCGCCATGGACGCGACGGTCTACGCCGATCCGCTGGCCACCGCCGATCCGGCCGAGGTTCACCGCTACCGCGACCTGGCGCTCGACGCCCAGTACCAGTACCTGCTGGACCCGCATGCCGCCACGCTGCAGTGGGTGGTGACGCAGAACCGGCACCGCTGGCCGGCGTCGCTGGCCAACCAGCCGGTGGCCTTCGTCGACGCCAGCGGCAGCCCCATGCCCAACACCAACGCGGTCGACCTGAACCACCTCGTGCGGCTCAAGCTGAGCTATGTCTACCAGGCCCGCTATGGCGGCAGCTTGGGGGTCTTCAACCTCAGCGGCAGCCGCAACACCGCCTATCTGACGGCCGGGCTCGATCCCGCTACCCTGAGCATCAACCCCGACCCGCTCGCGGCCGCGCCGTCGGTGCGCGCCGTCGACGGCAACCGCACCGGCAGCCCGCAGACCCGCGGCGCAACGCTGGAGCTGTTCTGGTCACCGCTGCAGAACATGCGCATAGGTGCGCAGTACACCGCCTACGACCGCTACTCGGGGTTGGGCGGCAACTTCAACGGTTTCGGCCGCAACGCCAGCGACAACAACAGCCTGTTCACCTATGTCTGGCTGGCCTATTGAGCGCCCCCAGCCCTGCCGCTTCGCGTCAGGCCCCCCCCGAGGGGGTCAAGGAAACTCGGGAGCGGCCCTTCGTTTCTTTGAGAGCCCACTGCGCGCCGGCCGGCGCGGTTGCCAAGGATTGCCATGCCCCATCGCGCCAACGCCCGGTTTGCCACCACCCTGGTCGGTCTGACCTGCTTTCTGCCCTGGCTGCTGGCAGGATGCAGCGATTTGTCGCGCTCGCGTGACATCGCCAACCCGGCGGTCAGCGCGGTGACGCTGGCCCAGCAGGTGTGCGCCAACTGTCACGGCCAGAGCGGCAACGCGGTGTCGCCGAATTTTCCCAACCTGGCGGGCCAGCCCGAGCCCTACCTGCAGGCCCAACTGCAGGGCTTCAGGAGCCACGACCGGCGCGACCCGGCGGGCTACGTCTACATGTGGGGCCTGAGCCGCAGCCTGAGCGACGCCCAGATCCAGGGCCTGGCCGCGTACTTTGCGGCCCAGCCACCACAGGCCCGGCCGCCCGAAGCCCAGGCGCCGCGCATCGCCGCCGGTCGGGCAATTTTCGAAGCCGGCCTGCCGGCGCAGCGCGTGCCCGCCTGTGTCGGCTGCCACGGCGACAAGGCACAGGGGCTGGCGAGCATTCCGCGCCTGGCCGGCCAGCATGTCGACTACCTGGTCAAGCAACTGCGGGTTTTTGCCAGCCCCGGCCAGCGGCCCTCGGGCGACGCCAGCATGTCGGCACTGGCCCATGCCCTGAGCGAAGCCAACATCGTCGACGTGGCCAGCTTTCTGCAAGCCCTGCCGTCGCTGTGACCCCGGCCGGGCGCTGAATCGGGCTGCGCGCCGGGCGGGCGGGCGGGGCCGGCCATGTCCGGATCAGTCTGCAGCGGCGCACCGATGGCGACCTGCTGACCGTGGCCTGCGCTGGCCGCGGCTTTGCGCCGGGATCAGTGGTGATCCTGTCCATCGGCATGCGCAGGGCCAGCGGCCTGGCCATGCAGCCCGGCCGCCAGCAGCGCACACACCGCCTGCGTCACCTGCTCGGTCGTGGCCCGGCCGCCCAGGTCGGCGGTGTGCAGCGCCGGGTCGGCGGTGACCTGCTCGATCACCGCCATCAGTTGCGCCGCCGCCGCCGGCTCGCCCAGGTGTTCGAGCATCATCACCGCCGACCAGAAGGTGCCGATCGGGTTGGCCAGGCCCTTGCCCATGATGTCGAAGGCCGAGCCATGGATAGGCTCGAACATCGACGGAAAGCGGCGCTCTG
Source organism: Burkholderiales bacterium (assembly GCA_025350145.1). Classification (GTDB taxonomy): domain Bacteria; phylum Pseudomonadota; class Gammaproteobacteria; order Burkholderiales; family Burkholderiaceae_C; genus Pseudaquabacterium. Next base: position 4,224 of record JANXYH010000065.1, on the reverse strand, counting down.
GGTCGATGTTGCCGGTCGGCGCAATGCCCAGGCTGCCGGCCAGCGCCGCCGCCAGGTCGCTGAGGATGTCGGCGTGCAGGTTGGTGGCCACCAGCGTGTCCAGCGAGGCCGGGCGGTTGACCATCCGCGCCGTCGCTGCATCGACCAGCTCCTTGTCCCAGCGCACCTGCGGGAACTCCTGCGACACCTGCAGCGCGATCTCGTCCCACATCACCATTGCGTGGCGCTGGGCGTTGCTCTTGGTCACCACCGTCAGCAACCGGCGCGGCCGCGACGCCGCCAGGCCGAAGGCAAAGCGCATGATCCGCTCGACCCCGGCGCGGGTCATGATCGACACGTCGGTGGCGGCCTCGATGGCGTGGCCCTGGTGTACCCGGCCACCGACGCCGGCGTATTCGCCCTCGGAGTTCTCGCGCACGATCACCCAGTTCAGGTCGTCCGGGCCGCAGCGCTTGAGCGGCGCGTCTATGCCCGGCAGGATGCGCGTCGGCCGGACATTGGCGTACTGGTCAAAGCCCTGGCAGATCTTCAGCCGCAGGCCCCAGAGCGTGATGTGGTCGGGGATGTGCGGATCGCCGGCCGAGCCGAACAAGATCGCGTCCTTGTGACGGATCGCCTCCAGGCCGTCGGCGGGCATCATCAGGCCGTGGGCGCGGTAGTGGTCGCCGCCCCAGCCAAAGTCCTCGAAGTCGAAGCCGAAGCGGTCGCCACAGGCCGCGGCCAGCGCCTGCAGCACCCGCTGTCCGGCCGGGATCACTTCCTTGCCGATGCCGTCACCCGGAATGGTGGCGATGGTGTAAATCTTCATGGTGGGGACCTTGTCTGGGTTGAGCCGAGGCCGCGACTTTAGGGGTGGCTGGTGGTGGTGCGCCCGCGCCCTGTCCGGTGTGTGACGCAAGCCCCGGCCAGGGATTGCATACCATCGGCGCCCACCGGGCGATCGGCCTGGCACCGGACCCGCCTTTGGAGACCGCCCCATGCACACCGACGCCGTTGTCCTCACCCGCCTGCCCGACCATGTCGCCCTGGTCACGATCAACCGGCCCGAGGCGCGCAACGCCATCAACGCCGCCGTCGCCCAGGGGCTGGAGGCGGCCATCGATGCCACCGAGGCCGACGCCGATGTCTGGGTGGTGATCCTGACCGGCAGCGGCGACCAGGCCTTCAGCGCCGGGGCCGACCTCAAGGCCGTGTCCAGCGGCCAGGGCGCCGGCCTGGCGACCGCCCGCGGCGGCTTTGCCGGCTTCGTCCATGCCCCGCGCAGCAAGCCCTGGATCGCCGCGGTCAACGGCCCGGCCCTGGCCGGCGGCTGCGAGATCATGCTGGCCTGCGACCTGGTCGTGGCCGTGCCCGAGGCCCGCTTCGGCCTGCCCGAGGTCAAGCGCGGCCTGGTCGCCTCGGCCGGCGGCCTGTACCGGCTGCCCCGGCGCATCCCCGGCGCCATCGCCCGCGAGATGATCCTGACCGGCGAGCCCATCGCCGCCGAACGCGCCCTGGCGCTGGGCCTGATCAACGCCCTGGCGCCGGCCGCCGGCCTGCTCGCCGCCGCCCAGGCGCTGGCCGCGCGCATCACCGTCAACGCCCCGATGGCGGTGCGCCAGAGCCTGGGCGTGGCCCGGCAGGCGCTGGACCTGAGCGACGCCGAACTGCGCGCCGCCTCGGCCCAGGCCCAGCAAGCGGTGATGGCCAGCGCCGACTACCAGGAAGGGCCACGCGCCTTCATCGAGAAGCGCGCGCCGCGCTGGAGTGGGCGCTAGCGCGGCATCTGAGCGGCATCCAAGCGGCAGACCGCAGACCGCAGACCGCAGACCGCAGACCGCAGACCGCAGACCGCAGACCGCAGACCGCAGACGGCCAAGCCGGCCGAGGGCTGTCCGCTTGGGCCGCCGATCAGGCTCCGACTTCCTCATAGACAGCGACGGGCACATTGCGCGCCTTGGCAATGGATTTGCGAAGCGCCTTGATGCGCTCCAGTTCATGCATGGTCCGGGCCGCAAAGTAAGACTCGCCACAGGATGGGCAGCGCCACATTGGAATGCCTTCAATGACAAGCAGATCCTTGCCCTTGCCTTAGCTGCAGATGGGCTTCCACCAAGGCTGGGGCATCGCCACCGACCAGCCCGCTGACTCGCCAGACGATACCTGCGGGTGCGGCATAGATGCCCAAACGGGCTACACTGAATGCCCAAACGGACACTCCGGGTTTGACCATGGAACACGCAATCACGCAACGCCCTGCCCAAGCAGCCTCTGCCTGGGCACCGGCCGTGCAGGGCCTGATATCCGGCGAACCTGCTGCCTACCGGGTCTTCTACACCTTTGGCCTGGTGGAGCGCATTGGCATGGTGAAGGCAGGCCTGCCGGCGAAACTCCTGACCAGGTTGGCCAACGACATGCATGTGCCACGCGAACGCCTGTACGGCTGGCTGGGCATCGCCCGTACGACGGCCAACCGAAAGGCAAAGGACGACGAAGTCCTGAGCCAAGACGAGAGCGAGCGTGCCTTGGGCATCACGAGCCTCGTAGGCCAGGTGCAGAAGATCGTCGCCGAGTCCGGCAGCCCTGAAGGGTTTGATGCCGCCCGCTGGACGGCAGACTGGCTCGCGCAAGCAAACGCCGCACTTGGCGGCAAGGCGCCGGGTGAGTTCATGGACACGGCGGACGGGCGCGCGCTGGTATCCGGCCTGGTTGCACAGATGCAGTCCGGGGCGTATGCGTGAGTGGCGATGTCACGCTCTGGCGGATCGGAACCGATACCCCGGACCATGAAGCGCACGATCTCTCAGGCAAGGGCGCGGAGAAGTCCGGCGGTCGATGGAACCGCACCGGCACGGCGCTGGTGTACGCGTCGACCTCTCGAGCTCTCGCGTGCCTCGAAACTGTCGTGCACCTGGCAAAGAAGCCGCTGCCACTGAACAGATTCCTCGTGAAAATTTCTACTCCGTCGGCGGCGTGGTCCGCGGCGCAGGAACTGAACCCGGCAACGCTTGTCGGCTGGGACGCCGAGCCCGCCGGGAAGGCGTCGCTCGACTGGGGAACAAGCTGGGTCGCGCGCGCTGCCACCCTGTTGGTTCGCGTTCCATCGGTCATCGTGCCCGAGGAGTTCAACATCTTGATCAACCCCGCTCACCCGGATGCAGGAGGCCTGAAGGCGGTCAAGGTCCGAAAGTGGTTGTACGACACACGATTGATGCCCACCCCGTAACGACACCCACGCCGAGCTTGAAGCCACGCGGCGCCTCGGCAAGTCCATCAAAACCCGTAACCTGAGACATCGGCCAGCGGGCTTCCCTCGGGCCAGAGCGCCAGCTCCGGCCGGCCCAACCAAAATTGCCGCCATGAGCCAATTCGACGACGAAACCCGGGTCACGCCACTGCCCCAGCCCGAGCCTGCCAGCGACCCATCCGGCGCAACGGCCAGCGTTGGCGCAGCGCAGTTCAGCGCCCAGGTCCACCCGGCCTGGAACATCGCCAACAACCCCAACGGTGGCTACCTTCTGGCCATCGCCGCGCAGGCGCTGCGCCAGGCCACGCCGGACCAGCCCGAGCCACTCAGCATCACCGCCCATTTCCTGCGCCCGGGCCTGGCCGGCCAGCCCTGCCAGATCGACACCCGGCTGCTGCGCCAGGGCCGGCAGCTCAGTACCGCCCGGGCCACCCTGACGCAGGCCGGCGGCGTGCGGCTGGAGGTGCTGGCGGCGATGGGCCGCCTGGGTGCCAGCGCCAGCCCGGGCGCAGCCCCGCTGTTGGCAACCCCAGCGCCGCCGCCGCCCGAGCTGTCTCTGCCCAGGCCCGAGATGCCGCCGCCCGAGGCCTGCGTCGGCCGCAGCGGCGCGGCCCAGGGCGTCGAGCTGCCGATCCTCAACCGGCTCGAAATCCGCCTGCACCCGCAACAGGCCGCCCCTGGCGCCGCCGGCCGCGCCACCGTCAGCGGCTGGATCCGCTTCGCCGACGGCCGCGCCCCCGACGCCCTGTCGTGCCTGCTCATGGTCGACGCCTTCCCGCCCGCCGTCTTCGGCCTGCTCGGCATGGTCGGCTGGGTGCCGACGATCGAGCTCACCGTCCACCTGCGCCGCCGCCCCGCCCCCGGCTGGCTGCTCGGCCAGTTCTGGACCGACGACCTCAGCGACGGCCGGCTGATCGAGAACGGCGCACTCTGGGACAGCGCCGGCCAACTCGTCGCGCAGTCACGGCAGTTGGCTTTGGTGAGGGTGGGTTGAGGCG
>JANXYH010000038.1 GCA_025350145.1 Burkholderiales bacterium | reverse complement strand
GATGATCTTGCGCAGCCGCGCGTTGATGCTCTCGATGGCGTTGGTCGTGTAGACCACCCTGCGCACGGCCGGCGCGAACGCGAAGAACGGGATCACCTTGTCCCAGGCTCGACGCCAGGCGGCCACCACGGTGGGGAAGCGCCGTCCCCAGTCGCCCTGCTCGAAGGCGTCGAGCTCGGCCTGCGCGGCCTCGGCGCTGGGGGCGGTGTAGATCGCCTTGAGCGCTGCGGCCAGGCCCCGGCGATCCTTCCAACTCGCGTAGTCCAGGCTGTTGCGGATCAGGTGCACGATGCAGGTCTGCAGCGTAGTGGCCGGGAACACCGCGCCCAGGGCCTCGGCCAGGCCCTTGAGGCCATCGGTGACGGCGATCAGGATGTCGGCCACGCCGCGGTTCTTCAGGTCGTTGAAGACCTTCATCCAGAACTTCGCCCCCTCGGTGCCCTCGATCCACAGCCCCAGGATGTCGCGCGTGCCATCGGGCAGGATGCCCAGCGCCAGGTAGATCGCCTTGTTGCGCACCACCGCGTCCTCGCGAATCTTGACCCGCAGGGCGTCGAAGAACACCACCGGGTACATCGGCTCCAGCGGCCTGGCCTGCCAGGCGGTGAGCTCAGCCATCACCGCCTCAGTGATGCCGCTGATGAAGTCCGGCGCCACCTCGCAGCCGTACTGCTCGGCCAGGAAGGCCCGGATCTCACGCACCGTCATGCCGCGCGCGTACATGGCCACGATCTTGTCGTCAAAGCCGCTGAAGCGCCGCTCGTGCTTGGCTATGAGCAATGGCTCGAAGCTGCCCTCTCGGTCGCGCGGTACCTCGATGCGCACCGGCCCGTCCCCGGTCAGCACCGTCTTGGCGCTGGCGCCATTGCGGTGGTTGCTGCTGTCTTCGGGCTTGTCGGCGCCAGGCCGATAGCCCAGATGGTGTGAAAGCTCCGCGCCCAGGGCGCGCTCGATCAGCGCCTTTTTGAAGGCAAACGAAATGTTCTCCACCGCCTCCGCACTCATCGGACCGGTGACGAACTGGTCAATGATGTCCTTGGGGATCGGCGGCATCGCCGCCACAGCGGCCAGCGCCGCCTTCGTCGTCTTCCTGCTCGGCATACATGCTCCCTTTGGTCATGCTATGCCCCGCACCCAAAAGTCCGGATAGGCTCCGCCTGCCGGTCGGCGTTCATGGCCAGCGCTGGCCATGAACTTGCACATCGCCACCGCGTGCCTCAGCCCCGGCACGCCGATCAGCTCGAAGACCTGGCGCAGCACCGCCAGGGTTCCCTGGCTGTTGAGCGACTTGCACAGGCGCTCGGCCACTACTTTGGGCGCGGCGGCGCCGTGGCTGCCCGCAATGGCTCCCCAAGGCCTTGGGCTGGCTGGCCTGGAGCCAGGCGACAAGGTCATCGACAGACAGCGCCTGCGGGCGGTCATAGCGGCCAGTATCGGCAGCGTCGCAGTGCCAGTCGGCCGCGGCAAGGTCGACGCAGATTGCATCTTCGAGGTGGATTTCGCGCTGGATGCTCAGGGCAGAAATCGGCTCTCAAACGCGGCTGGCGACAGGATGGGGTGCGCGCCTTCCAAGGCCAGCAAATCCTTGTCGCCCGTGACCAGGAAGTCAGCCCCTGAGCCGATCAGCATGGCCAGAATGGGCAAGTCATCCGGATCGCGCAGGCCCGAAGCGCTGGCCTGCACCAGCGCTGCGGGGTCCAGCGGTATCAGCGCACAACGCAGGCGCAGGGTGTCCAGAAAATCATTCAGAACAGCGGGCTTGTGCTGGTGGCGCGCCGCCAGGCGCACCAGGGTGCGGCTCAACTCATCGATCAAGCAGTCGGACACCAGCAGCTCGAACGCGCCCAGCCGCCATGCCGCCAGCAGGCGTGCCGGCGGCCCGCCCCTGAACAACAAGCCGGACACCAGCACGTTGGCGTCAAGCACCACGCGCATGGCTGGCTCAGGCCCGCGCGCGGGTCTTTGCTTTGGTGGGCGCTCTTTGGCGCACGGCCGTGGCCACTGGGGCTGCGGCCGCAGGCGGCGGGTTCACAGCTTTTTTTGCCGGCTTGGGCTTGGCCGCTGGCAGCACCTGCGCGGCGGCAGTTGGCAGCGCGGGCAAGCGGCCGTCGGCACGCCAGGCGGCTACGGTGTCGCGGCGGGCCAGCGTGGTGGCCGCTTCGATTTCGGCCAGCGCATCGGCTTCAGGCACGCCGTCATAGGTGCTGGCCAGGCGGTCGCACAAGGCGTCGAACCTGTCCTGCATTTGCCGAATGCGCAGAAACAACTGCGCATCGATCAGCGCCGCCACAGGCTTGCCGTCTTTTTTGATCAGGATGCTGTCTTGGCGGTACTGCACCAGATTGAGCATCTCGCCCAGGTTCTGGCGAAACGCGACGGCGCTGGTTTCGGTGATCATGGCAAGGCCTAGGCTGTAATTGAATCATGCTGATCAGCATGATCGATGCGGTCAGTGCGGTTGAGCTTAGCACGCACGGATTCAATCGTCACGCATCGCCATGGCGTGAACGCGCGCCGCGTGGGCCTGGCGGCGCGCGTCAGGGCCGTTGTCGCCCGACTCACCTGGCCAAGTTGTCGCTCCGGGGCTGCGGCAAAATCAGGGCCTCAGGCCCCGTGGTTCAATGGACAGAACAGCCCCCTCCTAAGGGGCAGATCCAGGTTCGATTCCTGGCGGGGCCACCAGCGAGGATCGGCGTCCGTCAAGGCAGTTGTGGCCTGGCTCACGCAGCAATCTGCTGATGGTGTGGGCCGCCCACAGCGGTGTTGACCACCGAATCACGCTCGGGATTGCCCAGCTGTTCCGTCCCGTGTGATCTGTACCTGTACGCAGTTGGCCGTACTGCCGGGCTCGCGAGCTGATCTAACGCGACGACGCTGATTGTTTGGAACTGACGTTCATGGTGCAGGGCGATACCCCGGGTCATGGACGACTTCAACATCAACGCAGCTTGGCCACGTACTCGCGCAGCGCATCGTCGATGCGGGTCTGCCAGCCATCGCCGGTGGCGCGGAAGGTGGCAACCACGTCGCGGGACAGGCGCAACGAGATTCGCTCCTTGGTCGGGGCCTTTTGCGGGCCTCGTTCACCGGGCCGGCGGCGCAGGGTCAGCAATCCGGCGTAAACCTCGGGCGACAGCACTTCGGCTGCCAGACGTGCGCGCTTGAACCATGCCTCGTCCAGTTCCGGGCTGTCAGGGTCGGTGGCGATGCCGGCCTGGATGCGGGCGTCTTCGTCCTTGGTGGGCAACTCCACCGGTCGTCTCGAGCGGGTCTTAAGCGTTGTTGACATGGTGTTGCACCTCGCGTCGATTGGCCTTGCGCAGGCTGATGATGCGCAGCGAAGACTCGCGCAATGTGAAGGTGAGCACGAACAGCCGAACACCGATCAGCCCGGTGGCGGTCAGCCGCGATTCCCCGTAGTGCCTTCGGCCATCAACGTCGATTCGGGCTGTTTCCCATTCGAAGTCTTCGGCAGCGCTGAACCAGACCCCTTGCTTGGCCAGATTGGCGGCCTGCTTGGCGTGGTCGAAGTCATAGCGCAAGCTTTTATTGTGAGTACAAAAAACAGAGGGTCAATGGCCTTTTGTCATGACATGTGCGCGGATCAGATGCACTTGCTGCCTCCGGCCGGCGTGTCCAGTGCACAGGCCACCCCTCACCACCGCCACTGCCAGATCAAATCGAGCGCGTTCTCATTGCCCGACTGGGCGCGCAGGGTGAAGCGTTGGGCGATGCGGTAGATCAGTTGCCAGGTGCCGGCGGTGGCGTTGACGCCGCGTTCGTAGCCCAGGTACCAGCGGCGCGAGAGCTGTTTGCCCAGGCTGACGATGGTGTCGCGGGTGTCGCCTTCGGACTGGCGCAGGGAGAAGTCGTCAATCCCCAGGGCATTGAAGATCGCGTCGGTCGGCGCCTTGCCGTTGCCGGCCAGCAGGGCCACTGCGGCGCGTTGCAGCAGCGCGGTGTCGGTGCGTCCCAGGCCGTCGCTGGCGCGGCCCAGCACCAGCCAGGAGAGCTTGTCGATCTCGGCCAGCTCGGGCTCGCTGGTCAGGCGCACGCGCGGGCTCAGGGCGGTGCCGGTGACGGCCACACCGACCTTGACATCGAGGTTGGGGCGGATCGCCAGCACGTCCAGCCGGGGGTTTTCCAGCGCGCCGCCGAAGCTGATCTCGCCGTGGTCGATTTCCAGCTTCTGGCCGTAGGCGGCATAGGTGCCGCCGTCGGTGCGGACCTGGCCGTTGAGCGCCAGCCGGCCGCCCGGGCTGGACAGGCTGAGGTCGCCGCGCAGGCCGGTGTCTATGCCGCGGCCGCGCAGGCGCAGCTTTTCGCCGAGGTTGACCGCCACGTTGACCTGGGCCTGGCGCAGCGGTGTCGGCAGGCTGGCGCTGCGCTCGGCCGCGCTGACCAGGGCTTTTGGCGGCTCGCCAGCGCGCTTGACGACGACGTCGTTGTCCAGCGTCGGCGCGTCGGCCTGGCTGAAGTCGATCAGCCCTTCGTCGAGCCGGATGCGTCCGTCCACGGTGAGGTTCTGGGCATCGAGTTGGAGTTTGGCGCTGCCGCTGGCGATGATCCGCCGGTCGACCCGGCCGAGCAGGCGGAAGTGCTCGGCCTCAAGCTGCAATTTGGCCACCGGCGCGGCGCCCAGGCTGGCGCCACCGCTGAGTCTGAGCTCGCCGTCGCCGCCCTTGAAGCGCAGTTCGCGCAACAGCGCGCTGTCGCCGTTGAAGTCGATCGCCAAGCTGCCGTCGCTCAGGCTGACGCCTTGCAGCAGGTTGCGCAGGCCGAGCTTGCTGCCGCTCATCTGGCCGCGCAACTCGGGCGCGGCGAGGGTGCCGCCGATGCTGCCGGTGGCCTCCAGCATGCCCGACAGGCGCCAGCCCGGCGGCACCCAGGTGCCCCAGGCGCCGAGATTGGCGACTCTGGCCTGAAGCACACCTTGCAGGCTCGCGTCGCGCCCCGGCCAGAGCAACTCGGGGGCGGTGCGCAGCACCTGGGCTCCGGCCATCTCGCCGGTGTAGGTGCCGGCCAGGCCCTGGGCGAACTGCCACAGGCCGTCGTGGGCGGACAGCGCCAGGCGCAACTCGGCGATGCCCAGCGGCTGGATGTTGCCGAGCTCGTCTCTCAGGCTGAGGTCGCCGCCCGCGCGTTCGAGCACGATGTCGGCGTCGAGCTTGGTCTGGCGGCGGATGTCGATCCGCCCCGACAGGCTCAGATCGCCGCGCCAGCCCAGCTCGGGCTGCCACTGCGCCAGCACCGGCGCCACGGCGACGGTCTCCAGGTCGGCGGTCAGCACCACGCTGCCCTGCGGCAGGCTGGCCGAGGCGGCCTGCCAACTGGCCTGGCGCCAGCGCAGGCCGGTGGTCAGCATCTGCACCCGGCCGGGCGCCAGGTCCAGCGCCAGCGGCAGGCCCTGGGCGTCCAGCTTGAGCTCGCCCGACAGGCCGCTGGCCGACAGCCAGGGCCGGGTGCTGCCCGAGTCCAGCCGCGCGCCGGCCTTCAAGTCCAGCGCCTGGACACGCCAGACGCTGCCCGAGCCCGGCGCCGCGCCCGAGCGTGACCATTGGCCGTTGGCCGTGCCTTCGAGCCGGGTGCCACTGCCGGCCGGGCCCAGCCAGGTCTCGGTCCAGGCCGGTGGCCGGGCGGGGCTGTCGACGACGAAGCGCAGGCTGTGCTGGCCGAAGCTGCCGCGCACGGTGGCGTTGAGGCGCTCCAGCCGCTGCTCGCCGTAGCGCACGCCGTCGGCATCGAACTCGACCCGCAGCGGCTGCTCGGCGGCGCCGGATGGCTGGGCGGCGATGTCGGCGGCCCAGTCGAGCTTGGCCTGGGCGAGCGCGCCGACGCTGCTGTGCAGGCCGCTGGTCTGCAACTGGCCGCTGCTGCGCAAGGCCGGCCAACGGCCCTGCAGTTCGACCTTGCCGCGAACCGCGCCAGCATCTGGCCAGCGCTGTGCCAGCTCGGCCGGCAGCAGCGGCTCATCCAGGCCGGGTGCGGGCTGGGCTGCCAGTTGCAGCAGCGGCGCCAGCGCGCCGATTGCCGGCGCGTCGACCACAAAGCGCCAGCGGTCGTCGGCGCCAAGGCGGGCGCGCTCGCCGCTGAGGCTGGCGCTGTTGCCCTGGCTGCCGGTGCCCAGGCCGACCCGGGCCTCGACCTGCATCGCCGCGCCCTGGCTGCGCAACTGCAACTGCGCATCCAGCGGTACGCCGGCCAGCAGGCTGTCGGCCAAGCTGAGCCTGGCGTCACCGTCCAGCGCCTGCAGCCAGCGCTGCCAGGCCGGGCCGGCGGCGCTGGCCGGCAGCGGCTGCCAGTTCAGCGCCAGGCTGAAGTCGCCGTCGAGCCGGTGCGGGCCACGACGCCAGGCCGAATCGGCCGGGCCGCGCCACCAGGGCAGTGGGTCGAATCGTCGCCAATCGCCCTGGCCGCTGAGGCGCCAGCCGGCGCCGTCGCGCTGCGCGTCCAGGCTCAGCCGGGCACGGGCCTGGCCCGACACCGCCTCGGCCTGGATCAGCCGCAGCCGGCTCGGGCTGAGCTCGGCGTCCAGCGTTAGCGCCACCGGCGCGCCCTTGCCGTCCAGGGTCTGGCCGCTGAGCTGGCTCTGCAGGCTGAGCCGGGGCGGGGCGCGGCTGCCGCCCGGCGGCTGGCCGTAGGCCGGCGGCAGACCATCGATCACCAGCTTGACCGGGCCGGCGACGCGCAGGTCGGCGGCGCGGCGGTCCAGCCGTGCCGGCAGCAGGTCGCGCAATTGCAGGCTCAGGGCGAGCTGCTGGCCCTGCCAGTGGCCGCTGCCGCTGGCCTGGCCGGCCGGGCCAGCGGCGTCGCCCAGGGTCAGCGCGAAATGCTCGAATTGCAGCGCCTCGCGGCGGCGTGGGTCCAGGGCCAGGCGCAGCGACAACTGGCGCAGCGGCAGCCGGCCGTCGTCGGCGCTGCCGGGCAGGGCGTTGCTGATCTCGGCGGTAACTTGGGCCGGGCTGGCCAGGTTCTGGGTGCGCACCAGCGCCTGGCCGCTGAGCAGGGTTTGCGGCAGGCCCGGCCAGAGCGCCGCCAGGTTCAGCGCCTGGGTCGACAGGCTCAGGTCGCCCAGCGGCCAGTCGGCCAGGGGCAGCACGCTGGCCTGGGCGTGCAGCGACGCCGCCACCGCGCCGGCCTGGCCGGCCGCAGCCACCACCGGCTGGCCCCGCAGATCGGCCTGGACCTGCAAGGTCTGCAGCGGGCCCTGGGCGCTGAGTTTGGCCGACCAGGCCAGGGCGCTGCCGGGTCGGGCGGGCGCATCGACCTGCACCTCGGCTTGCAGCGCAAATGGCGGGGCCGAGGCCAGCCGCGCCGAGCCGCGCAGGCCGGCCTGTGCCAGTTGCGCCTGGCGCAGGCTCAGGCGGTGCTCGGCGCCGCCGGCTGCGCCCAGCGTCAGCGCCCCGGACAGGCCATGGGCCTGGGGCAGGTCGTCGATCTGCAGGTGTTCGAGCTGGAGCGTGTCGACCTGCAGCGCCAGCGGTGTGCGCAGCGTGGTCGGCAGGCTGGCCTGGCCGCTGTGGCCGCTGCGGTAGACCAGCGCCTCGGCGCTCAGCCGCTCGATCTGCAGCCCGGCCAGGGGCGGAGGTGGGTCGCGGCGGGTTGGCGCCAGGGACAACAGCGAGAGCTGCCAGCCGCTGAGCCTGACCCGGGTCAGGCGCAGCGACGGGCCGTCGGCGCCGCGCTGCCAATCGATCTGCGCGGCGGCCAGGCTGTCGCTGCGCAGCGTGCCCTGCAGGCCCTGGACTTGCAGGCCGGGCACCTGCGCCAGCAGCCAGGGCAGGGTGGCGGGGTGATCGGCCAGCAGCCAGAGCGTGCCGCCGCCCAGCGCCAGCAGCAGCAGCGGCAGGCCGAGCACGACCGCCGCCAGCCAGGTCAGCAGGGCCGCAGCCGAGCGGCGCCGGGCCGGGCGGGGCAAGCGCGGTGCGCTGGGCGCTGGCGGGTCGGCGATCGTCATCAGAACGCGATCCCGACCGAGAAGTGCAGGCGCAGCCGGCGCAGCTCTTGGCCATAGGCCAGATCGGCACGCAGCGGGCCGATCGGGCTGCGCCAGCGCACGCCGACGCCGTAGCCAAAGGCCGCGCTGTAGTCGGCCCAGCGTGCCGAGGCCCGGCCGGCGTCGATGAAGACCGCGCCCCAGACCGACGGCAGATCGGCCGAGATCGGCCGGGCGAGCTCGACGCTGCCGGTCAGCAGCACCTCGCCGCTGACGGTGGTGGTGGTGCTGCCCCGCAGCAGCGACGGCGCGAGTGTGCGGTAGGCATAGCCGCGCACCGAGTCGTCGCCGCCGGCGCGAAAGCCCAGCGCATCGGGCACCTGCACGGCGTCCTGCTTGTAGACCTGCCCGACCTCGATCCGCGCCTGGCCATGCCACTGGCTGCCCAGCGGCAGGTAGCCGGTGAGGCGGCCATAGGCGCGCAGGAACGGCCCGCTGCGGCCGCTGCGGCTGGCGGCCTCGCCCAGCCCGCCTTGCAGCGACAGGCTGATGCCACGGGTCGGCAGGAGCACGCTGTCGAGGTCGCGCAGCACCAGGTTGAGGTTGCCCGAGATGGCCTGCGCGCTGCTCACGCCCACGCTGTCGCTGCGCCGCGAATTCAGCGCCTCGACGAAGTACAGCCGCTCGATGCGCGGGGTGTCGGTGGTGCGGCCCAGGCGCAGGCGCTGCGACAGCACCGCGTCGGTGGGCGACAGCACCCGCTCGATCTGCACCCCGGCCAGGTTGCGGTAGAAGCCCTCGCCCGGGTGGGTGGTGATGTCGCCGCTGAAGGTCTGGCTGTCGCGGCCCCATTCGGCCTTGTTGTGCACCACCAGCGGGTAGCCCAGCGGCCGCCGGTGGGTGTGCTCCAGCGACACCCGCGGCCCGGTGTTGGCCGAGTAGCCGACCCCGACCTGGGCCTGCTGCAGGGCGCGTTCGCCCAGCTTGACGTGGACGGTGGCGGCGTCGGCCTGCGCCGGATCGGGGTCGTAGCTGAGCACGGCGGTGTCGAACAGCCCGCTCTTGAGCAGCCGGTCCTGGTAGTCCAGCAGCAGGGTGTCGGTCAAGGGCGTGCCGGGGCTGAAACCGGCCAGGTGCTGGACCGTCGCCAGGTCATGGTGCTGCAGGCCTTCGATCTGCAATTGGCCCGAGGCAAAGTGCGGCCCCGAGTCCAGGCTGATGTGCAGCGCCGCCCGGTGCGCGGCGACATCGACATCGGCCGAGGATTGGGTCAGCGTTGCCGTGGCGTAGCCGGCCAGGCGCAAACGCTCCAGCAAGCTCAGCTTGGTCTGGGCCCATTCGGCGTTGCGAAACGGCGCGCCCGGCTGCACCACCGGCGGCGCCGCCAGGCTGGCGCGCAGCGCCTTGGCGGCCGGCTCGCCAGCGTCCAGGCCGGCCTTCAAGGCGCCGTCGATCTCAAGTTGCAGCGACACGACGGCGGTGCGCGGACCCGGATCGACCTTGACCAGCCATTGCGCAGCGCCGGCGGCGGGCCCGGGCTGGCGCGAGACGCTGACCTCGGGTTCGAACCAGCCCTCGGTCTGCAGCAGCTCGCGCGCCTGCGCCGGGGTTGAGGCGATCAGCCGCGCCAGTTCGGCCTCGTCCAGCGCTTCATCGGCGCGCAGTTGCGCTGCCCGCGCCAGGTTCAGGTGCTGGGCCAACAAGGCCCTGGCCGGGGCCGGCGCCTGGACCGTCAAGGCCGGCGGCGCCGAGGCCGCCGTCTCGGGCAAGGCGGGCAGGGCCGCCGGGTCGGCCCGGCTGCCAGTGCCGCCCGGCCACCACGAGGCGCAGCCTGCCAGTGCCGCCAACAGCGCGGCGGCAAACAGGGCTGACTTCAGGTCCGGCATTGGCGCCGCCTTGCAACGGCCCGGCCAGCGGGCCCAGGCCAGGCGATCACTTGCTCAGCAGCCGCATCGCCCCTTCCAGCCCGGCCAAGGTCAGCGGGAACATCCGCTGGTGGGTGAGCTGCTGCATCACCGAGATGCTTTGCCGGTACTGCCAGACGCCCTGCGGCTCGGGGTTGATCCAGGCGTACTTGGGGAAAGCGTTGGTCAGCCGGCCTATCCATTCGGCACCCGGCTCTTCGTTGTTGTATTCGACGCTGCCGCCGGGCTGCAGGATCTCGTAGGGGCTCATCGTGGCGTCGCCGACGAAGATCAGCTTGTAGTCCTTGTTGTACTTGCGGATCACGTCCCAGGTGGGCGTCTTCTCGCTGAAGCGGCGCTTGTTGTTCTTCCACATGAAGTCGTAGACGCAGTTGTGGAAGTAATAGAACTCGAGGTGCTTGAACTCGGTCTTGGTCGCCGAGAACAGCTCCTCGACCCGGTGGATGTGCTCGTCCATGGTGCCGCCCACGTCCATCAACAGCAGCACCTTGACCTTGTTGTGGCGCTCCGGGATCAGCTTGATGTCGAGCATGCCGGCGTTGGCTGCGGTGCAGTGGATGGTGTCTTCCAGGTCCAGCTCTTCGGCCGCGCCTTCGCGGGCAAAGCGGCGCAGCCGGCGCAGCGCCAACTTGATGTTGCGGGTGCCCAGCTCCAGGTTGTCGTCGTAGTCCTTGTAGGCGCGCTGGTCCCAGACCTTGACGGCACTTTTGTTGCGGCCCTTGTCCTGGCCGATGCGCACGCCCTGGGGGTTGACGCCATAGGCACCGAACGGGCTGGTGCCGCCCGTGCCTATCCACTTGCTGCCGCCCTCGTGGCGTTCTTTCTGCTCCTCGAAACGCTTCTTCAGCGTCTCCATCAACTCGTCCCAGCCCATCTTGGCGATCTTGGCTTTTTCCTCAGCGCTGAGTTCCAGCTCCAGGGTCTTGCGCAGCCATTCCAGCGGCACTTCCTTGGTGAAATCGGCCACCAGCTCCACGCCTTTGAAGTAGGCCGCAAAGGCGCGGTCGAACTTGTCGAACAGCGCCTCGTCCTTGACCAAGGTGGTGCGGGCGAGGTAGTAGAACTCGTCGATCGAGGTGTCGATCACCCCGGCCTGCAGGCCTTCTAGCAGGGTCAGGTACTCCTTGACCGAGACCGGCAGCTTGGCCGAGCGCAGGGTGTAGAAAAAGTCGATCAGCATCGCGGTGGCTCCGGGCGGGTCGGGTCAGGCGCCAAGCATAGCGACTGCGGCGCCGGCCGGC
This sequence comes from Burkholderiales bacterium, assembly GCA_025350145.1. GTDB lineage: Bacteria > Pseudomonadota > Gammaproteobacteria > Burkholderiales > Burkholderiaceae_C > Pseudaquabacterium. The sequence goes on along the minus strand of JANXYH010000038.1, from coordinate 2,192 downwards.
GCCTGGCGGTGGGCCTTGAGCCAGGCAAAGAATTCGCGGTACCAGAGTTGGCTGTTGCGCGGCTTGAGGATCCAGTGGTTCTCGTCGGGGAACCACAGCAGCCGGGCATCGACGCCGCGGGCCTTGAGGGTGTTGTAGTAGGCCAGGCCCTGGGCGTCGGGGACGCGGTAGTCGAGCTGGCCGTGGATTACCAGGGTCGGCGTGGCCATGGCAGCGGCGTAGGCGTGCGGGCTCTGGGCATGGACCCGGGCCATGTCGTCCCAGTACCAGCCGCCCAGGTCCTTGGCGTGCCAGGCCCAGGCGTCGTCGGCGAACATGCTGACCCAGTCGAAGCAGCCGGCGTGACAGACATAGGCGGCGTAGCGGCCGCCCGGCCCGCCCGGCACATGGCCGTTCATCCAGGCGACCATGAAGCCGCCGTAGCTGCCGCCGCTGGCGTAGACCCGGGTCGGGTCGATGTAGGGCCGGCGCAGCAGTTCGCTGGTGGCGGCCTCTACGTCGTGCAGCTCCAGCGCGCCCCAGCGCGCGGTGATGCTGTCGGCAAAGTCGCGGCCGAATCCGGTCGAGCCGTGGTAGTTGACCACCGCCACCACACAGCCCTGGGCGGCGAACAGGGCGTTGTTCCAGCGGTAGTGCCAGTTGTCACCGACGCTGGTGTGCGGGCCGCCGTGGATGACCTGCAGCAACGGGTACTTCTTCTTGGCGTCGAAACCGGGGGGGTAGAACAGCCAGACCTGGACCGGATCGCCCAGAGCGCCGGTGATCTGGATCGCCTCGTGCCGGCCGAGGGCGATCTTGGCCATGCGCTTGTCGTTGAAGGCCTCGATCCGGCGCGGCGCGGCGCCGGCCGGGTGGACTTGCATCTGCGCCGGGTGGCTGGCCGAGTCGATCAGCGTGACCAGGCTGCCGGCGCGGGCGTCGAAGGCCTGCAGCCAGCCGCCGCGCACCTCGGGCTGCGGCCGGCGCGTGGCCAGGTCGAAGCGCCAGAGGTGGCGCTGGCCGTGTTCCTCGGCGCCGAACATCAGCCCGGTCGCATCCTCGTCCCAGACCAGCGGGGCCTGCACGTCGCGGTCCCAGTCGGCGCTGATCGCCTCCCAGGGCTGGCCGGGCGTGAGCAGGGCGAGGTGGCCGGGGTTGGTGTGGCGCTGGCCCTTGTGGCTGGCGATGCAGGCGATCTGGCGATCGGCGTCGCCGCTGCCCGGGCGGTAGCGCGGTGCGCTGAAATCCCAATCGGCGTCCTCGGTCAGCGGCTGGACCTTGCCGCGCTTGAGTTCGATCTCGGCCAGGGCAAACCAGGCATCGGCGCGCTTGACCGGCACCGGGTCGTGGACGAACACCACCCGCTTGCCGTCGGGCGAGATGTCGAAGCAGTTGGCGTCGGGGTCGCCGCGTTGCAGTTCGAAGGGCGTGCCCTCGAACAGGTCGCGCACCTTGCCGCTGTCGACGTTCATCAGGTGCAGGTGCGGCACCCGGCCCTCGGGCGTGAAGCGGTCCCACCAGCGGTAGAAGCTCTCGCTGGTGGCCACGCCGCTGGTCTTGCGCGCCTTGAACTCGGCCAGTGCCTTGGCCTGCGCCTTGGCGCCCTTGCGCTCGGGCCAGACCCAGGACACGAACACGATGTGCTGGCCATCGGGGCACCAGCGAAAGGCCTCGACCCCGGTCGCGACTTGGCCGACACGCTGGGCCTCACCACCGTCGGGCGGGATGACATAGAACTGCGGCGCCTCGTCCTTGTGGCCGGCCTGTTCGCGTCGGGCGGTGAAACCGATGCGGTCGCCGTGTGGCGAGAACGCCGGTGCGCCGTCCTTGTCGCCGCAATGCGTCAGCCGCCGCGGCTTGCCGCCCAGGGTCGACAGCAGCCACAGGGCGCTGCTGGCGGTGTTGTTCGGCAGGTCGTGGCTGGCCAGCGCGCAGACGAGCTGGGCGCCGTCGGGCGACAGGCTGGGCGGACCGAGTCGCTGCAATTGCCAGAGATCGTCGATCGTGATGGGTTTGGCCATGGCCGCATGCTCCCGAGGTTGGGCCTGCGCACAGGCCTGGGCAGATAGATGGTCAGGGCTCAGCGCGGACGCGACAACTGGAAGTCGAGGTGGCTGCGCACCGTCGGCCACTCGTCGGCGGTGATGCTGTAGACCACGGTGTCGCGCAACGTGCCGTTGCTGGCGCGCTGGTGGTTGCGCAGGATGCCGTCC
>JANXYH010000018.1 GCA_025350145.1 Burkholderiales bacterium | reverse complement strand
GTTTGTTCTAGAAGTCGCGGCAACCTGACCTCTGCCGCGAGAAGCGCCTTCTTCGACAGGTTGTATCGAGTCGATCCCTGCGCAAGTGACTTCATGATCTCGCGGCCTTCGTCGCTGCGGATGTAGTAGGCCAAGAAGAGGCCACTGACCTCGGCCTCCTCGTGCGGCCGGAATCCAAAACTAAAGCTATTGAGGTAGAGGTTCGTAGCGGCAGTAGCCACGAGTGAGCAGAGGGCGACCTCTTCGGGGGTTTCCGATGAGCCGTTGAACAGAATATCGCCGCTCTCGACACGATTCTGGTTCTCGGTCGCCGAAACGCGCACCGACTCAAATTTCGCCTGATCGATGACGGTGTTGGTTATCACATTCATAAACGTGACGTACTTGGCCGTGCCGGCTCCGAAGTCCGACTTCGACTTGCCCGTCAATCCACCATAAGTCTCACCGAGTTCACCCAACCTCTTCACCGCCCACTCGCCCTGAAACCCCGGAAGGCGCGTCTGGCCAGTGAGCAGTTGCTGCATGGCTGCCTGCTTGAGGTCACGCTTCTTGGCGATGAGGCGGTCTAGACCGTCCAGCAGGGCGTCGACATCCGAGAGCGCGGTTGCGATGGCGCTCCGCTCCGCCCTAGAAGGCAGGGCAACGTTGAATTCATGAAGATTCTGCAGGTTCAGACCCGGCTTGCTCTGACCGGATTGACTGGCAAGGATTTGTGCATTGCCAGGTGCCCCGGGAGCGAGAAAGCGGCAAATGTACGCAGCCATTGAAGGGTCAATCAGCCGCACAAGGCCAACGTGCTGACTGATGTATGCCTCCCCTATTGGGCGATCAACGAAGGCAACGTTTCCAACGCTGTTGCCAGTGATCGTGACGAGAAGATCGCCCTGTGCCACCCGAGTGCGACTGCCCTCGGCGCCGTCTGGTGGATTCACAAGCTGGTGATCGCTGAAATCGAGCTTGCCTTCAACAACGTTCTGGCTTCGGACAAACGTGGCGCCGGTTTCAGCGTAGTGGCGAGCCCACCCGCGCGATCCACTCGTGACGAACTTGGCCAACTCGGCCAATGGCAACACTCGCCACTCCTTCGGGTAGGTGGAAACGCTGGCCTCTATACGCCCGTCCCGCACCGAATACTTCGCAGCCGGCTCCCGAACCTCAAGCGTCATCGCGCTGCCCCCAATCGGCGCCCAGTTCCAACTCGATCTCTTCCACGCTGGGCAGGCTGGCCTTCAGGTCATCGGGCAAGGCCCGAACGATCTGCTGTTCCCAGTTGGCCACGCCCATCGGCTTGGTGTAGCCACTGAGCGCGTACTCCACCAGCGTCTTGTCCTTGTCCTTCACCAGCAGCAGGCCGATGGTCGGTTTGTCGTCGGCGTGGCGCAGCAGTTCATCCACGGCGTGCAGGTACACGTTCAACTGGCTGACGTGGCCGGCCTCGAAGGCGCCGGCCTTCAGCTCGATGACCACATAGCAACGCAATTGCAGGTGGTAGAAGAGCAAGTCGAGGTAGAAGTCCCGGCCGCCCAGCTCAAGATGCACCTGCTTGCCCACAAAGGCAAAGCCCTGGCCCAGTTCCAGCAGAAAGTGCTGGATGTGGTCCACCAGCTTGCGCTCCAGTTCGGCCTCGCGGCGCATCGGCGCGGTGCCAAGAAAATCGAACAGATAGGGGTCCTTGAAGGCCTGCACGGCCATGTCGGAATCCGCCGGCGGCAGCGCCACGTCGAAGTTGTGCATGGCGCTGCCCTGGCGTTCGTGCAGGCGCGACTCGATCTGCAGCGCCAGCATGTCCCGGCTCAGGCCCAGCTCCAGTGCCTTCTGGGCATACCACAGGCGTTGGTCCGGGGCGGCGAGCTTTTCCAGCAGCGTCAGGTTGCTGCGCCAGGGCAATCGTGCAACGGTGCGTTGCACAATTGGCCGGTCTGGCCAGGCTGCGGCAAACAGGCGCATGTATTTCAGGTTGCGGCTTGAAAAGCCGCTCATCTCGGGGAACGCGGCCTTCAGGTCATGCGACAGACGGTCGATCACGCGAACCCCCCAGCCCTGGGCCTGCTGGCGTGCCAGGATGGTTTGGCCGATGTCCCAGTACAGCAGCACCATGGCCACGTTGGCGGCCATCACCACGCGGGTGCGCTCGCCGGCCACCCGGCGTTTGATGTCTGCGAGCATCTGTCCGTAGTCGGCCGGCATGGTGGACGGCGCCTCGGCAACGGGCATGGTCACCGCCGTCTTGGCGCGGCCGCGGTGCTTGCGGGGCGGGTCGTGAGGCTGGGTCACAGGCTCACCCCCATGCGTTTGAGGTGTTCTGCCACGCGCGCAGCCAGCGCATCCATCTCTTGGGCCAACTGCGGCAGAGGCGTGGCATAGCGCTCAGCCAGCGCCCGAATGCGCCCGGTCAGCGTCTGCGACACCCGGTCCAGCTCACCCTGCACGCTGGCCGCCAAGGTCGCCATCCACTTGTCGTCAATCACCAGCGACTGGATCTCATCCAGCTTCAGCTTCGGGTACTGCGCGCAGGCCAGCGCGTCGAGTTCGGCCTCGGTGTCGCGCACCTGCTTCTTCAAGGCCGCGATGCGGCTGCCCAGGTCTGACCAGGCTTTGAGCAACTTCAGCTCTTCTGCGCCGTCGGCGTCGCTGCCGATCTCGCGCACACGGTCTTTAACCGCCGCCGCCGTGATGCTGTCGTAGCCGGCGAAGATGCCTTCATCACCGGCTTGCTCTTCTTCCAGCGCGGCCTGGCTGGCCGCAGCGGCGTCCAACTCGGCCTGCAGCGCCGTGATGGCCGCCTGCTGCGCTGCAAAGTAGCGCGCCACGATCAGGGGCTTGGGGATCAGTTCGCAGGCCCAGCCCCGGTCCTTGGTCTTGCCCTTCTTGTCCGTCTCCAGGATGCGGCTGGTCTTGGCCACCCAGCCATCAGCGGCAATCAGGTAGGCGTCGTCCTGCATCGTTTGCGCCCAGTAGTCCATCAGGTGCTGGTACACGTCGTAGGCGTCGATCAGCGGCACGGGCTGGAAGTCGGCCAGCAGCGCTTCGGCCAGCGTGGCGATCAGGGCCTTGGGGTGGTCACCGGCGCCGAAGGCCTGCAACTGCGTGGTGGCTGCGGCGCGCCAACAGGTGAAGCGCTGAGTGGCGGTCTGGTTGAACGCTTGGAACTCGGCGTGGCCAAGGATGGCGGGCTTCAGATCGGGCAGCGGCAGTGTCAATTGCACATAGCCGGCGTGGCCCGCCGATTCAAACAAGCCCTGGCGCACGCCCGGCAGCACCTGCCAATAGGCGGCAAGCGGGCTGGCCGGGTCGTCCAGGTCACGCTGCGGGATGCCGCCACGCAGGTGGGCGGTGAGGTCGTGCAGGTCCTCGGGCTCGCTGCTGTCGATGTAGCGCGGCAGGTTCAAGTTGAAGTCGTTCTTCGCGTCGGCAATCTCGGCCAGCGGCACCTGGCGGGCGTAACGTGAAACGGCACCCGGGCGGGCGCCGGGCGGCACCTCGGCCTGCCTGGTGAAGGTGTCGACGATGCGATGGATGTCCTGCTCGCGCAGGCGGTTCTTGTTGCCGTCCTTGAGGTAGCCCTGGCTGGCGTCGACCATCATCACGCCCTTGCGGGCGGCGGCGTTCTCCTTGTCCAGCACCAGGATGCACGCCGGAATGCCGGTGCCGTAGAACAGGTTAGCCGGCAGGCCGATGATGCCTTTCAAGATGCCGCTGCTGACCAGTTGCTTGCGGATCGCGCCTTCCGCATTGCCACGGAAGAGCACGCCGTGCGGCAGGATGCAGGCGGCCTTGGCATTGGCCTTCATGCTGCGGATGATGTGCAGCAGGTAGGCGTAGTCGCCCTGCTTGGCGGGCGGCACGCCCCAGGCAAAGCGCTGGTAGGGGTCGGCCTCGGGCGTCATGCCGGTGCCCCAGGCCTTGTCGCTGAAGGGCGGGTTGGCCACCACGTAGTCGTAGGTGCGCAGCCTGGGCCCATCCAGAAACTTCGGGTTGGCCAGGGTGCTGCTGCCGCCCAACACGTTGGCGGTGGGGAAGTCGTGCAGGATCATGTTCATCCGCGCCAGGCCGGCGGTGGTCACGTCCTTCTCCTGGCCCTCCAGCGTGATGGGCTTGCCGGCTTCGGCGGCCACCTTCAGCAGCAGCGAGCCCGAGCCGCAGGTAGGGTCGTAGGCGGTGGTGCTGGCCACCGTGTTGCTGGGTGAGATGCCAATCACCTTGGCGATGACCCGGCTCACTTCCGACGGCGTGTAGAACTGGCCCTTGCTCTTGCCACTTTCGGTGGCGAAGTGGCGCATCAGGTACTCGTAGGCGTCGCCCAGGATGTCGTCGTGCTCGGCGCGGTTGGCCGAGAAATCCAGCTCGGGCTTCTGGAAGATGCTGACCAGGTTGCTGACGCGCTCCACCAGCTCCGACCCAGTGCCCAGCTTCTCGGGGTCGTTGAAGTTGGGAAAGTCGCTGCGCGCCAGGCGGGCGTTGGCGTCAATCAGCGGCTGGATGATCTGGGTGTTGATCTTGTCGCCGATGTCGGGCTTGCCCTTCAGCGCCACCATGTCCTTGAAGCTGGCGCCCTTGGGGATGACCACCGGCGGCGCGAAGTCGTCGCTGTCGGCGTACTTGTCGCTGATGTACTTGATGAACAGCATGAACAGGACGTAGTCCTTGTACTGGCTGGCATCCATGCCACCGCGCAGTTGGTCGCAACTGGCCCACAGGGCTGCGTAGAGGTCGGACTTCTTGATGGCCATGGAGCAGGAGTTCTCTGTTCTTGTTGGCGGCCGGCCCGCCTGGGCAATCAGGTCTTGGCGGGCGGCTCGGACTCGATAGTGTCCTCGCCGCCAGTCTTGAGGCTCAGCCGCCCCGACCAATAGCCGCCTGGCTCCCTTGGCCTGCCCGTCCGCTTCAGCCCGGCAGCCCCGGCATCAGGCGTTGCGCGTTGCCCCGGCCGATCTGGGCGAGTTCGGCCGGGCTGAAGATCGAGGCCAGGCCGCGCACATGCTCCAACGCGCTGCGGTAGGGGTAGTCGGTGCCGAAGACGATCTGCGACAGCGGCACCATTGCGCGCAGGGCGCCCATGGCGATCGGGTTGGCGGTCTGGGCGGTGTCGTAGTGGAACTGGCGCAGCGCGGCGTTGACGCTGTCGGCGCCGAAGCCGGCGGCCTTGAACTGTGGCAACGCCACCGCCTGGGTGTTGAAGCGCTCGGTCAGCGCGGTGACGGTGCCGCCGGCATGGGAGAAGATGAACTGGATGTCGCGGCAGCGGCTGGCGGTGCCTGAGAAGATCAGGCTGGCGATGCTGCGGGTGGTGTCGGTGCCGTACTCGATGATCACTGACGGCACGCCGGTGCTGAGGTTGCGGCAGCAGGCCGGCTCGTTGGGGTGGGTGTAGGCGGTGGCCTTGCGCCTGTGCAGTTCGTCCATCACCGGGGCGAATGCCGGGTCGCCAAGGAACTTGCCGTCGTAGCTGGTCATGAGGGCGACGCCGTCGCACTTGAGCACATCCAGGGCGTAGCCGATCTCCGCCAGCGTCGCATCGACATGCGGCATCGGCAGCAGCGCAAAGCAGCCGAACCGCCCCGGGTGCCGCTGCGCCAGGCTGCGGGCGTACTCATTGGCCGCGCGGGCCACCGCCGCCGCCTCGGCCGCCGGCAAAAAGCCCACCGCCGGCAGCGTCGGCGAGGTCAGCGCGGTGCGCACGCCGGCACGGTCCATGTCGTCCAGCGAGCGCTGCGGCGTCCAGTCGTTGACCGGCGGCGAATCCAGCTTCGATTTCTTCAGCGCCGCCACCCAGGCCGGCGGCGAGATGTGGTGGTGGACATCGACCCGCCAGGCCCCTTCGGCCGAAGGTGGCGTGGCGCAGCCGGCCAGCGCCAGCGCGCCGAGAAAGCCGCGGCGGCCCAGGCCCGGCGGTTGTGTCTGGGCAAGCGGTGACGCGGTGCAGGCGCAACGGTAGGCTGGGGCTGGGGACATGCTCGGCTCCTTGGGGCGGGCTGGGGGTTCAGGGCAGACGGCGCGGGACCGCGATTTCGCCACACCGCCGGCCCGCCCGCCAGTCGGGTGGTTTCCCGAGCCAGGGCCGGCGGTGGCCGCGCTACATTGGCTGCGGCTGCCCGGGTGGGTCGCGCATGTCCTGATGGCGGCGGCCGATTCGGCCACTGCGCCTCGCACACCACCGCATTCAAATCACAAGGCCGAAGCTCATGCCCAAGAAGCGCCGTGAACCCAAGCGTATCCGCCCGGATGACATCGACCCGCACCATGACTGGAAGCGGCCGCTGCAGGCGCCTGGCCACATGGCGGTCGATTTCGAGGAGCGGGTCAACTTTCGCCGGCTGCACGACTATCGGCTGGCGCGTACCCGCGCGGCGCTGGCCAACTCTGGCCTGGGGGCGATGTTGTGCTTCGACCAGAACAATATCCGCTACACCACCAGCACCGTGATCGGTGAGTGGGCGCGCGACAAGCTGACCCGCTACAGCCTGCTGAGCGGCAACGGTGAGCCCTGGTTGTGGGACTTTGGTTCGGCCGCCAAGCACCACCGGCTGTACACGCCCTGGCTGTGCCAGGACCATTGCCGCGCCGGCATGCTGGGCCTGCGCGGTGCGGTCGGCGGCGACGGCAAGCTGTTCCGCCAGGCGGCGCGCGAGATCTTGGACCTGCTGGTCGCCGAGGGCGTGGCCGACATGCCGCTGGGGGTGGACGTGGTCGAGGTGCCGATGATGCTGGAGCTGCAAAAGCTCGGCATTGAGGTACGCGACGCCCAGCAGACCATGCTGCTGGCGCGCGAGATCAAGAACATCGACGAGCTGATGCTGCTGAACCAGGCCGCGGCGATGGTCGACGGCGTCTACCAAGAGATCAGCGAACGGCTCAAGCCCGGCGTCAAGGAGAGCGAGATCGTGGCGCTGGCGACGATGCGGCTGTACCTGCTGGGCTCGGACTGCGTCGAGGCGATCAACGCGATCTCGGGCGAGCGCTGCAGCCCGCACCCGCACAACTTCACAGACCGGATCATCCGGCCCGGTGACCAGGCCTTCTTCGACATCATCCATTCCTACATGGGCTACAAGACCTGCTACTACCGCACCTTCAGCGTCGGTAGGGCGACGGCGCCGCAACTCGACGCCTACAAGCGGGCGCGCGACTGGATGGACGGGGCGATCGCCCTGCTCAAGCCGGGGGTGTCCTCGCATGTCGTGGCCAGAGCCTTTCCGCCCTCGACCGAGATCGGCTTTGACACCGAGATGGACGCCTTTGGCCTGAACTTCTGCCACGGCCTGGGGCTGGGCCTGCATGAGCGGCCGCTGATCTCGCGCCTGAGCTCGCTGGAGGACCCGATCGAGCTCAAGACCGGCATGGTCTTTGCCGTCGAAACTTACTGCCCGGCCAGCGACGGGGTGTCGGCGGCACGGATCGAGGAGGAGGTGATCCTGACGCCGACCGGGCCCAAGGTGATCTCGCTGTTCCCGGCGCAGGAGCTGCCGGTCGCTAACCGCTATTGAGACTGTTGAGACTATTGAGGCCATTGCGCCCTGCCAACGCCATGAGCAACACCACGGGAAAAATCGGCTGGATCGGGATTGGCCGGATGGGCTATGCGATGGCCTACCGGCTGGCCAAGGCTGGCGCCGACCTGACGGTCTGGAACCGCACCCGCGCCAAGGCCGAGCCGCTGGTCGCGGCCGGCGCCAAGATCGCCCACCAACTCAGCGACCTGGCGGCCTGCGACACCGTCTTCGTGATGGTCTCGACCTATGACGATGTGCACCAGGTCATCGCCGGGGCGCAGGGCCTGCTGTCTGGCCCGCAGGCGCCCAAGCTGCTGGTCGAATGCTCGTCGATCTCGCTGGAAGGCTCGGCCGCGTTGCGCGCCTTGCTGGCCGCGCGCGGGGTGCAGATGCTGGCCGCGCCGGTGTCGGGCAACGCCAAGGTGATCAAGGCCGGCAAGCTGTCCTTCGTCTGCTCCGGCCCGCAGTCGGCTTTCGACGCTGCGCTGCCGGCCTTGAAGCTGATCGCGCCGGCGGCGAGCTATGTCGGCCAGGGCGAGTTGGCGCGCATCGTCAAGATCTGCCACAACGTCTTCCTCGGCGTGGTGATCCAGTCGCTGGCCGAGATCACGGTGCTGGCCAACAAGGCCGGCGTGCCGCGCAAGGCCTTCCTGGATTTCATCAACCAGAGCGTGATGGCTCGACCTTCTCGCGCTACAAGAGTCCGGCGCTGGTCAACCTCGATTTCAAGGTGACTTTCACGCCGGAGCTGCTGCGCAAGGATCTGGACCTGGGGCTGGACGCGGCGCGGCGCTTTGAGGTGCCGATGCCGCTGGCCTCGGTCACCCGCGACATGCTGCAAACGCTGATCGGCCATGGCACGCAGGACGAGGATTTCGCCAGGCTGATCGTGATGCAGGCGCTGGCCTCGGGGCTGCGCCTGGAGAGTGAGAACGCGGTGGTCGACGATGGCCTGGGCTAAAGGCATGCGGCAAATTCGCTTGATCAAATTCGGCTGGCAGCGCGCCGCCATGCTGCTGTTGGCGCTGTTGGTGGGGCTGTTGGCGGCCGGCCAAGCCCAGGCGCAGGACTATCCGGCCAAGCCGGTGCGCATCGTCGTGCCCTTCACCGCCGGCAGCGCCACCGACATCCTGGCGCGCACCGTTGGCCAGAAGCTGGGCGAGTTTTGGGGCCAGACGGTGATCGTCGAAAACCGCGCCGGTGCCGGCGGCACGATAGGCGCGGCGGTGGTCGCCAGGGCCGCGCCCGACGGTCTGACCCTGCTGGTGCATTCGGCGGCGCAGGCGGCCAACCCGTCGATCTACCCCAGCCTGAGCTACGACACCTTGAAGGACTTTGTCCAGGTGGCGCCGATTGCCGGCCAGCCCAATCTGCTGCTGACCGCGCCCGGCAGCGGCTACAAGACCGTGGCCGACCTGCTCGCCGACGCCCGCAAGCGCCCGGGCGAGCTGAACTTCGCCTCGGCCGGGGTCGGCAGTGGCACCCACCTCAATGGCGAGAAGTTCAAGCTCGCTGCCGGCATCGCGGTCACCCACATCCCCTACAAGGGCACGCCCGAGGCGCTGACCGACACCATGGCCGGCCGGGTCAGCTACTTTTTTGCCCCGATCTCGGCCTCGCTGGCCCATGTGCGCGAGGGCAGGGTGCTGGCGCTGGGGCTGAGCTCGGCCAAGCGGTCAGCGGCGCTGCCGAATCTGCCGACGCTGGCCGAATCCGGCCTGCCGGGCTTCGACTACAGCCTCTGGGTTGGCCTCTTCGCCCCTGCCGGCACGCCCCCCGAGACGGTCGACAAGATCAACCGCGACCTGCAACGGGTGCTGCGCGAGCCGGAGGTGAAGGAGCGCATGGCCAGCCTGGGCGCCGAGCCTTTTGTGATGTCGCCGGCCGAGTTCGACCGCTTCATGCGCGCCGAGATGGAGGACGCCGCCAGGGTCGTCAAGGCCGGCGGGATCAAAGCGCAGTAGCCTCAAGCCCCAACCGCTCCCGAGGTCGCACATGAAGACAACACCCCCCACTGCCTGCCACTCAAGTCGGATGAGCGCCTGGCTGGGCCTGCTGGCCAGCCTGCTGGCCGGACTGCCGAGCCTGGCCCTGGGCTGGGGCAGCCTGCTGCTGATCGAGGCCCCGCCCGAGGTCCGCGTCTTCTCCGCCGGGGTCAGCCTGTGGTCGCTGCCGCAATACCCGGGGGCCGGTCGCCAGGACAACATCCTGCTGCCGGCGATCGATTACTACAGCCACCAGGGCCTGTTCGCCTCTACCGATACCGGGCTGGGCTGGAACCTGTCGTCGCGCAAGGATTTGCAGGCCGGGCTGCGCCTGTGGCCGATGGCCGGCCGGCATGGCGCCGACGCCAGACCCGGGCTGAGTTCGCTGCCCTGGCGGATCCAGCAGCAGGCCTTTTTCAATTACCAGGCGATGCCGGCGCTGCTGCTGCAAAGCGGCCTGCTGCATGGCAGCGGGGTGCATGCCGATGGCGCGCAGTTCGAGATCGGCGCCACCAGCGGCTTGCCCCTGGGCGCCGACCTGCTGGCCATAGGCCTGGCCGCCAGCGCCGCCAATGGCGCCCACCGCCAGGCCTATTTCGGGGTCTCGGCGGCCGATGCCCTGGCCACCGGCCTGCCGGCTTTGAAGCTGCCCGCCGGCTGGCAGGACATGAGCCTGACGCTGAGCCTGGAGCACCGCTTCACGCCCGGCCTGCACCTGGGCGCGCAACTGGTCGCCGCACGCATCGTCGGCGCGGCCTCGCGCTCGCCGCTGCTGGCCGACAAGCGCCAGTTCGGTCTGTCGACCACGCTGTGGTGGGATTGGTAGGCGCGCTGCGCCCGCCGCCGCCTTTGGCCATGCCCCAGCCGCCTGTCCCGGCCCCGAACCCTGAAGTCGCACCGATCCTGCGGGTCGGCTGCGCGGCCGGGTTCTCCGGCGACCGGCTCGACGCGGCGGCGCCGGTGGTGCAGGCCCTGGTCGATGCCGGCGGGCCGGCGGTGCTGATCTTCGAGACCCTGGCCGAGCGCACCCTGGCACTGGCCCAACTGGCACGGCGCGACGACCCTCAGGCCGGCTACGAGCCGCTGCTGGACGACATGCTGCGCCCGGTGCTGGGCCAGTGCCTGGCCCACGGGGTGCGCATCGTCAGCAATTTCGGCGCGGCCAATCCGGCGGCGGCGGCGCGGCGCATCCTGGCCCTGGCGCAGGCGCTGCGGCTGCGCCCGCCACGGGTGGCGGTGGTGCTGGGCGACGACCTGCAGGACGACGCGCAGATCCGCCAGGCGGCCGCTGACGCCGGCCATGCGCTGGTCAGCGCCAACGCCTACCTGGGCGCCGGCATGATCGCGGCGGCGCTGCGGGCCGGCGCGGAGATCGTGGTCTGCGGCCGCGTCGCCGACCCGTCGCTGACGCTGGGGCCGGCGCTGGCCCATTTCGGCTGGGCCGAGGACGACTGGGACTGCCTGGCCGGGGCGACCATGGCCGGCCATTTGCTCGAATGCGGGACCCAGGTCAGCGGCGGCTATTACGCCGATCCGGGCTACAAGGATGTGCCCGGGCTGGACCGGCTGGGCTACCCCATCGCCGAGATCGCCGCCGACGGCAGTTGCGTGATCGGCAAGCCGGCCGGCAGCGGCGGGCGCATCGACAGCCACAGCGTCAGGGAGCAACTGCTCTACGAGGTCCACGACCCGGCGGCCTACATCACCCCCGACGTGGTCGCCGACATCAGCGCGGCCAGCGTCACCGAGCTGGGCGCCGATCGGGTGCGCCTGGCCGGCGTGCGCGGCCACCCCCGGCCGGCCACGCTCAAGGTCAACCTCTGCCACACCAACGGCTGGCTGGCCGAGGGCGAGATCTCCTACGCCGGTGCCCGCGCTGAGGCCCGCGCCCGGCTGGCCGCGCAGGTGCTGCGCCAGCGCCTGGCCGATCTTGGCGTGCTGCGCGTTGACCTGATCGGCGTGGCCAGCGTGCTCGGCGACGACGCCGGCCGCTGGCTGGCGCAGCAGCCCGTCGGGCAGGCCCGCGACGTGCGCCTGCGGGTCGCGCTGAGCCACCCGCACAAGCCGCAGGCCGAGCGCCTGCTGCGCGAGGTCACCGCGCTCTACACCTGCGGCCCGGCCGGCGGCGGCGGCGTGCGCACCGCCCTGCGGCCACGGCTGGGCCTGGTCTCGATGCTGCTGCCGCGCGAGCGCGTGGCGGCGCGCTTCGAGTTTGTCGCGGCCCTGCCCGAGGCGGCGCTGGCATGAGCAGCGCCAAGCCGGCCGCCGCCGCTGCCCGCCGGGTGCCGCTGTACCGCCTGGCCCATGGCCGCTCGGGCGACAAGGGCGACCGCTCGAACATCGGCCTGGTCGCCTGGCATCCGGCGCTGTGGGAGTTGCTGGTCCAGCAAGTGACCGAGTTGGCGGTGGCGCTGTGCTTTGCCCCGCGCCAGCCGACCGAAGTCAAGCGCTACCTGCTGCCGCAGTTGCAGGCGATGAACTTTGTGCTTGACGGCGTGCTCGACGGCGGCGTCAACGACGCGCTCAACCTCGACAGCCACGGCAAATCCCTGGCCTACCTGTTGCTGGACCTGCCGGTGCTGGTGCCCGGGCATTTGCTGCCGCTGCTGGCCGGCCCGCCAGAATCCGACCACCACCTTGCCGGAGCACGCCAGCCATGAAACCCGTCATCCCGCGCCCGCACCGGCGCCAGCGCCTGCTGTCCTGGACCCTGGCAATCCTGACCGGCGTCGGGCTGGCGCCAGCGGCACAGGCCTTTCCCGACAAGCCCATCACCTTGGTGCTGCCGTTCGCAGCCGGCAGCGCCACCGACCAGTTCGCCCGCGCGGTGGCCAAGTCCATCACCGACGAGACGCGCCAGCCGGTGCTGGTCGACAACAAGGCCGGCGCCAGCGGCATGCTCGCCGCCCAGGCGGTGGCGCGGGCTGCGGCCGACGGCTACACCCTGCTGTTCACCACCAACACCACCCACGCCGCCAACCAGCACCTGTACAAGAAGCTGCCCTACGACCCGGTCAAGGATTTCGCGCCCATCACCGCCCTGGGCAAGGGCGGCCAGGTGCTGGTGGTCAATGCCGCGTCGCCGCTGCTGACCCTGGCCGATCTGATCGCCCGGGCGCGGCGCGAGCCGGGCAAGCTCAGCTTCGGCAGCGGCAGCTCGTCCAGCCGGGTGGCTGGCGAGTTGCTGCAGCAGCTCACCGGCACGCAACTGCTGCATGTGCCCTACAAGAGCACGCCGCTGGCGCTGACCGACCTGCTCGGCGGGCAGATCGATTTCATGGTCGCCGACACCGCCACCGGCGTGCCCCAGGTGCGCGCCGGCAAGCTGCGCGCCCTGGGCGTGTCCACGCTCAAGCGCGTGCCGCTGCTGCCCGAGGTGCCGACCATCGACGAAGCCGGCGTCAAGGGCTACGAGGTGACCTACTGGTTCGCCGCCTACGCCCCGGCCGGCACGCCGGCGGCGGTGGTGCAGCGCCTGAACGGCCTGATGATCGCCGCCACCCGCAGCGCCGAGGCCAGGCAGTTCTTCGAGGCCAGCGGCGCTGAGCCCTTCACCAGTTCGCCCGATGGCCTGGCCCAGTTCCAGGCCAGCCAGACCCAGGCCTGGGGCCGCATCATCAAGGCCGCCGGGATCGAACCCGAATGACCCGCCACCGCCCCGACGAGGAGACTCCTATGACCCGCCTGCCCACCTGAACCT
>JANXYH010000189.1 GCA_025350145.1 Burkholderiales bacterium | reverse complement strand
AGGCTGAGGGTCGTCCTTGACAGGGCGGGGGCGGCCGCTAGAATTCTGGGTTCGCCGCGTGCGGGAATAGCTCAGTTGGTAGAGCGCAACCTTGCCAAGGTTGAGGTCGCGAGTTCGAGACTCGTCTCCCGCTCCAAATTTCAGGCGCTGCAGTGAGGGAAGCCCAGGCTTCCCTTTTTTGTCAGAATGCCAGGCAGAAGCCGGGCAGTCCATGGCGCGATAGCAAATCGGTTATGCAACGGATTGCAAATCCGTCTAGCCCAGTTCGACTCTGGGTCGCGCCTCCAGTTTCACCAAGCAGGCCTCGCCACCGTGCGGGGCCTTTTGCATTCGCGCGCCCTGACCCATGAACCCCGCCGACCTGCCCTGGCTGCGCATTGATTCGATAGACCTTGACGCCCAGGGCGTGGGCCGAAATTCCGAGGGCAAGGTGGTGTTCGTCGAGGGCGCGCTGCCCGGCGAGGAAGTGCAGGTGCAGGTCGGCCGGCGCAAGAACCAGTGGGAGCAGGGGGCGATGACGGCGATGCGGCGCGAGAGCGCGCTGCGGGTCCGGCCGGCCTGTCCGCACTTCGGCCTGCACGCCGGTGCCTGTGGCGGCTGCAAGATGCAACACCTGGACGCGGCGGCCCAGGTGTCGGCCAAGCAGCGGGTGCTGGAGGACAACCTGCTGCACCTGGCCAAGGTCCAACCCGAGCAGATGCTGCGCCCGCTGCATGGCCCGACCTGGGGCTACCGCTACCGGGCGCGGTTGTCGGTGCGCTACGTCGCGCGCAAGGGCGTGGTGCTGGTCGGTTTTCACGAACGCAAGTCGCGCTATGTCGCCGACATGTCGGTCTGCAAGGTGTTGCCGCCGCAGGTGAGCGACTTGCTGCTGCCGCTGCGCGCGTTGATCGGCGGCATGGACCAGCGTGACCGCCTGCCGCAGGTCGAAATCGCCATCGGCCAGAGTGGCGCGGTGCTGGTCACTGCGCTGGTGCTGCGCCACCTCGAACCCCTGACCGCGGCGGATCAGGTCCGGCTGCGCGCCTTTGCCGCAGCGCACGGCGTGCAATGGTGGCTGCAGCCCAAGGGCCCGGAGACGGTCCATCTGCTCGATTCGGGTGGCCCCGAACTGGCCTATGCATTGCCTGAATTTGGCGTGCTGATGCCTTTCAAGCCAACCGATTTCACCCAGGTCAACCATGCGATCAACGGCACGCTGGTGGGCCGCGCGGTGGGTCTGCTGGCACCGCGTTGCGACGAGCGTGTCATAGACTGGTTTTGCGGCCTGGGCAACTTCAGCCTGCCGCTGGCCACCCGCGCTGCGGCGGTGCTGGGTATCGAGGGCAGCGCTGCGTTGGTTGAACGGGCCCGGCAGAACGCCGCCCGCAACGGCCTGTCGGCCAAGGCCAGTTTCGCCGCAGCCGACCTGTTTGAGCTGACCGCAGACAAATTGCTGGCCCATGGTCAGGCCGACAAGTGGCTGGTCGATCCACCACGCGAAGGTGCCTTTGCGTTGGTCAAGGCCCTGGCCGAGCTGCGGCTCGCGCCACCCCCCGGCTGGTCACCGCCCCAGCGCATCGTCTACGTCAGTTGCAACCCAGGCACATTGGCCCGCGACGCCGGCCTGCTGGTGCACCAGGCGGGATACCGCTGCACCGCAGCCGGGGCGATCAATATGTTCCCGCACACCGCGCACGTCGAAAGCATGGCCGTCTTCGAGTTGGACGGTTCTTCGCCGCAATAAGACAGGGCCCCCGAAGGAGCCCTTGGTTCATGCTCAGCGCGCGGCCTTTAGTCGCGCTCGCCGCCGAAGATGCCCAACAGCGCCAGCAGGTTCTGGAAGATGTTGTAGACGTCCAAGTAGATCGCCAAGGTTGCCGAGATGTAGTTGGTCTCGCCGCCGTCGATCACGCGCTTGAGGTCGAACAGCAGGAAGGCCGAGAAGATCAAGATCGCCAGCACCGACAGGGTCATCATCAGCGCCGAGGACTGCACGAAGACGTTGACGACACCGACGATCAACAAGACGATCACGCCGACGAACAGGAACTTGCCCATGTTCGTGAGGTCACGCTTGATCACCGAGGCCAGAGACGCCATGGCGAAGAACACCCCAGCCGTGCCACCAAAGGCGGTCATGACCAGGCCGGTGCCGTTCTTGAAGCCAAGCACGAACGACAGCATCCGCGCCAGCATCAAACCCATGAAGAAGGTAAACGCCAGCAGCATCGGCACGCCCGCCGCCGTGTTCTTGGTCTTTTCGATTCCATACATCAGGCCGAACGCGCCGACCAAAAATACGATCAGGCTGATGCCCGGCGACATCGCCCGGCTCAGACCCGTGGCCACCCCCACCCAGGCGCCCAGCACCGTGGGCACCATCGACAGCGCCAGCAACCAGTAGGTGTTGCGCAAGACCCGTTGACTATCGGCAGGCAGTGCAGCGGCGCTGCCCAAGCCACCAAAGCCCTGAAGACTGCGTTCGTTCATGAATGCTCCCGAAGGAAGTGAGGTGAAGAAATTGACCACAGCCAAGTAGACCGCAGCGCGGATTCTAAGTTCCAGCACATGGGGATGACCATGCGGGTTTCAATCGGTACGCGGAGCATCGTGCACACTGCGCCATCCCCTCAAATGGAGTCGATTGGATGCAGACCCGTGCGATGTTGACGCTGGATGATGTGCGGACCATGGCCCAGGCGGCAGAGGCCGAGGCACATCACCAGCACTGGGCCGTGACGATCGCCGTTGTCGACGACGGTGGCCACCTGCTTTGGCTGCAGCGGCTGGACGGTGCGCCGCCGATTTCGGCCCACATCGCGTCGGCCAAGGCGCGCACGGCAGCGGTCGGCCGGCGCGAGAGCAGTCTGTACGAGGAATCGATCAACCAGGGAAGGACAGCGTTTTTGAGCGCGCCTACGCTGGACGGCATGCTCGAAGGTGGTGTGCCCATCTTGGTCGATGGCCATTGCATCGGCGCGGTCGGCGTCAGCGGGGTCAAGTCGACACAGGATGTGCAGATCGCTCGCGCCGCAATCGCGGCCTTGCCCAGGCTCTGAAACCCGGCCGGACGGGCAGGCCGCTTGAGGTCGCGACTGAAGGCATGAAGATCTGCATTCTCGGCAGCGGCGTGATCGGAACCACGGCGGCCTACTTTCTGGCCCGCGACGGGCATGAGGTGACGGTGCTGGAGCGCCAGCCCGGGCCGGCGCTGGAGACCAGTTTTGCCAATGCTGGCGAAGTCTCACCCGGGTATTCGGCGCCCTGGGCGGGGCCGGGCGTACCGGTCAAGGCGATCCGCTGGCTGTTGATGCACCACAGCCCGCTGGTCATCAAGCCAGCGCTAGACCCGGCGATGTGGCGCTGGGGTTGGCAGATGCTGCGCAATTGCAGCCAGGCTCGCTACCGCGTCAACAAGGCGCGGATGCTGCGGCTGGCCGAGTACAGCCGCGACTGCCTGAGGCAACTGCGCGCCGACACCGGCATTCGGTACGACGAGCGCATGCAGGGCACGCTGCAGTTGTTCAGGACGCAAAAGCAGCTCGACGGCATGGCCAAGGATGTCGAAGTCCTGCAGCAATTCGGGGTGCCATACCAGCTTCTGGATCGATCAGGCTACCTGCGGCACGAGCCCGCCTTGGCCGAGGTCCAGCACAAGTTCGTCGGCGCGCTGCGCCTGCCGGGCGACGAGACCGGCGATTGCCACATGTTCAGCAACGCGCTTGCGCAAATGGCCAAAGCACTGGGCGTGCAGTTTCGCTTCGGGGTCGACATCCTCGGTCTGGTCCAGGATGGGACAGGCATCTCCGGCGTTGCCACGGCGGCGGGCGAAGTCCGGGCGGACCGCTACCTGCTGGCGCTGGGCAGCTACTCCGCTGCCATGCTGCGCCCGCTGGGACTGCGCATTCCGGTCTACCCGGTGAAGGGCTACTCGATCACGGTCCCCATGGCCGATGCCAGGCATGCGCCGCAGTCCACGATCATGGACGAGACCCACAAAGTCGCCGTGACGCGGCTGGGCAGTCGAATCCGGGTGGGCGGTACCGCGCAACTCTCGGGCTTTGACCTTGGCCTTGACCCAGCCCGTCGCCGGACCCTGGAATTCGTCGTCACCGATCTGTTCCCTCGGGCCGGTGATGTCGGCCAGGCCGAGTTCTGGTGCGGCCTGCGGCCAATGACACCCGATGGCACGCCGATCATCGGCCCGACGCGGTTGGCCAAGCTCTGGCTGGCCACTGGCCATGGCACGCTCGGCTGGACCATGGCCGTGGGAACGGCGCGGCTGCTGGCCGACTGGATGTCGGGCCGCCCGACCGAGATCGACACCGAGGGCTTGGCGATAGACCGCTACCAGCACGCGCGCTGACCGGCACACCGGCGTCGCTGCCACGGCGTGGGCAGTTGCCCTCGGGCCGCCTACTTGCGCCCGATGAAGGCCAGCAACTCCGCCACCGGCACCACCCGGCCGTGCAGTGGCAGGATGCGGTCCACGCCCAGGGACAGGCGCTCAATGTTCTGTACCAGGTTGACGGCGTTGGCGTTGGGCACGGCCGGCACCGGGCTGTTCGGCGGGCCGGGGGTGTAGGCGTCGGCCTCGACCAGCAGCCGTTCTTTGGGCAGATAGACCAGCAAGAAGCCCTGGGCGTGGACGCTGCCCTGCATCTCGTGGATCTCGATGCTGCGGCCGCCGTCGCGCAGCACCAGCTTGCCATCGACGCCGACGATGCTGGGCTGCTTGCCCGACTGCGCCATGCGGTCAGGGCGCAGCGCATTCGGGTTGGCAAACACCTTCTCGAAATAGGGCTTGGCCTGTGCGCTGGTGACCAGGGTCGCACCCTCGGCCACGGCGGCGCGCAGGCCGCCGGCATGGTCGAAGTGGTGGTGCGAATTGACGACAGTGCGGATCGGCTTGCCCAGCGACAGTTGCTTGGCCTGCGCCATCACTGCGGCGGCGCGGCCGTCGTCCAGCGGCGCCTCGATCAGCACCAGGTGGTCGCTCATCTCCACCACCACGCTGTTGTGCGAGCCGCCGCCAATGAACCAGACGCCATCGGCCACGCGCTCTGCGGCGACGCGCTCGCTGGCATTGCGCACCGCCTCGGGCACGCTGATGTCGACCGCAGCATTGGGCTTGACCTCGCTCACGCTCAAGTCCAGCACCGGCCATCCGCCCTGACTTTGCTGGATGCGCATCGGAAAGCGCACCCCGCCGCCGGCGTCGCGCCAGTCGCTGTACAGGGTCGTGACCTCGACATCGCCCAACACCGCGTTGGGCAGGCGTGAATCGATCCGGCTGACCAGGCCGCTTGGGTCGATCAGCAGCGTCGCCTGCAGCCGGCCCGGGATGCTGAAGGTCAGGGCCGAATAGACCGTGCCGGCTTCGTCGCGGCGGCTGGCTTTGGCGCCGTACTTGAGTGCCGCCTTGATCGCGCCGTGCGGCGTGGTCCAGAGGTCGTGCAGCCGGCTGTCCAGTGCGGCTGGTGAGGCCGTGGCGGTATTGCCATTGAGGTTCCAGGCAAATTCGCCGCGCGCCAGGCCAGTCGCGCGGGTCTCGCCGCTGCCCATCAGCGGCGTGGCGCCGCCGCCATTGGGCTCGGCCCGGCTGCGGGCGAAGTCTTCGCGCAGGGCGGCGTTGTCGTAATCGATCGCACGCGTCAGCAGCGTGTAGTTCAAGGCCGGCCAGGCCGCGCCCGGCTGCCAGGCCTGGCCAAAGGTGCTGCCGCTGCCCTTGGCGCTGAAGACCAGCGTCTTGAGCTGGGCCGCGCCAATCGCGCTTTCAGCCTGGCGCAGCACCGCCCCGGCGTCCAGCGGCGGCGCCGTGGCGCAACTGCTCAAAGTCAGGGCCAGGGTCATGGCCAGGCCCGGGCTGGCCATGTGGCTGAGGCGATTGATACGCGGAGTTGAGGTCATGGCGGCGGGCCGGATACGGCGGTCGTTGAGCCGCGCAGGTTGGCATCGCTGCGGCCGACATGCCATCCGGACAAGCGCCGATGCCGGAGGTCGGAATTTTCGCGCCGGCCTGGGCGTAACTGTGGACCGTGGCTGCAGCGGGCGACACCCCGACCCTGCTTGCCCGGTCTAGGCGCCATCGGGCCCAATTTTTCTGCCGCTGCCGATAATTGCCAGATGCCGGAGCTGCCCGAGGTTGAAGTCACGCGCCTGACCCTGGTCGAGCGCCTGCTGGGCGCCGAGGTCACTGCGGCGCGCCTGGGCAAGCCGCTGCGCTGGCCGCTGGGTGTGCCGGTGCAAAAACTGGTGGGCAGCACCGTGCTCGGTGTGCGCCGACGCGGCAAGTACCTGCTGCTCGATCTGGATTGCGGTTTGCTGCTGATCCACCTGGGCATGTCGGGCAGCCTGGGCTTTGCCAGCCTGCAGCCGGTGCGCGGCGTGCACGACCACTTTGATCTGGAGACAACGCGCGGCACGCTGCGCCTGAACGACCCGCGCCGTTTTGGTGCCGTGGTGTTTGCCAG
>JANXYH010000076.1 GCA_025350145.1 Burkholderiales bacterium | reverse complement strand
GTGCAGGCCCTGCCGACCGTGCTGGCGCCTATCGTCAGCATCCGCAAGGAAGAGTTGAGCTGAACCCCAAGGAGCAGCCCGCCATGACCGAGCAAGAGATCGAGAAGCTGCTGAAGGACTTCACCAACCGGCTGCGCTTCGAGCAGCCGCTGGACCTGTCCTTGCCTGCAGACGCGGCGCTGTACGTCAAGGGCCTGCACGGCACCACCGACGCGGTCGGCCGGTTGCGCCGCGAAATTCTGTTTCTCGAAGGCCAGGGTGTGTTCCTCTTCACCGGCCAGCCGGGCAGCGGCAAGAGCACCGAGTTGCACCGCCTGCGCCGCGACCTGCTGGGCCGCGACTGCAAGGTCTACTACTGTGACCTGGGCGAGTGGCTGAACCTCAATGCGCCGGTCACGCTGTCGAGCTTTCTGGTGGCGCTGCTGTCGTCCTGGGTCGACCAGGTCGGCGCCCTGGCCGGCAAGCGCACCCCGGCCGAGCGGCTGATCGATTTCTTCACCGGCACCAAACTGATCCCCGAGAGCCTGAAGCTCGACGCCCAGGGCGGGCCGATCAAGGGCCAGATCCAGTTCGCCCTGCAGTCGGACGAAAACTTCCGCCGCGAACTCGAAACCAACCTCAAGCGCCAGCTCTCCAGCATCGTGGCCCAGGCGCATCGCCTGGTCGCTGAGCTCAAGCTCGACCTCTGTGCCCGGGGCGAGCGCTGTGTGCTGTTGGCCGATTCGATAGAGAAGATTCGAGGCTATGGCGACGGCTCGGACAAGGTCTACGCGAGCGTCCAGCAGTTGTTCATCGGCGAAGGTGCGGCGCTGCGCCTGCCAGGGGTGCATGTCATCTATTCGGTGGCGCCCTTCCTGCTGGAGCAGAGCCCGCAGCTCGCGTCAGCCTTGGGCGCTGGCTTTATCGCCAACATGCCCTCGGTGCATGTGCTGCAGCAGCGCAGCCGGCTGGCCGATCCCGATGGCATCGCGGCAGTGCTGTCGCTGCTGGCGGCGCGGTTCCCGCGCTGGGCCGAGGTCTTCAGCCCCGCCCAGGTGCAGCGCCTGGCCGAAGGCACCGGCGGCGATTTGCGCGACTTCTTGCGCGCGATCCGGGTGGCGCTGAGCGACGACATTGCCGCCCTGCCGGTGGCCGATGCGACGGTGGACTATGCGCTGTCGCACATCAGCCCCAGCCCCAACATCCTGGCCGAACATGTGCAGTGGCTGGCCCGGCTAGACGCCTCGCACGACGCCGAGCTCGGCGCTGCCATCGATGGCCTGGTATTGCAGCGCTACCTGGCCAGCAAGCATGTGCTGGCCTACCTCAATGGCGACACCTGGTACGCGGTGCACCCGATGCTGCGCGACGGCATCGTCCGGCGCGCGGCGGCGCTGGCCGCAGCCGCTGCTGTCGCTGCGGCCGCCGCGCCGCCCAAGCCCGCCGCTGCCTGAGCGCTGCGGCCGGCCGCGCCCATCGTCGCCCCGTGAGCAGCGCCAGCGCCGAGCACCTGCTGCTGCTGCGCCGGCTGCGCCGGCTGCTGTTGCGCAGCCAGCACGGACAAGTTTTGTTTCTCTGGGGCGACGATGCCCGCAGCCTGGACTGGTTGCGCGGCGAGATCGACCGCTCCTTGCGTGCCCATTCGCGCTTGCTCAAGCTGCTGCCCGCCACCGAAGGCCGGGCGCCGGATGCGGCGGTGGTGCTGGCGGCGGCCCTGGAGCCCGCGCCCGGTACTGAGCTGTTCGCCCTCTGGGTGTCCCTGGGCGGGGGCGATAACCAGCAATTGGCGCGCGACGACCTGATGGCGCGACTGAACGAACGCCGCGCCGCATTGCTGGCGCCGCCAAGGGCGGTGATCCTGGTCGGGCCGGCAGGTGGCGACATGCGGGCGGCTGCGGTCGCGCCCGACTTGTGGGGGGTGCGCAGCGCGAGCTTCGAGGTGCTGGGCTGGCCGGCGGAGCCGCAAGCCAGACAAGTGCCGCCGTCGTCGCTGCCCGCTGTACCAGCGCCGACGGGTGAACGCCTGCCGACCGTCGAGTTGTGGGATCAGGCCCTGGCTGCTGTCTCCCCGGTGCGTCGCGGCTGGCGCTTCTGGCAGCGGCCGGTAGTTAAGTCGGTCAACCTGGATTTGGGCCTTGATGCCGCCAATGAAGCCTTGCGGCAAGGTCAACTTGCGCTTGCCGAGCGCATCCTGAAGCAGGCCGGTGAACGACTGCTAGCCATCCCGAAGGACGGCGCGGTGACGGAGATAAGGCTGCGCCTTCGTCAGCACGGGCTGGAAGGCGATCTGGCGCTCGCCCGCCGGCAACTGCCCCAGGCCGAGTCCCAATACCACCGGATGCTGCAGGTGGCCGAGCGGCTGGTAGCACTCACCGGCGAATCGATCGATGCTCTGCGCAACTGGTCGGCGGCGCTCGACAGGGTGGGCGACGTGCGGCGTGCGCTGGGGAATTTAGAGGGCGCGAAGGAACGCTATGAGCAGAGCCTGGGGATTCGCGAGCGGCTGGTCGCGTTGACCGGGCAATCGCCCGAAGTGCTGCGCGATTGGTCGGTGTCCCTAGACAAGGTGGGCGATGTGCAGCGTGCGCTGGGGGATGTGGCGGGCGCGAGGGCACGCTACGAGCAGGGCCTAGGGATTTGCGAGCGGCTGGTGGCGCTGACTGGGCAATCGCCCGAAGCGCTGCGGGACTGGTCGATGTCGCTGGACAAAGTGGGAGATGCGCAGCGTGTGCTGGGGGATGCGGCGGGCGCGAGGGAACGCTACGAGCAGAGCCTGGGGATTCGTGAGCGGCTGGTGGCACTGACCGGCGAATCGCTTCACGCCTTGCGCGACCTGTTTGTTTCGCTGCATCGCATGGGCGATGTCAGTCAAGAGCAGGGCGATAGCCTGGCCGCCCGCCGCTTCTTCGAGCGCGGCCTCGCGACCGCCGAAACCGCTTTGCGACAATCCCCCCTTTCCCAGAAACTGCAAGAAGACGTGGCGCGCGCCTCGGCGCGCCTGGCCGACCTGCCCCCTTCAGCACTACCGTGAACTACATCAGCACCCGGGGCGACGCCACCGAGCGGCCTTTCTCGGCCATCCTGCTCGAAGGCCTGGCGCCCGACGGCGGGCTCTACCTGCCGACCCATTACCCGCAGATCGACGCGGCCAGGCTTGGCCATTGGCGCGGGCTGGGCTATGCCGAGCTGGCCTTCGAGATCCTGCGGCTGTACATAGCCGACATCCCGCCGGCCGACCTGAAGGCGCTGGTCGACAAGACCTACACCGCCGCGACCTATGGCACGGCCGAGATCACGCCGCTGCGCGAATTGGAGCCGGGGCTGTTCATCCAGGCGCTGTCCAACGGCCCGACCCTGGCCTTCAAGGACATGGCGATGCAGTTGCTGGGCAACCTGTTCGAGTACGAGTTGGGGCGTCGCGGCCAGGTGCTGAACATCCTCGGCGCGACCAGCGGCGACACCGGCAGCGCGGCCGAATATGCGCTGCGCGGCAAGCAGGGGGTGAGCGTGTTCATGCTCAGCCCGCAGGGCCGGATGAGCCCGTTCCAGCAGGCGCAGATGTTCAGCCTGCAGGACGCCAACATCCACAACATCGCGGTCGAAGGTGTGTTCGACGATTGCCAGGACCTGGTCAAGGCGGTCAGCGCCGACCTGGGCTTCAAGCGCCAGTACCAGATCGGCACGGTCAACTCGATCAACTGGGCGCGGCTGCTGGCCCAGGTGGTTTATTACTTCGCCGGCTACTTCCGCGCCAGCCGCGACAACGGCCAGCCGGTCAGTTTCGCCGTGCCCTCGGGCAATTTTGGCAATGTCTGCGCCGGCCATGTGGCGCGGATGATGGGCCTGCCGATTGCCCGGCTGGTGGTCGCCACCAATGAGAACGATGTGCTCGACGAGTTCTTTCGCAGCGGCAGGTACCGGGTCCGCGGCAGCGCCGAGACTTTTGAGACCTCCAGCCCCTCGATGGACATCAGCAAGGCCAGCAATTTCGAGCGCTTTGTCTTTGACCTGCTGGGCCGCGACGGCGCCCGCGTGGCCGGGCTGTTCGGCGCCGGTTTAACGCGCGACGGCGGCTTCAGCCTGCCGGCC
Source organism: Burkholderiales bacterium (assembly GCA_025350145.1). Lineage (GTDB taxonomy): Bacteria > Pseudomonadota > Gammaproteobacteria > Burkholderiales > Burkholderiaceae_C > Pseudaquabacterium. The sequence continues at coordinate 13,626 of JANXYH010000076.1, read as the reverse complement.
GAGGACCGCGCCCGGCTGGCCGGCTTCGGCTTTGTCTCGGGCAAAAGCAGCCACGCCGACCGCCTGGCGACGATCCGCGACACCTGGGCGCGGCATGGCGACATGATCGACACCCACACCGCCGACGGCCTGAAGGTGGCGCGCGAGCAATTGCAGGACGGTGTGCCGATGGTGGTGCTGGAGACGGCGCTGCCGGCCAAGTTTGCCGCCACCATCCAGCAGGCGCTGGGCCGCGAGCCGCTGCGCCCGGCCGCCTTGAACGGCATCGAGGATTTGCCCAAGCGCGGCGTCGTCATGCCCGCCGATCTGGCCCGCGTCAAGGCCTACATCAGCGCCCACGCGCTGTGCTGAGGCGCCAGACCGGGATGCGTGTCGTCGGCTTCTGTGGCCCGTCCGGGGTCGGCAAAACCACCCTGATCGAGGGCGTGCTGGCGGGTCTGCGGGCGGCTGGCCAGACGGTCTCGGTGGTCAAGCATGCGCACAAGCATTTCGACATCGACAGCCCCGGCAAGGACAGCCACCGGCACCGCCAGGCCGGCGCCTTCGAGGTGCTGATCGCCTCGGGCCAGCGCCTGGCCAAGATGCGCGAATACGCGGTGCCGGGTCAGCCGACGGTGCACCAGTTGATCGCCGAGTTGCTCGAATGCGACTGGGTCCTGGTCGAGGGCTTCAAGGACGCCGACATCCCCAAGGTCGAGGTCTGGCGCGCCGCGCTGGGCCAGCCGCCCTATTTCCCGAACGACCCCTTCATCGTCGCGCTGGCCACCGACACGCCGCTGGACCTGCCCGAGCCCACCGCCAGGCCGGTATTCGGCCTGGACCAGGCGGCGGCATTGGCGCAATGGCTGGGCGCGTCGGCCGAACGCTTCGACTACGACCCCGCCATCCATGCCTGAACCTAGACCGATTTTGACGCTGGACGAGGCGCTGGCCCGGCTGCTGGCGGTGGCCCGCGACCGGGTCATAGCCGAGACCGAGAAGCTGGGCACCTTCGACGCCCTGGGCCGGATGCTGGCCAGGCCGGTGCACAGCGCGCTGGACGTGCCGCCGGCCGACAACAGCGCGATGGACGGCTACGCCCTGCGCGCGGCCGATGTGCCCGCCGCCGGCACGCTGCTGCCGGTCAGCCAGCGCATCCCCGCCGGCGTGGTCGGCACCGACCTGCAGCCCGGCACGGCGGCGCGCATCTTCACCGGCGCGCAACTGCCCGTCGGCGCCGACACGGTGGTGATGCAGGAGCAGTGCCAGGCCGAGCCCGGCCCGGGCCTGGGCGGGGTGCGGATCGAGGCGGTCCCCGGCGTTGGCCAATGGGTGCGCCGCCGCGGCGAGGACGTGACGCTGGGCGCCGAGGTGCTGTCTGTGGGCCAGCGCCTGAGCCCGCAGGCGCTGGGCCTGGCCGCCACCGTAGGCGCCTCCCGGCTGACGCTGCGGCGCCGCCCGCGCGTGGCGCTGTTCTCGACCGGCGACGAACTGGTCATGCCCGGCGATCCGCTGCCGCCAGGGGCGATCTACAACAGCAACCGTTTCACCCTGCGCGGCCTGCTTGAGGCCGCCGGCTGCGTCGTCACCGACCTGGGCATCGTCCCCGACCGGCTGGACGCGACCCGCCAGGCGCTGCGCCAGGCGGCGGACGCGCACGACCTGATCCTCAGCAGCGGCGGGGTCTCGGTCGGCGAGGAGGACCACATCAAGCCGGCGGTGCAGGCCGAGGGCTGGCTGGAGGCCTGGCAGGTGGCGATCAAGCCCGGCAAACCGCTGGCCTTCGGCGCGGTGCGCCGGGCTACTCCGGACGCTGGCAGCGATGGCCATGGCGAGGCCCTGTTCATCGGCCTGCCCGGCAACCCGGTGTCCAGTTTTGTCACCTTCTTGCTGGCGGTGGCGCCGGTGCTGCGGGCCTTGCAAGGCTCGGCGCTGGCCTTGCCGCCGCACGCCCTGGTCCGCGCCGATTTCGATTGGCCCAAGCCTGACCGGCGGCGCGAGTTTCTGCGCGTGCGGCTCAACCCCGAGGGCGGGGTCGAGCTGTTCCCCAACCAGAGCTCGGGGGTGATGAGCTCGGCGGTCTGGGCCGACGGCCTGGTCGACCTGCCACCGAACCAGCCGGTGCGGCGCGGCGACAGCGTCCGGCTGCTGCTGCTGTCCAGCCTGATCGGGGGCTGAGCCGCATGGCCGTCACGGTGCGCTACTTCGCCTCGCTGCGCGAAGCCTTGGGTCCGCAGGAATCGGTCGATTGGTCGCCCGCCCTGACGCTGGCCAGCCTGCGCCTGCAGCTTGTCGCCCGCGACGCTGCCCACGCCGCAGCGCTGGCCCCTGGTCGGGCGCTGCGTTGCGCCCTGAACCAGGTGATGGCCGATGAATCGGCGGCCGTGGCCGACGGCGCCGAGGTGGCATTCTTTCCCCCGGTCACCGGCGGTTAGGGCGCCGGCCCGGGCCGCCAGCGCCCGTCTTGGCCGATGCCACAATCTGCGCCGATGTCCCGCGTCAGCATCCAGACCGCCGATTTCGACCTTTCTGCCGAGGTGGCGAGGCTGCGTGCCGGCGATGGTGGCGTGGGCGCCGTGGCCAGCTTCATCGGCACCGTGCGCGACCGCCATGGCAGCGGCCCGGCCGAGGTCAGTGCGATGGAGCTGGAGCACTACCCGGGCATGACCGAGCGTTCCATCGAGGCCATGATCGACGCCGCCCTGGCGCGTTTTGAGCTGCGCGCGGTGCGCGTCATCCACCGCGTCGGCAGGCTGCTGCCGGGTGAGCAGATCGTGCTGGTGGCGGTCAGTTCGGCGCACCGCGGCGAGTCGTTCCAGGGCTGCGAGTTTTTGATGGACTACCTCAAGACCCAGGCACCGTTCTGGAAGAAGGAAACCACGCCCGGCGGCGCCCGCTGGGTCGATGCGCGGGTCGCCGACGACGCGGCCGCCGCGCGCTGGGGCCTGCCGCCGGCCGCGCCCGTCGGCCAGCCCGGGTGAGCGCCGTCTGGCTTGATGCGGCGGCGGTGGCCGCAGGTGCTGCGGTGGGCGCGCTGGCACGCTGGGGGCTGGGCCTGGGTCTGAACCCGCTGTGGGGCGGCTTTCCGCTCGGCACGCTGGCGGCCAATGGCCTGGGCGGGCTGCTGATCGGCGTGGCCATGGTCTGGTTCGCGCGCTCGCCCGACGATCTGTTGCGCCTGCTGCTGGTGACCGGTTTCCTCGGCGGTTTCACCACCTTTTCGTCCTTCTCGGCCGAATCGCTGGGCCTGCTGCAGCGCGGCCAGCCCTTGCTGGCGCTGGCCCACACGGCCGCGCACCTGCTGGGCGCACTGGCCTGCACGGCGCTGGGCTTTGCGCTGGCGCGCGCGGTGCTGCGCTGATCGCGGGCCATGCCAGCGGCGATCAGCGACCCCCCGCCGGCGGCTCCGTCGCCGCAGGCCATGCGCCATGCGCTGGGCCGCTTTGCCACCGGCGTGACCATCATCACCTGCCTGGACGGGTTGGGCCAGCGCATGGGCCTGACCGCCAATTCGTTCGCTGCGCTGTCGCTGGACCCGCCGCTGGTGCTGTGGTCGCTGCGCCTGGCCAGCCCCAGCCTGGCGGCGTTCCGCGCCTGCCGCCACTTCGCCGTCAACGTCCTGGCCGAGACCCAGGTCGAGCTGTCGCGGCGCTTTGCCTCGCCCAGTGCCGACAAGTTCGGCGCCGGCCACTGGGCGCCCGGCCTGCACGGCGTGCCGGTACTGGGCGGTTGCGCGGCGGTGTTCGAATGCCTGAGCCTGAGCCAGCAGGATGCCGGCGACCATGCCCTGTTCATAGGCCAGGTCCTGCAGCTTGACGACCAGGGCGTGTCGCCGCTGCTGTTCCAGGCCGGCCACTACCGATTGCTGGGGGAAATCCTGTGAGCGCCTTTGCCTCTGACGCTGCCGACCCCAAGTGGGTGGCCAACTTCGTTGCCGTGTTCAAGCTCTGCGGTGTCCAGCCCGGTGACGCCTGCGCGATCCTGTCGGAGAGCCAGTCGCGGCCGGTCCTGGCGCGGTTGAGCGAGCTGGCGCTGGCGCAGCTCGGGGCGCGCTGGTTCCACCTGCGCCTGCCCACGCCGCGCCAGAGCGTGCCGGTGCCGGTGCGCTCAACCGGCGCCTCGGACGCCATCGCCGGGCTGGGGCCGGTGGTCAGTGCCCTGGCCAGCAGCGTCTTCATCGCCGATTGCACGGTTGAAGGCCTGCAGCACGCGGCCGAGTTGCCGGCCATCCTGCGCGGCGGCGCCCGGGTGCTGGCGATCAGCAACGAGCATCCGGAGATCCTCGAGCGCTGCCTGCCGCGGGCCGAGGACGAGGCGCAGGTCCGCGAGGCGATGCGCCGCCTCAAGGGCGTGGCCCAGATGCGCGTGACATCGGCCGCCGGCACCGATCTGCGCATCGGCCTGGCCGGGGCGCGCATCGGCGGCGTCTGGGGCTTCACCACCCGGCCCGGGTCGCTCAGCCATTGGCCGGGTGGCCTGGTGCTGGCGTTTCCGGCTGCCGGCGCGGTTGCCGGGCGCCTGGTGCTGGCGCCGGGCGATGTCAACCTGACCTTCAAGCGCTACCTCGCCGACCCGGTGACGCTGGAGATCGAGGCCGACCATGTCGAGCGCATCGTCGGCAGCAGCGTCGACGCCGAGCTGATGCGCGGCTACTTTGCCGCCTGGGGCGACCGCAGCGCCTACGCCACCTCGCATGTCGGCTGGGGCCTGAACCGCGCCGCCCGCTGGGACGCGATGACTTTTTACGACAAAGCCGATTTCAACGGCACCGAGCTGCGCGCCTTTGCCGGCAACTTCCTCTATTCGACCGGCGCCAACGAGGTCGCCGGGCGCCACACCCTGGGCCATTTCGACCTGCCGCTGCGCGGCTGCAGCGTCAGCCTGGACGGCGTGGCGGTGGTCGAGCAGGGGGTGCTGCTGTGACCGCGCTGGCCACCCCGGGCTACCAGCCCTCGCACATCGCCGGCAACCCGGCGACGCTCACCGAGCGCCAGCGCGAGCTGATCGCCATGGTCAGCGCCCTCGGGCCGGGTTTTGCCGCCCGCGCCGAGCGCTACGACCGCCAGGCCAGCTTTCCGTTCGAGAACTACGCCGAGCTGCGCGCCGCCGGCCTGCTGGGCATCTGCGTGCCCAGCGCCCATGGTGGCCTGGGGGCAGATTTCGCCACCTATGTGCTGGTGGCGGCGGAGCTTGGCCGCTGGTGCGGCTCGACCGCGCTGAGCTTCAACATGCATGTCTCGTCCTGCCTCTGGGCCGGCCTGGTCGCCGACGGCCTGGACATGACGCCCGGGCAGCGCGCCGAGCATGAGCGGATCCGCGCGATCCACTTCGAGCGGATCGTGCGCGACGGCCAGGTCTACGCCCAGCCGTTCTCCGAAGGTGGCGCGGCCGCCGCCGGTGCTGCGCCCTGGGGCACGGTGGCGCAGCGGGTCGATGGCGGCTATGTCGTCAATGGCCGCAAGATCTTCGCCTCGCTGGCGGGCGCCGCCGATTGCTATGGCGTGCTCTGCACCCTGGAGCGGCCCGACCACAGCGGCGGCTCGCGCCGCGACGCGATCTACCTGGCGGTGCCGGCCAAGGCGCCCGGCGTCAGCGTCTATGGCGACTGGGACCCGCTGGGCATGCGCGGCACGGTCAGCCGCAACCTGCTGTTCCAGGATGTGTTCGTGCCCGACGATGCCCGGCTGATGCCCGAGGGTGTGTACTTCCAGGCGGTCAGCCGCTACCCGCACATGTTCGCGACGCTGTCGCCGACCTACATGGGCGTGGCCCAGGCGGCCTACGATTTCACCGTGCAATACCTGCGCGCCGAGGTGCCCGGCATGCCGCCGGTGCTGCGCCGGATGTACCCGACCAAGCAGTACGCCGTGGCCGAGATGCGCATCAAGCTCGAAGCCACCCGGGCGCTGTTCCTGCAGAACGCCCGCGATGCCCGCATCGACCCCGACAAGGACACCCGGATGCGCCTGTACGCGGCCCACTACACCATCATGGAGAACGCCAACGCCCTGTGCCAGTTGGCGATCCGCACCTGCGGCGGCCAGGGCATGCTCAAGAGCCTGCCGCTGGAGCGGCTGTACCGCGACTCGCGCTGCGGCTCGCTGATGCTGCCCTGGACGGCCGAGCTGTGCCTGGACCGGCTGGGCCGCGAATGCCTCTATGAGGGCAACGAGAGGGACGAGGCGATTGAGTGAACCCGCCCGCCACCAGTGCCAGCGCCAGCGCCAGCGCCAGTGCCAGTGCCAGTGCCAGCGCCAGCACCTTCGCCGGCCTCTGCGACTGCATCCGCGCACAGGCTGAGCGGCGGCCCGACGCGCCGGCACTGGCCGCGGGCGAGCAAAGCCTGAGCTATGGCCAACTGCTCACCCAGGTCGACCGCAGCGCCCAGGCGCTGTTGGCGCAGGGCCTGGGCCGGGGCGCCTGCATCGGCTGGCTTGGGCTGAACTCGGTGGCGATGGTGGTCAGCCTGCTGGCCTGCGCCAAGCTGGGTGCGGTCTGGGTGCCGCTGAATTGGCGCCTGGCGCCGCCCGAATTGGCCGAGATCGGCCGCCATGCCGGGCTCAATGCCTTGCTCGGCACGCCCGAGCTGGCGGCCCAGGCCGAGGCCGTGCGCGCCTTGCTGGGCGCGCTGGCGCCGCCACAGCCGCAGGCCAGCGAGGCGGCCGATGACCTGCTGCTGGCCTACACCTCGGGCACCACCGGCCGGCCCCGGGGTGCGTTGCACAGCCAGCGCGGCATGCTCGCCAACATCGATGCGGCGGTCGCGGTGCAGCGCCTGGGCAGCGCCGACCGGGTGCTGACCGCGCTGCCGCTGTTCCATGTCGGCGGGCTGTGCATCCAGACCCTGCCGGCGCTGGCGGTGGGTGCGGCGGTGCGGCTGCTGCCACGCTTTGAGCCCGGCGCCTGGCTGGCGGCGCTGCGCGACTGGCGGCCCACGGTCAGCCTGCTGGTGCCGGCGGCGATGCGGGCGCTGCTGGCGCACCCCGACTGGCCGGACGCGCCGCTGGGCTGTCTGCGCTATGTCAACAGCGGGGCTATGGTCGTGCCGCTGGCGCTGATCGAGGCGTTTCACCAGCGCGGCCTGGCCGTGACCCAGGTCTACGGCAGCACCGAGAGCGGCCCGGTGTCGATCGCCCTGTCGCCCGACGAGGCGCTGGCCTTGCCCGGGCGGGTCGGGCGCGCGGCGCCGGGGGTGCAGGTGCGCCTGGTCGATGCGGCTGGTGGCGACGTGGCGCCCGGCCAGGTCGGCGAGATCTGGCTGCACGGCCCTAACCTGCTGCGGGCGATCCACCGCGAGCCCGAGCACCCGGATCTGGCCGGCGGCTGGCTGCACACCGGCGACCTGGCGCAGCAGGACGGGCAGGGCGTCTACAGCGTGGTCGGCCGGCTCAAGGACATGCTGATCTCGGGCGGTGAAAACATCTACCCGGCCGAGATCGAGAACCTGGTCGAGGGCTTTCCCGGCGTGGCCGAATGCGCCGTCGTCGGCCTGCCCGACCCGCACTGGGGCGAGGTGCCGGTGCTGGTGCTGGTGGCAGCGGCCGGTGCCGACCCCGAGCTGCTGCGGCTGGACCTGGCCGCTGCGCTGTCGCGCCAGTTGGCACGCTACCAGCAGCCGCGCCGGACCGTGCTGCGTGCCGCCCTGCCCAAGACCGCGCTGGGCAAGGTGCAGAAGGCCAGGCTGGTCGCCGAACTGCTGGGCGAGCGCTCAGTTCAGGCTTGAGGCCGGCAGGGCCGGCGCCGGTTCGGCCGCCGCCGCGCGGGCAAAGCCCCAGTCCGCCTCGGCCAGCGCCTGCTCGATCAGGCGCACCAGGGCGGTCGCCAGGTCGTCCGACAGGCGCAGGTTCAGGCTGCGGCCCTGCGGGTCGCGCAGGCGCATCGCCAGGCCCTGGCCGGGCGCGCCCGGCGTCAGGTCGACGGCGGCCACCAGCAGCGGCTCCGCGCCCAGCGGTCGCGTCACCGCCTGGGCGTCGAACGGGAGCTTGAAGTTGGCCGAGGGCAGCGGCCGCTCGCGCGCCGCCTGGGCCAGCATCTCCCGCGCCTCGGGCAAAACCTGGGCCGGCTGCAGGTGCGGCGCCACCCGGGCAATGCCGGCCTGGGTGGCCATGTCTTGCAGCGGCTGCCACAGGCGTTGCAGCATCCGCCGCGTCAGCCAGAGCCCAAACAGCTCGCCGCCAAAAGTGCGTAAGCGCCACAGCACGCGGTCGGCGTTGGTGTCGTAGCTGACCTGCATTTGATGGATGTCCACGCCGGCATTCTAGAAATGCGCCGGGCTGCGGCGGCGGCGCCTGGCCTTGAATTCGGCAGCGCCTGCCCAATGTCTGGCGGCAACCGAAGGACATTGCAGCCATGCGACTGGACAAACTCACCACCGCCTTCCAGCAGGCGCTTGCCGACAGCCAGAGCCTGGCGGTGGCCCGCGACAACCCCTACATCGAGCCCGCGCACCTGCTCGCGGCCATGCTCGCCCAGCCCGACGGTCCCAAGGCCCTGCTGGACCGCGCCGGCGCCAACACCGCGGCGCTGAAGACGGCGATGGACACCGCCATCGCCAGCCTGCCCAGCGTCCACGGCGGCGGCCCGGTGCAGCCCGGGCGCGATTTGGTGCTGCTGCTGCAAGCCGCCGACAAAGAGGCCGGCGCGCATGCCGACCAGTTCATCGCCAGCGAGATGTTCCTGCTGGCGCTGGCCGACAGCAAGTCCGACCTGGGCGGCGTGGTCCGTGGCCATGGCCTGTCGCGCAAGTCCCTGTTGGCCGCCCTGGAGGCGGTGCGCGGCGGCGCCAAGGTCGACTCGGCCGAGGCCGAGGGCCAGCGCGAGGCGCTGAAGAAATACACCCTGGACCTGACCGAGCGCGCCCGCCAGGCCAAGCTCGACCCGGTGATAGGCCGCGACGACGAGATCCGCCGCGCCATCCAGGTGCTGCAACGCCGGACCAAGAACAACCCGGTGCTGATCGGCGAGCCGGGCGTCGGCAAGACCGCGATCGTCGAGGGCCTGGCCCAGCGCATCGTCAACGGCGAAGTGCCCGAATCGCTCAAGGACAAGCGGGTGCTGTCGCTGGACATGGCCGGGCTGCTGGCCGGCGCCAAGTACCGTGGCGAGTTCGAGGAGCGGCTCAAGGCGATGCTCAAGGAAGTCGCCGCCGACGAGGGCCGAATCATCCTTTTCATCGACGAGTTGCACACCATGGTTGGCGCCGGCAAGGCCGAGGGCGCGATCGACGCCGGCAACATGCTCAAGCCGGCGCTGGCCCGCGGCGAGCTGCACTGCATAGGCGCGACCACGCTGGACGAGTACCGCAAACATGTCGAGAAAGACGCCGCCCTGGAGCGGCGCTTTCAAAAGGTGCTGGTCGACGAGCCCAGCGTCGAGGCGACGATCGCGATCCTGCGCGGCCTGCAGGAGAAATACGAGGTTCACCACGGCGTCGAGATCACCGACCCGGCGATCGTCGCCGCCGCCGAGCTGAGCCAGCGCTACATCAGCGACCGCTTCCTGCCCGACAAGGCGATTGACCTGATCGACGAGGCGGCCGCCAAGATCAAGATCGAGATCGACTCCAAGCCCGAGGTGATGGACAAGCTCGATCGCCGCATGATCCAGCTCAAGATCGAGCGCGAGGCGATGAAGAAGGAGCACGACGAGGCCTCGCAGCGCCGGCTCGGCCTGATCGAGGACGAGTTGGTCAAACTGCAACGCGAGTACGCCGACCTGGAAGAAATCTGGAAGGCCGAAAAGGCCGCCGCCCAGGGCTCGGCCCAGCTCAAGGAGGAGATCGAGCGAATCAAGCTTCAGGTCGAGGAGCTCAAGCGCCGGGGCGACTTCAACAAGGTTGCCGAGTTGCAGTACGGCCGCCTGCCCGAGCTGGACAAGCGCCTGAAAGAGGCGCAGGCCAAGGAGGCCGGCAAGGCCAAGGCCGGCACGCAGTTGCTGCGCACCATGGTCGGCGCCGAGGAGATCGCCGAGGTGGTCTCGCGGGCCACCGGCATCCCGGTGGCCAAGCTGATGCAGGGCGAGCGCGACAAACTGCTGCAGATGGAGGGCAAGCTGCACCAGCGCGTGGTCGGCCAGGACGAGGCGATCACGGCGGTAGCGGATGCGATCCGCCGCTCTCGTGCCGGCCTGTCAGACCCGAGCCGGCCGCTCGGCAGCTTCCTCTTCCTCGGCCCCACCGGCGTCGGCAAGACCGAGCTGTGCAAGGCCCTGGCCGGTTTTTTGTTCGACAGCGACGACCACCTGATCCGGGTCGACATGAGCGAGTTCATGGAGAAGCATTCGGTCAGCCGATTGATAGGCGCGCCACCCGGCTATGTCGGCTACGACGAGGGCGGCACGCTGACCGAGGCGGTGCGGCGCAAGCCCTACAGCGTGGTGCTGCTCGACGAGGTCGAGAAGGCCCATCCCGACGTGTTCAACGTGCTACTGCAGGTGCTCGACGACGGCCGCTTGACCGATGGCCAGGGCCGCACCGTCGACTTCAAGAACACCGTCATCGTCATGACCAGCAACCTCGGCTCGCCGATGATCGTGCAGATGACTGGGCAGGACAGCGGCCGCATCCGCGACGCGGTGATGGCCGAGCTCAAGGCCCACTTCCGCCCCGAGTTCCTCAACCGCATCGACGAGACCGTGGTCTTCCATGCCCTGGACGCGGCCCACATCCGCGACATCGCCAAGATCCAGCTCAAGGTGCTGGAGGCGCGGATCGAGCGGATGGACATGAAGCTGGTGGCCTCCGACGCGGCGCTGGCCGAACTGGCCAAGGTCGGCTTCGACCCGGTGTTCGGCGCCAGACCGCTCAAGCGGGCGATCCAGCAGCAGGTTGAGAACCCGGTCGCCAAACTGATCCTGCAAGGCCGCTTCGGCCCCAAGGACGTGATCCCGGTCGACTTCAAGGACGGCCGCTTCGAGTTCGGCCGGGTGGTGCACTGAGCTGGCGCGGCGCCGCCGCCGCGCGTCGGCTAGCGCCTTGCCGCCATCAGGTGGCGCGCCTGGACGAAACCATAGGCGTAGTCGACCGCGTCGTCGACCGCTTTCTCATGGGCCTGGCGTTCTGATTCGGTGAGGAAGAAGGCCAGGTCCACCGCGTGGCGGATGTAGCGCGGCTGGACCCGGTTCAGGGCGACGCAGGCGACATCGGCCAGCAGGTCGTGGTTGTTGCCTATGCCGGGATAGCGTGCGGTGGCGGCGCTGACCGCCTCGAGCACGGCGCGTTCGTGGATGTTGTGTACCGAGCTGAAGTCCATGGCGGTTCGCGGTGGCGGGCTTGTCTGCTTATCGGCCGGCCCAGCCAGGGCTTGAGGGCAGGCCGCAGCGGCACCGCAATTTGGCATGATGGCCCCTTTTGCCGCAGCAGGCCACCCGCATGAACCTGAGCATGACCGCCCCCCCAGCCGCCTGGCGCGAGGACGCCGCCGTGATTGGCCTGGTCGGCGTCGCCCACGCCATCAGCCACTTCAGCCAATTGATCCTGGCGCCGCTGTTTCCCCTGCTGAAGGCCGAATTTGGTGTCAGCTACACCGAGCTCGGCTTCGTGCTGACGGTGTTCTTCGTCGTCTCCTGCGCCGTCCAGACGCTGTCGGGCTTTGTCGTCGACAAGATCGGGCCGCAGCCGGTGTTGTTGGCCGGGCTGGGAATACTGGTGGTCGCGGCACTGGGCTTTGCCAGCGCCGGCAGCTATGCCGCGCTGACCCTGTGGGCGGCGGTCGCGGGCGTCGGCAACGGCGTCTTCCACCCGGTCGACTACACCCTGCTCAACCGCAAGATCGACAAATCGCGCCTCGGCCATGCCTACAGCGCCCATGGCATCAGCGGCACCCTGGGCTGGGCCCTGGCGCCGGTGATGATGGTGCCGCTGGGGTCGCACTATGGCTGGCGCGTGGCGCTGGCCAGCGCTGCTGGCTTGGCGGCGGTGGTCTGGTGTCTGGTCTGGTGGCATCGCCAGCGCCTGGTGCTGGCGCTGGCCGCGCCGCAAACCCCGGCCAGCGTCGCCCGGCCTGCGGCCAGCGGTGATTTCGACTTCCTGCGGATCCCGGCGGTGTGGATGTGCTTCGGCTTTTTCTTTTGCTACGCCGGCGCCTTGAGCACGATCCAGGCCTTTGCGCCCGAGGCGGCGCGGCAGTTGCATGCGGTGCCACTGGCCTGGGTCGCGAGCTGCCTGACGGTGTACATGCTCTGCAGCGCCGCTGGCATGTTGCTGGGTGGCTTCCTGGCGGCCGACGCGGCGCGGATCGAGCGCATCGTCGGCGCCGGCATGGGTCTGGCCGCCGGCGTGGCCTTGCTGCTCGGCCTGGTGCCGCTGCCGGCATGGGGCGTGCCGCTGCTGTTTGGCTTGATGGGGGCGGCCTCGGGCGCGTCCGGGCCGTCGCGCGACATGCTGGTCAAGCGCTCTACCCCGGACAACGCCAGCGGTCGGGTCTTCGGCGTCGTCTACTCCGGTCTGGACATCGGCCAGGCGATTGCCCCGCTGCTGTTCGGCCGCTTGATGGACGGCCAGCACTACAGCGGCGTGTTCATCGGCCTGGCCCTGGTGCAGGTGCTGCTGATCGGCACCGCGTTTCGGGTGCGCAAGGTGCGCCGGGTGGCCCTGGCGCCGGCCTGATCCCGGGCCAGGGGCGGTGGCGTCACAGATGGGCTGCGGCGCCTGGGGGCTGCGGATAATCGCCGCTCCGCCATCGCCCTTCAAGGCCACGCCATGACCTCCCGCCCCGCCGGCCACGCCCTGGTCGAAGCCCTGATCGCCCAAGGCGTGGACACCGCCTTCGGCGTTCCCGGCGAGAGCTACCTGGCGGTGCTCGACGGCTTTGCCGAGTACCGCCAGCAGATCCGCTTCATCGCCTGCCGGCAAGAGGGCGGGGCCTGCTTCATGGCCGAGGCCCAGGGCAAGCTCAGCGGTCGGCCGGGCATCTGCTTCGTCACCCGTGGCCCGGGCGCGACCAACGCCAGCATCGGCGTACACACCGCGTTCCAGGACTCGACCCCGCTGATCCTGTTCATCGGCCAGGTCGCCAGCGACCAGCGCGACCGCGAGGCCTTTCAGGAGCTGGACTATCGGCAGATGTTCGGCCCCGGCACGCTTGGCCTGGCCAAGTGGGTCGGCGAGGTACACGACCCGGACCGCCTGCCCGAGTACCTGGCGCGCGCCTTCCATACCGCGATGCAGGGCCGACCCGGCCCGGTGGTGCTGGTGCTGCCCGAGGACATGCTGGCCAGCGCCACCGCCGCGCCGGTGCTGGCCCGGGTCGAGCCGGCGCAGGCCTGGCCCGCGCCCGGCGCCCTGCGCGAGTTGCGCGCGATGCTGCTGCACGCGCAGCGGCCGTTCGTCATCGCCGGCGGCAGCGGCTGGGACGGCGAGGGCGCCCGCGCCCTGCAGCGCTTTGCCGAGAACTGGGCCTTGCCGGTCGGCACCGCGTTCCGCTTCCAGGACACCTTCGACAACCGCCATCCGCTGTTCGCCGGCGATGTCGGCATCGGCATCAATCCCAAGCTTGGCCAGCGCATCCGCGACGCCGACCTGGTGATCGCCCTGGGGGTGCGCCTGGGCGAGATGACAACCGGTGGCTACAGCCTGCTCACGCCACCACGCCCGGCGCAGAAGCTGGTCCACATCCATGCCGGGGCCGAAGAACTCGGCCGCGTCTATGC
>JANXYH010000062.1 GCA_025350145.1 Burkholderiales bacterium | reverse complement strand
AGTTCCACCACCCGGGCAGTTAAAAGTTAATCGTTAATCGTTAACGGTTATTTTTCTCCAATTAACAATTAACGATTATCTGATAGTGAGCGAAAGACGAGTCTCGAACTCGCGACCTCAACCTTGGCAAGGTTGCGCTCTACCAACTGAGCTACTCCCGCATCGCCTGCGGCGACCAAGCTGGTCACCGCAGTTTGCTGAGCATCCAAATTCAGCGAAGGGCGAATTCTATACCGAAAACCGGCGCGCTCGCCGCGAGGCTGGGCCTTGACCTGTTCAATGCGGCAGGGCCTCGGACCCAACTGCTTTGACCGCAACCTCCGGCTTGACCACCGGCTCGTCATCGGCCAACGCCACGGGCATGGATTCGAGCGCGATCTGCAGAACCTGCTCGATCCAGCGCACTGGCACGATCTCAAGGTGGTTCTTGACGTTTTCCGGAATGTCGGCCAGGTCCTTGACGTTTTCCTCCGGGATCATCACGGTGGTGATGCCCCCGCGGTGCGCCGCCAGCAGCTTCTCCTTCAAGCCGCCGATGGCGGTGACCTCGCCGCGCAGCGTGATCTCGCCGGTCATCGCCACATGGGCGTGCACTGCGATGTTGGTCAGCGCCGAGACAAACGCCGTGGTCATCGCGATGCCGGCGCTGGGGCCGTCTTTGGGTGTCGCGCCGTCGGGCACATGGATATGGACATCGCGCTTCTCGAACAACTCGTCCTTGATGCCCAGGCGCCGGGCGCGGCTGCGAACCACCGAACGCGCGGCTTCGACCGACTCCTTCATCACGTCGCCGAGCGAACCGGTGCGGATGATCGCGCCCTTGCCGGGCATGGTCGCCGCTTCGATCGTCAGCAGGTCGCCGCCGACCTCGGTCCAGGCCAATCCCACCACCTGGCCGACCTGGTTCTTCTTCTCGGCACGGCCGAAATCGAACTTGCGCACGCCCAGGTAGTCGTTCAAATTGACGTCGGTGACGACAACCTTTTCGGTGGTGGTCTTGAGCTGAATGCTCTTGACGGTCTTGCGGCAGATCTTCGAGATCTCGCGTTCCAGCGAACGCACGCCAGCTTCGCGGGTGTAGTAGCGGATGATGCCGCGAATCGCCGACTCGGCCACTTCCAACTCGTTGTCTTGGATGCCGTTGTTCTTGCGTTGCTTGGGCACCAGGTAGCGCTCGGCGATGCTGACCTTCTCGTCCTCGGTATAGCCCGAGAGGCGGATCACCTCCATCCGGTCGAGCAGGGCCGGCGGAATGTTCATCGAGTTCGATGTGGCGATGAACATCACATCGGAGAGGTCGAAATCGACCTCGACATAGTGGTCGCTGAAGGTGTGGTTCTGTTCCGGATCCAGCACCTCGAGCAGGGCCGATGACGGATCGCCGCGAAAGTCCATGCCCAGCTTGTCGATCTCGTCGAGCAGGAACAGCGGATTGCGCACCCCGACCTTGGTCAGGCTCTGCAACACCTTGCCCGGCATCGAGCCGATGTAGGTGCGGCGGTGGCCGCGGATCTCGGCCTCGTCGCGCACGCCGCCCAGCGCCATGCGGATGAACTTGCGGCCGGTAGCCCTGGCGACGCTCTGGCCGAGCGAGGTCTTGCCCACGCCCGGGGGGCCAACCAGGCACAGGATAGGTGCCTTGACCTTGTCGACCCGCTGCTGCACCGCGAGGTACTCAAGGATCCGCTCCTTGACCTTGTCCAGGCCGTGGTGGTCCTCGTTCAGCACGTTCTCTGCCAGCGGCAGGTCGTGCTTGATCTTGGTCTTCTTGGACCAGGGCAGGTTGACCAGGGTGTCGATGAAGTTGCGCACCACCGTAGCTTCGGCCGACATCGGCGACATCAGTTTGAGCTTCTTGAGCTCGCCTTCGGCTTTCTTGCGCGCCTCCTTGCTCATCTTGGCGGCAACGATCCTCTTTTCCAGGTCTTCGAGATCGGCACCTTCCTCGCCGTCGCCCAGCTCCTTCTGGATCGCCTTGACCTGCTCGTTGAGGTAGTACTCGCGCTGGCTCTTCTCCATCTGCCGCTTGACCCGGCCCCGGATGCGCTTCTCGACTTGCAGGATGTCAACCTCGTGCTCGAGCAATTCCAACAGCTTTTCCAGGCGCTTGGCGGTAGACGACAAATCCAGCACCGATTGCTTGGCCTCGAGCTTGAGCGGCAGGTGCGCGGCAATGGTGTCGGCCAGGCGTCCGGGATCGTCGATGCCGGCGATCGAGGTCAGGATCTCGGGCGGGATCTTCTTGTTGAGCTTGACGTACTGGTCGAACTGCTGGGTGACTGCGCGGCGCAGCGCCTCGACCTCAGGGCTGGCCTGGGCGTCGGACTGGACGGGCGCCACCTCGGCCGTGAAATGCTCGGCCAGATCGTGAATCTGCAAGGTGCGGGCGCGCTGGACACCCTCGACCAGCACCTTGACCGTGCCATCGGGCAGCTTGAGCATCTGCAGGATGCTGGAGACGCAGCCGATTTCGAACATGTCCTCGGGTTTGGGCTCGTCCTTGCCCGCAGCCTTCTGCGCCACCAGCATGATCTGCCGGCCAGCTTCCATCGCCGACTCCAGCGCCTTGATTGACTTGGGCCGGCCAACGAACAGCGGAATGACCATGTGCGGAAAGACCACCACGTCGCGCAGGGGCAACAACGGCAGGGTGATCGGGTCCGGCGGTAAAACGGCATGTCCTGACATGGGAGAGACCTTTCTTTCTCAAACCGACATGGGGTTTGAGGGGCTTAAATGCAAGTGTGGCGAATGCCGGCGTGGCGGTCATGGACGCCGCCACCGGGCGGCCACGGTCATGGCGCTGCGCAAGCTCAGGCGCTGGCTTTGGCCTTGGGCTGCTCGCGGTATACGCGCAGCGGCTTGGCGCCGTCTTCGACGATGTGCTCGTCGATCACTACTTTGGCCACGCCGTCCATGGTGGGCAGATCGAACATGGTGTCGATCAGCACATTCTCGAGGATCGAACGCAGCCCGCGGGCGCCGGTTTTGCGATTCAGCGCCCGGCGCGATATGGCGGTCAGGGCCGACGGCCGGACCTCGAGTTCGACGCCATCCATCAGAAACAGCTTCTGGTACTGCTTGACAAGCGCGTTCTTGGGTTCGGTGAGGATGCGGACCATGGCGTCCTTGGTCAGCTCACCCAGCGTGGCAATTACCGGGAGTCGGCCGACCAGTTCGGGGATCAGGCCAAACTTGATCAGGTCCTGCGGCTCGGCCTCGCGAAACAAATCGGCAGCGCGCTTTTCGGTCTTGCTGTGGACCGATGCGCCGAAGCCGATGCCCGACTTCTCGGTCCGGCTCTGGATGACCTTCTCCAGGCCGTCAAAGGCGCCGCCGCAGACGAACAGGATGTTGGTCGTGTCGATTTGCAGGAAGTCCTGATTCGGGTGCTTGCGCCCACCCTGCGGCGGCACGCTGGCCATCGTGCCTTCGACCAGCTTGAGCAGCGCCTGCTGTACGCCCTCGCCCGAGACATCCCGGGTGATGCTGGGGTTGTCGGCCTTGCGGCTGATCTTGTCGATCTCGTCGATGTAAACGATGCCGCGCTGGGCCCGCTCCACATCGTAGTTGCAGTTCTGCAGCAGCTTCTGGATGATGTTCTCGACATCCTCACCGACGTAGCCGGCTTCGGTCAGGGTGGTGGCGTCGGCAATCACGAAGGGCACGTTGAGCAGCCGCGCCAGCGTCTGCGCCAGCAGCGTCTTGCCCGAACCGGTGGGGCCGATCAGCAGGATGTTGCTCTTGCTCAGCTCGACCTCGTCCTTGCCCGGGTTGGCGCCGATGTGCTTGAGCCGCTTGTAGTGGTTGTAGACCGCCACGCTCAGGGTGCGCTTGGCCGAATCCTGGCCGATCACGTACTGGTCGAGTGTGGTCTTGATCTCGGCCGGAATCGGCAGGTCTGAACGCGCCGTCTTGGCGGTAGGCCCGTCAGCCGCAGGCTCGTCGCGGATGATATCGTTGCACAGCTCGATGCACTCGTCGCAGATGAACACCGACGGGCCGGCGATCAGCTTCTTGACCTCGTGCTGGCTCTTGCCGCAGAAGCTGCAGTACAAGACCTTCTCGCCGGAGTTGCCTTTTTTGTCGGCCATGGGTGAATCTGCGTTTCAGCGACGGTGAAGAGGTTCAAAAAAGCATCATAGACCAAGCATCGCAGCGCCTAAGCGGCCCGCCAGCACGGTCCTGATCAAGCGCGTTTTGCCAGCACCTGGTCGATCAGGCCGTAGGTCTGGGCCTCTGGTGGCGACATGAAGTAGTCGCGCTCGACATCGGCGGTGATCTTCTCGATCGGCTGGCCGGTGCGGTCGGCATAGATCCGGTTGAGCTGTTCGCGCGTCTTGATGATCTCGCGCGCCTGTATCTCGATGTCGGTGGCCTGGCCTTGCGCGCCGCCCGAGGGCTGGTGGATCATGATCTTGGCATTCGGCAGCGAGATCCGCTTGCCCTTGGCACCAGCGGCCAGCAGAAACGAGCCCATGCTGGCGGCCATGCCCAGGCACAGCGTCGAGACGTCGGGCTTGATGAAATTCATCGTGTCGTAGATCGACAGGCCGGCGCTGACGCTGCCACCAGGCGAGTTGATGTACAGGAAGATGTCCTTGTCGGGGTTCTCGCTCTCCAGAAAGAGCATTTGCGCGACGACCAGGTTGGCGGTGCCGTCGTTGACCGGGCCAACCAGAAAGATGATCCGTTCACGCAGCAGCCGGCTGTAGATGTCGTAGGCACGCTCACCACGGCCTGACTGCTCGATGACGATGGGCACCATGCCCAGGGCTTGCGTCTGCAATGCACTCATGTCTGTCCTTGGATCCATGGCTTTTAGAAATCGGGAGGGGGAGTGGCTTCAATTATGTCGCGCCAGTCCCATGCCAGCAGGCCATGAAAAACGGGGCGACGACCCCGCAGTCGTGCGCCCCGGCCGGGCTGAAATCAGCTTGCAGGTTGGTTGCAGACCGGTCGCAGGCCCGCTGCTCAGGCGTTCATCAGTTCGTCAAAGGCCAGTGCCTTGTCGTTGACCTTGACCTGGCCGAGGATGTGCTGGGTGACGTTGTTCTCGATCACCACCGCCTCGACCTCGGCCATGCGCTGGCGATCGCCCAGGTACCAGCTCATCACATCTGTCGGCCGCTCGTAGCTCTGCGACAGCTCCTCAATGTGGGCCTGAAGTTGCTCGGGCTTGGCCTGCAGCTTGTGCAGGCGCACCAGTTCGCCCACCGCCAGACCCAACCGGACCCGGCGTTCGGCCTGCGGCGTGAAGATCTCGAGCGGGATCTCGGCCTTGTCAGCATCCTTGACGCCGCGCTTCTTCAGGTCCTCGCGTGCCGAGGCAAGCAGGCGCCCGACTTCGTCCTCGACCAGCGCCTTGGGCAGCTCCAGGCTCACCACCTTCAGCAGCGCGTCCATTGCTGCGGATTTGTTGCGCGACAGCAGCCGTGCCTTGACCTCGCGCTCCAGGTTCTTCTTGACGTCGGCGCGCAGGCCGGCTCCTGATCCGTCGGCGATCCCCAGCGAGCGGATGAAGGCATCGTCGACCGCAGGCAGATGCTGGGCCTCCACCTTCTTCATCGTGACCATGAAGTCGGCCTCCTTGCCGGCCACGTCCTTGCCGTGGTAGTCGGCCGGGAAGGCCAGCGCGAAGGTCTTGCTTTCGCCGACCTTCATGCCACGCACAGCCTGGTCGAACTGCGCCAGCATTTGCCCTTCGCCGATGATGAACTGGAAGGCGTCGGCCTTGCCACCGCTGAATGGCTCGCCGTCGATCTTGCCTTCGAAGTCGATCGTCACGCGGTCGGTTTCGGCCGCACCATCGCTGGCCGAGCGCTGGGCAAAGCTGCGGCGCTGCTTGCGCAGGATGTCGATGGTGCGGTCGATCGCCACGTCGGTCACATCGCTGCTGGCGCGTTCGACCTCGACGCCGGACAACTCGCCGATCAGCACCTCGGGGTAGACCTCGAAGGTGGCGTCGAATTGCAGCTCACCGGCGGGCGCGGCCTCCTTCTGGGTGATCTTGGGCGCGCCGGCCACCCGCAGCTTGGCCCCGTTGGCCGAGTCGTTGAAGGCCTGGCCGATCCGGTCGTTCATGACCTCGTAATGCACCGAGTAGCCGTAGCGCTGGGTGACCACCGACATCGGCACCTTGCCAGGCCGAAAACCATCGGCCTTGATCGTGCGCGAGAGCTTCTTCAGGCGCGCATCGACTTCGCGGCTGACATCGTCGGCGGCCAGCGTCAGGGTGATGCGGCGCTCAAGCTTTTCCAGGGTTTCAACAGTGACGGCCATCATGGGACTCGTGAAAGAAGGAATGGGGCTGGTGCGCGGGATCGGACTCGAACCGATACGCCGGTGAAGGCGTCAGGACCTAAACCTGGTGCGTCTACCAATTTCGCCACCCGCGCTGAGGGTTTGCGCTGTCGGGCCGGGCAGGCTCAACGGCTGGCAAACCGGCCGTGTGACCGACCAGCTTGCGGCGATGTGAAAAACCCGCGATTCTAGCCGGCCGCAGACTGCGCCTTGGCGTCAATTTCAGTCGGCGGCGGCTCTGCGCGCCGGACCCTGAACCAGGCCGCATACATCGCTGGCAGCGACAGCAGGGTCAGCACCGTGGCGACGACCAGGCCGCCCATGATCGCCACCGCCATCGGCCCCCAGAAGACGCTGCGCGAGAGCGGAATCATGGCCAGCACGGCGGCCGCAGCGGTCAGCACGATCGGCCGGAAACGGCGCACCGCCGATTCGACAATCGCCTCCCAGGCCGGCACGCCGCGAGCGCGATCCTGCTCAATCTGGTCAATCAGGATCACCGAGTTGCGCATGATCATGCCCGTCAGCGCGATCACGCCCAGCAGCGCGACAAAACCGAACGGCCGGTTCAGCAGCAGCAGCGCCGCTGCCACCCCGGCAATGCCCAGCGGCCCGGTCAGCAGCACCAGGACGGCGCGCGAGAAGCTCTGCAGTTGCAGCATCAGCAGGGTCAGGATGATGAACAGCATCACCGGCACGCCGGCGGCGATGCTGCCCGTGCCTTTGTTGCTTTCCTCCTGCGCGCCGGCAATCTGGATCGCGTAGTCGGGCGGCATGCGGGCCTGCAATTCGGCCAGTTGCGGCCAGATTTGCTGGGTCACGGTTGGCCCCTGCAGGCCTTCGCCGACGTCGCCCTGCACCGTCACGGCGAACTTGCGGCCTTCGCGCCAGATGATGCCCGGCTCCCAGCCAAAGCGCAGCTTGGCCACCTGCGGCAGCGGCACCGACTTGCCGCCGGCTGCGGGCAGGTAGGCGTTGCCCAGATCAGTGATCACCTGGCGCTCTTGCAGCGGTTGGCGAAGCACGATGTCGACCAGTTTGTCGCCCTCGCGGTACTGGCCGACGATGCTGCCCGAGTGCATGGTGCGCGAGCCCTGGGCCACCGACTGGCTGCTCACGCCCAGCACCCGCGCCTTTTCCTGGTCCAGGTCCAGATGCAGCACCTTGACCTGCTCGTTCCAGTTGTCGTTGACGCCACGCATGCCGGGGTGGGCGCGCAGGATGGCCTTGGCCTGGTCGGCCCAGCCGCGCAACTGCTGTGCATCCGGCCCGACCACGCGGAACTGCACCGGGTACTGCACCGGCGGACCATTGGGCAGCACCTTGACCCGGCCGCGGACCTCGGGAAACTCGCTGGCCAGCAGTTCAGGCAGGCGCCTGCGCAGGTCCTCCCGCAGCGCCACGCTGGTCGGCAGCAGGATCGTTTGGCTGACGTTGGCCTGCGGGAAGATCTGGTCCAGCGGCAAGTAAAAGCGCGGCACGCCGCTGCCTATCCACGAGGTGACGCCGGCCATGCCCGGCTCGCGCATCATCCGCGCCTCGAAACGCCTGGCCAGGGCTTCGCTCTCGCGCAAGCTCGATCCCTCGGGCAGCCACAGGTCGACCAGAATTTCCGGGCGCGACGAATCGGGAAAGAACTGCTGCTGGACCCGGCCCATGCCGGCCAGCCCGGCGGCAAATACCGCCAGCGTCAGCGCGATCGTCAACCAGCGGTGCTGCACACAGCCATTCAGCAGGCGCCGGAGTCGGGCATAGAACGGCGTGTCGAAGAGCTCATGGGCCTGGTCGGGCGCGCGCGCCCGGGTGCGCAGCAGCCGGACCCCGAGGTAGGGCACGAAATAGACCGACACCAGCCAAGAAATCACCAGCGCGGCGGTGGTAACGGCAAAGATCGCGAAGGTGTATTCGCCGACCGTGGACTTGGCCAGGCCGATCGGCAAAAAGCCTGCCGCCGTGATCAGCGTGCCGGTGAGCATCGGCATCGAGGTGACCTCGTAGGCGTAGGTCGCGGCGAACACCTTGTCGTAGCCCTCCTCGAGCTTGCGCACCATCATCTCGACCGCGATGATCGCGTCGTCCACCAGCAGGCCCAGGGCAATGATCAGCGAGCCGAGCGAGATCTTGTGCAGCCCGACGCCCCAGTAGTACATGGTGACGAAGGTGATCGCCAGCACCAGCGGGATGGTCAAAGCCACCACCATCCCGGGCCGGATGTCGATGCCCAGCGGCCGGGTGCGCAGACCCAGCGCGACGAAGCTCACCACCAGCACCACCGCCACCGCTTCGATCAGCACGTTGACGAATTCACCAACCGAGCGAGATACCGCCTGCGGCTGGTCCTGCACTTGCTCCAGCGTGATCCCGGCCGGCAGGCTGGCGCGGATCGCCGCCACTTTGGACTGCAGCGCCTTGCCCAGCGCGATGATGTCGCCACCCTTGGCCATGGACACGCCCAGCGCGATCACCGGTTTTCCCTGGTGGCGCACCTTGACCACCGGCGGATCGACCACGCCACGCCGGATCTCGGCAATGTCACCGAGCTGGATGCTGCTGGCCTGGCCGCTGGCCGGGTTGAGGGCGCGGATCGGCATGCGCCGCAGCTCGGCGAGCGAGTGAAAGGCGCCGGGCACGCGCAATTGCAGGTACTGTGCGCCGCCATCGAGCAGACCGGTGCCCTCAACCGCGTTCTGCGCCGCCAACTGTCCCAGCACCTGGGCCATGTCCAGGCCCAGCAGGGCCAGGCGCTTGTCCGAGATCTCGATGAAGATCTTCTCGGCCTGCGCGCCGAACACCTCGACCTTGGCGACATCGCCAACGCGCAACAACTGCGAGCGCAGGTTCTCGGCAAAGACACGCAGTTCCTCGTCGCTGAAGCCGTCAGCCGAGAGCGCATAGATCGAACCGTAGACATCACCGAAGTCGTCGTTGAAGACCGGCCCGAGCACGCCCTGCGGCAGCGTGGCGCGAGCGTCATTGACCTTCTTGCGCACCTGGTACCAGACATTGGCCACCTCCTTGGCCGGCGCGTTGTCACGCAACTGCAGCAAGGTCAGCGATTCGCCGGGCTTGGTGTAACTGCGGATCACGTCGGAGTACGGCACCTCCTGGGCAACGCGCTCGATCCTGTCGGTCACTTGCTCAGCCATCTCCAAGGCGCTGGCGCCTGGCCAGAAGGCCTGGATCACCATCACCCGAAAGGTGAACGGCGGATCCTCGTCCTGGCCGAGCTGGAAGTAGGCAGCAACGCCCAGCACCATCAGTACCACCATCAGGTAGCGGCTCAGCGCGGGATGCAGCAGCGCCCAACGCGAGATGTTCATGCGTTGGCCCAAGCTGGCCTGCAACGACTCTGGGCTGTCGCTCATCGTGCGCTCGACGCCGGCATTGCCGCCAAGGCTTGGCCGGACGGCGTGGGCGCGAGTTGCGGTTCGAGGTAGCGCTTGACCTTCTGTCCAGGCATCAGCGTGTGCACGCCCGCTGTCACCACTGTCTGCCCTGGCAACAGTCCGGCAGCGATGACCACCAGGTTGCCTTGCGCGCCGCCGATCGCCACCGGCTGGGCCCGAACGGTCATGCTCGCCGTGTCGAGCAACCAGACGTTGGAGGTTCCGCCCAATTCGAAAACCGCCGGCAGCGGCAGCTTGACCACACCGGCCACGGGTGCTGAATCGACCAGCACGGTGGCGGTTTGGCCCAGGCGCAGGCCGGCCGCGGCGATGTCGGCCTTGACCGCAAAGGTGCGGGTGACCGGATCGGCGGCGGCCGACACCTCACGCACCGTGGCGGGCGTTTCCCTGGCCTCCTCACCCCAGGACCGCAGCGTCACGCCGCCAACCTTGCCGAGCAGGGCACGGAACGGCGCAACCCGGTCCTCGGGCACGCTGAACCAGGCATCGCGCGGCCCATCCTGGGCCAGCCGCAGCACCGGCGTGCCGGGGGCCAGCACCGCGCCAGGCTCGGCCTCGACGCTGGTGACCACGCCGGGGTGGTCGGCCGTCAGCAGCGCGTAGGCGGTCTGGTTGCTCTGCACACCGGCCTGGGCGCGGAGTTGCTCGACCTGGGCGCGGGCGCCCTTGAGGCTGGCCTCGCGCCGGTCCAGCTCCAGGCTGCTGATGAAGCCCTGGGCGCGCAACTCCTGGTAGCGCCGGAACTCGGTCTCGGTGACGTCGAGATTGGCCCTGGCCGCCTGCAAGGCGGCCTGCGCGGCGACCTGGCCGAGGTTCAGGTCCTGTGCGTCCAGGCGCGCCAACACCTGTCCGGCCTTGACCGCGTCGCCGGCGTTGACCAAACGTGCCGTCATCTTGCCGCCGACCCGAAACGCCAGGCGCGACTCGATTCGGGCGCGGATCTCGGCGGCGTATTCGTGCCGCTGCGCCAGCGTGCTGTCTGACACCACCGTGGTGCGCACGGCGCGAACCGGTTCATCACCGAGCGGCGCTTGGTTACAGGCCGCCAGGCACAGCGCTAGGACAGGCAGCAGGGCGACGGCACGGGCGCTGTCGGCAGTGCCTGATTTGGCCAGACCAGGCCGGGCCATCGACAGGGGTTGAAGCTTGGGCAGACGCATGGGCAAGGCAGCGTTGGGGGTTCCGGATCTGAAATTACTGACTGACTGGTCAGTAATATACGAACTCAGGCCAGGCCTGTCAAACCGCCCGGGTTGACCCAGCCAATCGCCGCCACCCGCGCAGGGCGCAGCAGCGACAATCGCCGCCGTGCGCGTTCGCCACCCCGAAAACTTCCCCGTCGCGTCGCTGCTTTGCCCGCCAGCGCTGCGTGCGCCCATCCGCGCGATCTACCACTTCGCCCGCACCGCCGACGACATCGCCGACGAGGGTGACGCCTCGCCGGCCAAGCGCCGCGCCACCCTGCTGGCCTACCGTGAGTCGCTGCACCGAGCCGCAGGTGGCGAGTCGCCGACCCATTGGGCAGACGTGTTTCGGCCGCTGGCCACGAACATCCGCCGGCATGGCCTGCCGCTGCGCCTGCTCGATGACTTGCTCGATGCCTTCATTCAAGACACCGCCAATCCGCGCTACGAGAGCCGCGCCCAGTTGCTGGCCTACTGCGCCAAATCAGCCAATCCGGTCGGCAGGTTGCTGTTGCACCTGCGCGGGGTGAGCGATGAGTTGTCGATCCGCCAGTCCGACGCGATCTGCAGCGCGCTGCAGTTGATCAACTTCTGGCAAGACCCGAGTGTCGATATGCCACGCGGTCGGCACTACGTGCCCCAGGCCGATGCCAGGCGCCATGGGCTGACGCTGGACGGCCTGGCGCAAGGTGGCGATACGGCGGCGACCCAGGCCCTGCTGCGCGACTTGGTGGCCTGGGCGGCGGGCTTGATGGTCGAGGGTGCGCCGCTGGCCATGCGCGTGCCCGGGCGGATGGGCTGGGAATTGCGGCTGGTGGTCCAGGGCGGTCTGCGCGTCCTTGAGAGAATTGCAGCGATGAACTACAGCACCATGCAGCGCCGCCCGGTCCTGCGCGCCAGCGACGCGCCAGCGATGCTGTGGCGCGCGCTGCGCATGCGGCCCGACCGGATCGCCTCGGGCATGAGCCTGGCGTGATCCTGGCATGAGTCTGGCATGAGCAATCCGCAGCACACCCGACCCAGCCGGCAGGCTGCGCGATGAGCCCGGCGCAGGGCCGACCGGTGGTCGATGGCATGACGCCACAGCAGTACGTCGAAGACAAAGCCGCCAGGAGCGGATCGAGCTTCTACTACGCCTTCCTGTTCGTGCCGCTGGCCAAGCGCCAATGGCTGAAGGCCTTCTACGCCTTCTGCCGCGAGGTCGACGATGTCGTTGACGAGAGCCTGGAGCCCAGTGTGGCCGCTGCCAAGCTGGCGTGGTGGCGCGGCGAGGTCAGCGCCGCATTCGCCGGCCGCCCCAGCCATCCGGTGATGCAGGCGCTGCAGCCTCAGGCCGCCCACTACGGCGTGACCGAGGCCCATCTCCAGGCCGTGATCGCCGGCTGCCAGATGGATCTGGACCAGTCGCGCTACCTCGACTACGCCGGCCTGCAGCACTACTGCGACCTGGTCGCCGGCATGGTCGGCGAAGTCACCGCGCGGGTGTTTGGCCACAGCGCCGACGCCACCTTGGCCTACGCCCACCGACTGGGCCTGGCGCTGCAGTTGACCAACATCATCCGCGACGTCGGCGACGACGCGCGCCGTGGCCGCATCTACCTGCCCTTGTCGGAGCTCAAGCAGTTCGAGGTCAAGCCCGCCGACTTGTTGATGCGTGAGCCGCCCTGGGGCTACAGCCCGCGCTTCTCGGCGCTGATGCGCTTTCAGGCCGGGCGCGCCCACCGCTGCTACGACGAGGCGCTGGCGCTGCTGCCAGATGCCGACCGCCAGGCGCAGAAGGTCGGCCTGATGATGGCCAACATCTACCGTGCGCTGCTGCGCGAGATCGAGGCCGACGACTTCGCCGTGCTCCACCAGCGCACCTCGCTGACGCCGCTGCGCAAGCTCTGGATCGGCATGCTCACCCACTGGCGCGGGCGCTGAGCCGCCGTGGTCGCAGCCGTGCCGGCGCGGCGCGTCGCCGTCATCGGTGCCGGCTGGGCCGGCCTGGCCGCCGCGCTCGAATGCCAGCGCCTGGGCCACGCTGTCGTGCTCAGCGACATGGCACCGCAGCCGGGTGGCCGCGCCCGGGCTTTGGCCAAGGCCGCGCCCGCCGCGGGCGAGCCGGTCTGGGACAACGGCCAGCACATCCTGATCGGCGCCTACAGCGCCACGCTGGGGCTGTTGCAGCAGTTGGGCGTGCCGACGGCCGACCTGATGTGGCGCGGCCCGCTGGCGCTGCGCTATGCCGACGGCCATGGCCTGAGCCTGCCTGCCGGCGCAGCGATCCCGGCCTTGGTGCGCGGCGTCTGGGCTGCCACCGGCTGGGATTGGCGTGACAAGCTGGCGCTGCTGCGCTGCGTGGCCGTCTGGGCGGCGCGCGGCTTCGATTGCGCCGCGACACAGACCGTGGCAGAGCTGTGCGCGGCGCTGCCCCAGGCCGTTCGCCATGACCTGATCGAGCCGCTCTGCGTGGCCGCGCTGAACACCCCTGCCGCCCAGGCCAGCGGCCGGGTGTTCCTGCGGGTGCTGCACGACGCGGTCCTGTCGGGCCGGGGCGGCGCCGACCTGCTGCTGCCGCGGGTGCCACTGTCGGACTTGTTGCCGCTGCCCGCGCAGCGCTGGCTGACCCAGCCTGTGGCTGAGCACCACCGCCCGGCCGAACTGCGCTGGCGTTGCCGCATCGCGTCGATCGAGCCGGCCTGCGGCCGATGGCAGGTCGACGCCGAAATTGTCGATGCCGTCATCTTGGCGACCTCGGCAAGCCAGGCGGCGCGGCTGTGCGCAAGCATCGCACCGGCCTGGAGCCGGACCGCCGCCGCACTGCAGTACCAGCCGATCCTCACGGTCTATTTGCGCGACCCGGAATTGCGCCTGCCGCAGCCCATGACCGCGCTGCGCACCGGCCCCGAGGCGCCAGCCCAGTTCGTCTTCGATCTGGGCCAGTTGCAACGCGCCGAGGGGCACTTCGCCTTCGTCGTCAGCGGCGCGGCGGGCTGCCTGGCCGGCGGTGTGCGCGCCGCCGCGCAGCAGGTACTGGCACAGGCTCGGCAAGCCTTTGCAGGTGCTTTTGCCCTGCCCGACGCGATGCGCCACGCCAGCGCCGAGCGACGCGCCACCTTTGCCTGCACGCCGGGCCTGCACAGGCCAGAGCAGCAGATTGCCGCCGGGCTGGTGGCTGCCGGCGACTATGTGGCCGGGCCCTACCCAGCGACGCTAGAGGGCGCAGTCCGCTCGGGCTTGGCGGCGGCCCAGGCGATCCACAGGTTGGCACCAGCAGCAGCGTGCAAAAATTCGCCATACTGAAGGCGTTTTTGCAATACAAAATCCAGTAGTACCCAGACGATGACCAAACCTGCCGGCAAGACCCCCGCCATTCAGGTGCTCGAGCGCATGTTCTCGCTGGTCGACGCGCTGGCCGCGCAACCCGAGCCGGTGTCATTGAAGGACCTGAGCGAGCGCACCGGCCTGCACCCGTCGACCGCCCACCGCATCCTCAACGACCTGGCGATTGGCCGCTACATCGACCGGCCCGAGGCCGGCAGCTACCGCCTGGGCATGCGCCTGCTGGAGTTGGGCAACTTGGTCAAGGCCCGGCTGGATGTGCGCGACGCGGCGATTGGGCCGATGCGCGAGCTGCACAAGTTGACCCGCCAACCGGTGAACCTGTCGGTACGCCAGGGCGACGAGATCGTCTACATCGAGCGCACCTACAGCGAGCGCTCGGGCATGCAGGTGGTGCGCGCCGTCGGCGGGCGGGCGCCGCTGCACCTGACCTCGGTCGGCAAGCTGTTTCTGGCCCACGACGAGCCATTGCGGGTGCGCGCCTATGCCACCCGCAGTGGCCTGCAGGGTCATACCCGCAACAGCATCACCGACGTGCCCCGGCTTGAGCGCGAGTTGACGCAGGTACGCCAGCACGCCATGGCACGCGACGACGAGGAGCTGGAGCTGGGCGTGCGCTGCATGGCCGCCGGCATCTTCGACGACCAGGGCAAGCTCGTCGCCGGGCTTTCGGTATCGGCCCCGGCGGACCGGCTGGAGGAGTCCTGGGCCGAGCGCGTGTGCGCCACGGCGGCGCAGATCTCAGCTTCGCTGGGGCACCGCGTTGGCTGAGGCCGCAGCTTGGCCCAGCCACTTGCGGATGCGCTCGGCGTCGCCGATGCGCGAGTACTTGCCGCTGGAGTCGAGTAGAACCATGATCAGCTTGCGCCCGGCCAAATGCGCCTGCATCACCAGGCAACGCCCGGCCTCGGAGATGTAGCCGGTCTTTTGCAGGCCGATCTCCCAATTCGGGCTGCGCACCAAGCCATTGGTGCTGCGGAACTGCACCATCCGTCGACCCACCGGCACGGCCGCCTCGCGTGAGGTCGAATACTCACGCAACAAGGGGTGGCGGTGCGCCTCGTCAACCAGCAGCGCAAGATCGCGGGCAGTGGATTGGTTCTTGCTCGACAGCCCGGTCGGTTCGACATAGTGGGTATCGGCCATGCCCAGTGACGCGGCCTTGAAATTCATCGCCGCGACGAACGCCTCCAGCCCGCCCGGGTAGTGGCGGCCAAGCGCATGCGCGGCGCGGTTTTCACTGGACATCAGGGCCAGGTGCAGCATGTCGCCGCGCGACATCTGGGTGCCCACGCTCAGGCGGGAGCGACTGCCCTTTTCAAGGTCGACATCGTCCTGGCTGATGCTCAGCACTTCGTCCAGCGGCAGTTGCGCCTCATTGACGACCAGCGCGGTCATGAGCTTGGTGATTGAAGCGATCGGCAGCACCGCCTGCGGGTTCTTGCTGAACAGCACCTCGCGGGTGTCCTGGTCAACCACCAGGGCGACGCTGGACTTCAGGGCCAGCGCGTCGACATCGCCATGCAGGCCCTGCTGCTCGCCCATCGACAGCCGCTGCGGCAGCGCCCGAACCGGCGACTTTCGCACCGGCGTGACTGACGCTTGGGCAGGCTTGCGCAGCTTGTGCTTACGCGCACCGGGCGATTCGGTCGCCTGCGCGTCGCCCACCGTGGCCAGGACAATGACCCAGCCCAAGCACCAGGCCGCGAGCCAACCCGCGAGCCGACCCGGTTCGCGGCGTGAACGCGGCAGTGCAGTTTTCATCGGTGGCGGGTGACCAGAGGTTGGAGATGCGCGAGGGCGCAAGGATAGCGCAGCCGCAGCAGCACTGGCAACAGAAAAAACCCCGCAAGATCAAAAACTTGCGTGAACTTGTTCAAGTGCCGCAGCGCCTTTGTGCGGCCGCTGCGCAGCGGCCCGCGTCAGGCCGCCAGCGGTGTCTGCACCTGGCGCATTGCGATGTCGCAGCGCACCAGGCCCGAGACCACCGCCTTCATCGACGCGGCGACGATGTTGGCGTCAATGCCGACGCCGAACAGCGTCCGCTGGTCGGCCACGCGCAGCTCCAGGTAGGCCGCCGCGCGGGCCTGGGCGCCGCTGCCGATGGCGTGCTCATGGAAGTCCAGCACCTCCAGCGCC
The DNA here is from genome assembly GCA_025350145.1 of Burkholderiales bacterium. Taxonomy (GTDB): domain Bacteria; phylum Pseudomonadota; class Gammaproteobacteria; order Burkholderiales; family Burkholderiaceae_C; genus Pseudaquabacterium. Next base: position 687 of record JANXYH010000062.1, on the reverse strand, counting down.
ACCCCGGTGGCACGCTGCATCCCGTCGACAAAGGCCGCGATCGGTCCACTGCCGATGCCGGCTACGGCCAGCACCTGGTCGCCGGCCCGCACCGTTGCCCGGATCTGCATCTGGCCGCTGGCGGTGCCGTCCATGTGCAGATCCTCGATCTGCAACTGGCCATCGGCGAGCCGGTACTGGCGCTCGAAGATCGCCCAAATGTCGGCGGCGCTGAACTCGCCGCCCTGAGCGTCCATCGCCTGCTGCACTGCCGAGGAAAACTCGATCTGCAGCCGACGCGGCATTTCCAGCCCGCGCTCTGACTCCAGCAGGTAGCTGATCCCGCCCTTGCCGGACTGGCTGTTGACGCGGATCACGGCGTCGTAGTTGCGCCCCAGGTCCTTGGGGTCGATAGGCAGGTAGGGCATGTCCCAGATGTCGCCTTCGCGCCGGGCCGCGAAGGCCTTCTTGATCGCGTCCTGGTGCGAGCCCGAGAACGAGGTGTAGACCAGGTCGCCGACATAGGGATGACGCGGGTGCACCGGCAACTGGTTGCAGTGCTCGACGGTGCGACGGATCGCGTCGATGTCGCTGAAATTAAGCCCCGGCGACACGCCCTGGGTGTACAGGTTCAGCGCGATGTTGACCAGGTCGACATTGCCGGTGCGCTCGCCGTTGCCGAACAAACAGCCTTCGACCCGGTCGGCG
>JANXYH010000051.1 GCA_025350145.1 Burkholderiales bacterium | reverse complement strand
GGCCGATTCCATCCTTCCCGCAAATCCTCGGACGCAGCCGACTCCAGCGGCCTGGGCAGCGTCAGGCCGCTTGAAGCGCCTGGCCACGGGCCGGGGCACGAGGCGGCGCGCGCGCCTGCAAGCGCAGGTGCGTGAGGATCTCTTCGATCACCCGCTGCTCGAGGATCGCCGCAACGATCTTCGGCTCGCCGCCGCAGTTCGGGCAGTGCTCCAGGTCGAGTTCGAATACCCGCTTGAGCAGCTTGGCCCAACTCAGCCGCGCCGGGCGGTGGTGCCACCAGCCCGTCTCGCAATCGGCGGGTGGCGCGGCCTGGGCGGGCGCCCACTGCTCTTGCGGCACCACCAGCGCGCACAGCTTGGCGTTGGGGGCCAGCACGCCATGGAAGCGGATCAGATGCAGCCTGGGGCGCGGCACCAGCGCGGCCAGGCGTTGCATGAACTCCAGCGGCGACATGACCAGATGCATGGTGCTGAAGTTGAAGTTCCCCCGATTTCGCGGACACTTTTTTACTCAAGAAGGAGTCCGATATGCCCATACCCAAGCCGCCCTATCCGGCGGCGTTTCGTCAACAGATGGTGGAGCTTGTAAGTGCAGGTCGCGGCATCAGCGAGCTGGCCCGGGAGTTTGGCTGCAACACCAGCACGATCCATGCGTGGGTGAGGGCAGCCGGTGGCCTTGATCGCAACGGTGCCACCGGTACCGACACACCGTTGTCGACGAACGAGCGCCAGGAGCTGATCAAGCTGCGCCGCAAGTTCAAGCAGGTGCAGCAGGAGCGCGACATATTGGCAAAGGCTACGGCCTGGTTTGCCGGCAAAAGCGAGAAGACGTCCATGTCGTCTACGAACTCGTGAAGGCGAACCAGGCCGAACTCTCAGTGCGTGCGATGTGCAAGTCGCTGCGTATCTCGCACAGCGGCTACTGCGACTGGCTGGAGCGGCCGGCCTGCGCGCAGGCCCAGGCCAACGCCGTGTTGCTTGAGCACATCCGTCAGGCCCACGCGGCAAGCGACGCCACGTATGGCGTGCCACGCATCCAAGTCGAACTCGCTGAGCAGGGCGTCAAGGCAGGCCACAACCGCATTGCCGCCGTCATGCGTGCTGGCGGCCTGCGCGGCGTCAGCCGGCGCAGGGGCTGGTGCGTGACGACCCAGCGCGACAAGCACCAGCGCCCGGCGCCGGACCTGGTGCAGCGCGAGTTCACTGCCACCGGCATCAACCAGCTCTGGGTGGCCGACATGACCTGCATCCCGACCTGGGCAGGGTTCGTCTATCTGGCGGTGGTGCTTGATGTCTACAGCCGCAAGGTGGCGGGTTGGGCGTTCGGCCAGCAGCAAACGGCTGAGCTTGTGATTCAGGCGCTGAACATGGCGCTGACCACACGCAGGCCGCAAGGCGTTATCCACCACTCCGACCAGGGCAGCCAGTACACCCGCTTGGACTTCGGCAAACGCTGCAAAGAGATGGGCGTGCGCCCGTCGATGGGCAGCGTGGGTGATGCCTACGACAACGCCATGGCCGAAAGCTTTTTCGCCAGCCTGGAGTGCGAGCTCATCGACCGGCGCAGTTGGAAGTCCTTCGCCCAGGCGCGCATGGCCGTCTTCACCTGGATCGAGGGTGGGTACAACCCGCGCCGCCGGCACAGTGGCATGGGTCAGAAATCGCCCATCAACTTCGAGAAGGAACTGCAAGCCAAAGGCAAGACCAGCACCGCAACCACGCCCGAACACGGGTTACCCAAGGGGTGCTGCGCACCTCTGGACAAGCCGCCTTCTGGGCCCGGCAACGGCCCGTCGCCTTGTCCACAGGCAAGCCCCTTGGATAACCCTGAACCTGAGCACTGCAACCAGACCGCCACAACAACGGCGTGCCAGAAAACTAGTCGCGTTGTGTCCGTGAGATCGGGGTAAGTCCAGTCTTGACGCCTCGACGCGTCGCCGATCATCATCGCGACCGCGGCAAACTGTGGCCGCGCGCGGGGGCGGGCGTTGGCTGCAAACGATTTTCACAAGGGTCAATGCCGGGCGCAATGGCCGCGGGTCCAGAGCCCTAGCGTTGCGCCCGTGGCGCGGGGCGCGCGATGAAGGTCGTCGTCGCGGCGCCCGAATCGGCGACACCCGAGCCGGCACAGCTGCGGCGCCGGGGTTCGGCTGCGGCGCTGCGCAACCCTCGGCCCGAGGCGGTGCTGATACAGGCCGGTGCAGCCATCGCGCAACAAGGCCCGCGGGCTGTCGCCCAGCGCCGCCAGGCTGACGCCTTGCAGCACGCGGCGGCGCGGCACGCCCGACTGCCGCTGCCGTCGGCGCTGGCCCCGCTGGCCGCCGCAGTGCCGACAACCGGGCCGCTGCCCAGGCCGATCCGCGCCGGTGTCGAGCGCCAGTCAGGCCTGTCGCTGGACGCGGTCACGGTCCACTACAACTCGCCCCGGCCGGCCGCGCTGCAGGCCTTGGCCTATGCGCAAAGCCGGGAGATCTATCTGGCACCCGGTGCCGAGGCTCACTTGCCGCACGAGGCCTGGCACGTGGTGCAGCAGGCGCAGGGACGGGTGCCCGGACGGGCGGTGGTATCGGGCGTCGCCCTGAACGACGACGCGGCGCTCGAGCGCGAGGCCGACGAGATGGGTGCGCGCGCCATCGCCAGCGGCCCGTCGGCCGGCGCCGCCCGGCCGGCTCATGCACCAGCCCCCGGCGTGGTGCAGCGCCGATTGCCGCCGGTCGAGACGATCGAGGGCGACATCCGGTTCGGTCGCAATCCGGCCAACACCGGCCTGATGCTCTATCGGCTGCTGCACATGGAGGTCAGCCAGGGGCGGCTGCTGCGCGCCGCCGATGGCCAGGCATACGCCGACGCCGACACTGCGCTGGCCGATGTGTTCGCCAACGACCGCTTCAACACTGCGGCGTATGCCCGTCTGTACGCGGCCAACCAGCAGTACCGCGAAGTGCTGCCGCCCAGCCAGGCGATCACCGACGACTCCTGGCGGCTGCTACAGCGGGGCCTGACACGCGCGTCGTTCCTCGCCTTCCAGTGCGCGCTGCGCCCGGACGACATCGAGGCTGTCTTCGGCCAGGGTGCGCCGCTCGACACCGTCGCCGCGACCTACCGACGCGTCTCGGCGCGCCTGGCCGGGTTCGGCAGGGACAATTTCACGATCGACTACCACGGCGACGACAGCGAAATGGGCATCGGCGGATTCACTGTGCCGGGCTCGGGCCGGATCCAGGTTTCGCCCGGCGTGCTGGCCAAGGACGCCAACACCCTGGCCGTGATGCTGATGCACGAAGGCTGCCACGAGGTCGACCGTTCGATTCGCGACCTCGGCTACTACGGCTCGGCGCGCTTCGACAAGATGTCGGCCCGGCAGAAGCTCGAGAACGCTGCCCACTACGAGGAGGTTGCGCGCCGCGTCAACGGCAACTCGGCCTATCCCACCGGGCAGGCCTTTGTGCCGGAGGCAGAGCAGCGCGTGCAGCCCGGACCACGGGCCGAGCTGATCCGAATGGTGCGGCCGGCCAGCGAGGGCTTGCGCAATCTGTGGGACCGCGCCAGCGATCTTCACCTGCTGTTGCGCCAGATCGCGTCGGGCACCAGCACCTTGGCCGGCGACATGCAGCTCAATGCCGTCCGCCTGATCAAGGGGGCGTTCAGCCTGCCGCTGGCCAGCGTGGACGGGCGCCCGCTCGTGACCGAACTGGACCTGGCCTTGACCGAGGCAAGCGCGAAGGTCTTCTCGCGCGCCAAGACCGAGCTCGGCCGGTTTCGCAACGAGCAAAGCCCGCCGGAACGTGTGCGGCTGGGCCGGATGTCGGTCAAGCAACTGGCGCTCGAGGCGATCCGCCGGGTCGGCGGATTCCAGGGCATCGATCCGGCGATCAACGAAACCGCGGTCAACCAGCTTCGCGTGGCGGTCATCTCGGTCCTGGATCTGCCAGATCCGTTTCCCCAGATGGCCGACTGACAGCCCGCGCACATTCCGTTCGAGCCGTTATTGGATGCCGCCAGGCCGGCTTCTCGGCCAACTTTCGGAGCAGCGGGTACAGGATGTGGTTTCAGCGGGGTCGAACGCGCGGGTGATTGATCAACGTCCATGGCGGCTGTCGATCGCGCAATTGCGCTACTGCTGGTGACACGATGCGTCAGCGTTTCAGCCCGGCCAGCAGCGCCGCGAGCGCATCGTCTAAGGGCTTGAGCACTGCCGGATCAGGCAGTGGCAGCCTGACGAATCGCCTGCCGGTCGCCGGATCGGTGTCGACCGGCAGGCTGCTGGTGCCAGGCGCCGCGCGGTCGCCCGGTGCGGCCGCACTCAAGCTGCGCAGCAGGCCAAGGCCGGCATCGATCAGCGGCGCCCAGGGGTCAGACGCGGCGGATGCGCGCGCGCCCGGCTCGCCGCGAACGGTGGGCGCTTCGGCGGCGATCGGCTCGGCCTGCCTCAGCTCCGGCCCCGGCGCCGACTCGGCGCTGCCGGATGCGGTGGCTTCGGGGCGCGATGGCAGGCCGGCCGCGTCCGGCACGACGGATGGTCGGCCCGGCGCCGACGATCCCGCCGCGGTCGCGGCGCCCACCGACTTCATGAACTGCGAGAGCCGCGTTCCGTGCATGAAGACATCGGCCGCGCCGCCGTCGAGCACGCCGTCGAACAGCGACCGTTTGAACGCCAGCACCGACTGCATGCCGTCCTCGATGCTGCCCTGGGCGACGAGGTTGATCACCTGCACGCCGCGGCGCTGGCCGATGCGGTAGACGCGGTCGATGCGCTGCTCGAGCACCGCAGAGTTCCACGGCAGATCCATGTTGACGACGATGGCCGGAGGACAGTGTCTTCAAACGCCCGTTTTCCTT
>JANXYH010000016.1 GCA_025350145.1 Burkholderiales bacterium | reverse complement strand
CCAGAGGACCCAGCGAACGGTCTTGTGTGGAGCGCGATCCTCGCTCAGGTCGACCGCCCTGGAAGCGAAAGCGACTTCCTGAGCGTGGCTGACATGCCGCGTAGCTCGCTGAGCAAGCATCCGTGGAGCATCGGTGGGGGTGGTGCAGGCGACTTGCGGGAGGTGATCGAGACTGGTGCTTCCGTTCGGCTTGCCCAGATCAGTGAGTCACTGGGTTTCATGGCCATCACCGGGGAAGACGAGTTCTACCTACAACCTCCGCACATTGCGCGCCGGCTTGGCGTTCCAACTCGTCCATTTGTGCTCGGGGACGGTCTGCGCGACTGGAGTGCGAACGACGCCGCCATGGTCGCCTTCCCATATGTCGAGCGCGGCTCGGACATCGAAGCCGCACCATTCTCGCAAGGTCACGGTTGCTACTCGACCGCGGTCTGGCACGCTCGTACTGTTCTGCGCTCGCGTGTGATGTTCGGGAAATCGGCGGAGCAGCATGGCAACCGCTGGGATCAGTACATGCAGTTCATCAGGCCGCGAATCGCCGCTTCGAAACTAATCGCCTTTGCGGAAGTTGCAACCCACAACCATTTCGTCCTCGACCGCGGCGGCAAGGTATTCAAGCAGACGGCGCCGGTCATCAAGTTGCCGGCCGGCAGCAGCGAAGACGATCATCTGGGGCTGCTCGGGCTGCTGAATTCGTCGGTGGCGTGCTTTTGGTTGAAGCAGGTGTGCCACAACAAGGGCAGCACCGTCGATCAGCATGGGGCGCGACAACGAACGGCTCCCTTCGAGGACTTCTATGCATTGAATTCGACCAAGGTTGCCGAATTCCCGCTCGCCTCGGAGCGACCGCTAGAAATGTCGCGCAAGCTGGATCAGTTGGCTGCTCAGATCGCAAGCCACGCTCCCAACGTCCAGCTTGGTTCTAAGTCGCTGCCCACACCCACCACTTCGAACGCAGCTCGCAACCAGACCGCTCGGCTTCAACGCCAGATGATCGCCAGCCAGGAAGAACTGGACTGGCAGTGCTACCGCCTTTACGGCCTGCTGCCCGAACGCCGCGTGGCGACGAGTTTTGAATCCGCCACGCCGCCCGAGTTGAACCGGGGCGAGCGGGCGTTCGAGATCGTGTTGGCCAGACGCGTGGCCGCCGGGGACGAGACCACAACTTGGTTCGAGCGCCACGGTAGTACGCCAATCACCGAGCCGCCAGCCAACTGGCCGGACGACTATCGCGCAATCGTCGAGCGTCGCATCGCCCTCATCGAATCCGACCGCAACATCGGCCTGATCGAGCGGCCCGAGTTCAAGCGCCGCTGGAATACGCCAGCCTGGGAAGACCTGGAACAGGGTGCGCTGCGCGACTGGTTGCTTGACCGGCTGGAACAGCCCGGCTTCTGGCCGTCCAGCGCCAACAAGCCGCCCCAGCTGACCTCCACCAGCCGCCTGGCCGATCTGGCACGCGCCGACGCCGCCTTCATGCAGGTCGCTGCGCTCTACGCCGGTCATGCCGACTTCGACATCGCGAGCCTGGTGGCCGATCTCGTGGTCGCCGAGGCAGTGCCGCTGCTTCCAGTGCTGCGCTACACCGACGAAGGCCAACGCAAGCGAGCCCAGTGGGAAGACACCTGGGCCCTGCAGCGCCGCGAAGACGCCATCGACGCCGATGTGCTGGCCAACGATGCCGAGGGCTGGCGCACCGAGTTCGCCGCCATTGCTCGCACAACGTTCGGCACCGATTCCAGCGAAGAAGCGCGCGCCTGGATTGGCCAGAAGCTGGTCGCCGAAATCAAACGACACCAGGACGAGCGCAAGTCCAACGAGGTTGGCCACATCCCTGTCCCGCCCAAGTACAAGAACCCCGACTTCCTGAAGGTTAACTGCTGGCGCCTGCGCGGCGGCCTGGACGTGCCCAAAGAACGCTTCGTCAGCTTCCCGGGCGCTGAGCGCGGCGCCGACACCAGCCTGCCCATCGCCTGGGCAGGCTGGGACCATCTGCAACAAGCCACCGCGTTGGCCGCCTACTACCTCGAAATGAAGGAAAGCGAAGGCTGGGCGGCAGCCCGCCTGCAACCCCTGCTGGCGGGCCTTTTGGAACTGGTGCCCTGGCTGGAGCAATGGCACAACGAGCTGGACCCCGCCTACGGTCAGAGAATGGGCACCTACTACAAGGGCTTCGTCACCGAAGAAGCGCGGGCGCTGGGCTTCACTTTGGAGGACCTGCGGGCCTGGAAGCCTGTGGTGACGACAACAAAACGGGGAAGGAGGAAAGCAGCATGAGCGCAGCAAGGCCGGTTCTGGTCAGCTATTTTGAGTCGGCGCGCCGGCACTTTCATGATGCGGGTGTATTGCTAGGTGGCAGTCGGTCGGCAAATGCGGGCCAGTTGTTTGGGATCGCCGCAGAGTGCGGCATCAAGGCCATCCTGGTCGCCAGCCGAGTACCCGTTGGCACAGATGGCTCGCTTGACCGTCCGCCCGGGGTAAAGGGGAAGGGGTTCAAGGAGCACTGGCCCCAGTTGAGACAGGCGCTGACAGATCTCGCGGCGGCCATTCCTGACGGGCGGACTGCGACGACCTATCTATCGCTGATCCCTAACCTGACGCACTTTTCTGACTGGTTGATTGAACATAGATACTGGCGTGATGGGGCCTTGCCACTGACCTCGGTTGCCCGCTGGCAGGCGGCAGCGACAGAGGTCATGGCCGCGTTGGACCAAGCGAAAGAGGATGGGAGGCTGTGATGACGACAATTCGATTTCATGACGCGTTGAGGCTGGCCGCGCAGGCCTTGCAGAGCCTGCAATTGCCTGCTGAGCCCGGCGTACGCTTGGTGCGCGACTTGTATGGAAGGTTGCGCTTCGCCGTCAATTGCGTCGCCGCAGACTTTCCCGTACCGGCAAGTGAAGCACTGCAAGCCGCGCAGACCGAACTGGGTCCGTATGCCACCAGCACCGAGCTGCTGTTCCGCGACAGCTTCTCCAATCCCGACAAGTTCTTCGAACAGCCGAATTGGCTTCGCACCACAGTGGCAATGGGCAGCGATGAGGATGGTGAGCCGCTGCCGACAGAGGAGGTCTTGCTGCTCGACCGCATGGTCACTGGTCAGGACTGGCTGCAGCCCGCGCACCCTACTGGCAAACATCCGCATCGACTGGTTTTCTATGGCCTCAAGGGGGGTGTCGGCAGATCAACAGCGCTGTGCATGGTGGCTTGGGGCCTGGCCCGCCAAGGCAAGCGGGTCTTGTTGGTGGACTTCGATTTGGAATCGCCAGGTCTGTCTGGCTTGATCCTCCCTGCAGAGCGGGCGGCGGAGTTCGGCGTTACAGACTGGCTGGTTGAAGATGGCGTAGGCCAGAGCGAAACCGTGCTGCAGAGCATGGTGTCAGTAAGCCCCTTGGGTGAGACCACGCAGGGATCTGTGCGTGTGGCGGCTGCGATGGGGCAGAAGGAAGGCGACTACCTGTCCAAGCTGGCTCGCGCGTATGCCGACACTCCCTCGGATCACGGCCCTCAACGATTGGGTGAGCGGCTGCGTCGAATGGTGCTAGCGCTGGAGCAACGCGAACAGCCCGACGTGGTGTTGATCGACAGCCGCGCGGGTCTGCATGACCTCGCGGCCGCGGCCATCACCGGGTTGGCAGATACCGCACTACTGTTCGCCACTGACGGCGAGCAGACATGGCAAGGCTACCGACAGTTGTTCACGCATTGGCAACGGCGACCGACGGTCGTCCGTGAAGTTCGTGAGCGCCTGGCCATCGTGCGAGCGCTGACGCCGAAGAGCGACCGTGAGATCGGCGTAAAGCGATTCCAGCGCAAAGCCTACGAACTGTTTGCAGAGACGCTGTACGACAGCATTCCGCAGGGCACGGTAGAAGCGGAGGGCGACTACTTCCACCCCATCGAGGCGGATCAGGCTGCGCCGCACTTTCCGATCCTTGTTGACTGGGACGAACGCTTCCAGGAATTCAACCCTGGTCTTCGAGCGGAGCATGGTGGCGTGACCGATGCGCAAGTAGACGCGACATTCGGTGCTTTGATTCAGTGGGCGTCGCAGCGCATCCAGGAAGAGCCGGTATGAGCAGCGCAGAACAGGCCCTTCGCAGCGGAATCAAGGAGGCGGCTGACGTACTGGCGCAGGATCAGGCTACGTCGACTCGACCAGAAGCATTCACCTACGTGCCGCCAACCCACGCAAAGGCGCTTGACCTGGACGCCACCCTGGTTGAAGGCATTCGCGGTGCCGGTAAGTCGTTCTGGTTCTCCTTGCTTGCATCGCCAAGGCATCTTGCGTTCGTTCGAAGCAGCTTTCCGGAAGCGCGACTACCGAATGGAGTGAAGGTCTTGCAAGGGTTCGGGATGGGCCTGCCCATCGCGCAAGCTCCGGACGCGGACACGCTGGCCAGTCTGTTGGACCAAAAATTCCGCGAGCGCGCAATCTGGCGCGCTGTGGTCGCACATCTCGTGGACGTCGGTGGCGAGTTCGCAGCCCTCCGCAAGTGGTCTGATCGTGTGCGCTGGGTTCAAGAAAACCCAGAAGACTTTGCGAGCGCGCTCGAAGGAGCAGATCAACGCCTTGCGACCAACGGCGAATCAGTGCTGATCCTCTTCGATGCGCTGGATCGCATGGCCGACGACTGGCAGCACATCAACAAGCTCGCCAAAGGCCTGCTTCAGGTGGCCTTGGACATGCGCTCCATGCGCTTCATCCGGTGCAAGATTTTTGCTCGCCCAGATTTGCTGCAGGACGCGGATGTCACAAGCTTCGCGGACTACTCGAAGTTGTTGGCCACCAAGGCTTCTCTGGTTTGGCAGCGTGCCGACCTATACGCGTTGCTGTACCAGTGCCTAGGCAACGCTGCAGTAAGCCGAAAGCAATTCGCCACGTGGGCTGAAAAGGGCAAGGCGACTTCAGCATCTGGCGCCATAGGCAACTGGGCCGTGCCGTCATCACTGCGCTACGACGAGGATCGGCAAGAGGCGTTATTCGAGCGAATTGCCGGTAAAGCGATGGGCAGCAGCATCAAGCGGGGCAAGCCCTACACGTGGCTCGTCAATCATTTGCAGGACGGTCTGAATCAGGTCAGCCCGCGCAGCTTCTTGGCAGCGCTAGGCAAGGCTGCGACGGAAACGGCCACCGACTTCGAACTGCCGTTGGACTACCGAGGAATTCAACGCGGGGTTCAAGAAGCTTCCCAGATTCGCGTACAGGAAATCACCGAGGACTACCCGTGGGTCAGACAGGTGATGGAGCCTCTGCGAGGTAATCTGACCGTCCCTTGTGCGGCCAGCGAGATCGAGTCGATCTGGAAGAAACAGCAGACCCTTGTTCAGTTGGATTCGTTGCTGCGACAGGGCAACGCAGTCGTGAAGTTGCCGCCGCAAAACCGCGACAAGGGGGCAGCCGGCATCCTCTTGGATCTGGAGGGACTGGGCATGATTCAGCACATGGACGGCAAACGCATCCAGATGCCGGATGTGTTTCGCGTCGCGTTTGGCTTTGGTCGCAGAGGTGGCGTGAAGCCGCTGCAGTGACGGTGTTTGATCGCAACACCCCCTTCAATGAACTTTCTCCGCTGCCGCCTGCGGCCGAAGTCGAGACAGCCGCCGTCCTGAAGAAAGCCATCGCAGCCAGCCGCGCGCTGGCCGAGCTGAAGGGCATGGCCGAACGCATGCCCAACCAGGCCATGCTGATCGACAGCCTGGTGCTGCAGGAAGCGCGGGCGTCGTCCGAGATCGAAAACATCCTGACCACGAACGACGAGTTGTTCAAGGCGGCGTCGGATGAAGCGCTGCCGGCCAGCGCCGAAGCCAAGGAAGTGCTGTGCTATCGGCAGGCCCTGAACCACGGCTTCCGGCAGATCAAGGTACGGCCCCAACGTCCACTCGCCACGGGCCTGTTCATCGAGGTGGCGCAACTCATCAAGCAGACCGACTTCGGCGTGCGGCGTACGCCCGGCACGCGCATCGCCAACAGCCGTGGCGAGTCGATCTACACGCCGCCCGAGGGCGAAGCCGTCATCCGCGACAAGCTGCGTGAGCTTGAAAACTTCATGCACGCCGACGACGGCCTGGACGTGCTGGTGAAGATGGCGCTGATTCACTACCAGTTCGAGGCCATCCACCCTTTCCCCGATGGCAACGGGCGCACGGGGCGCATCCTGAATATCCTGTACCTGGTGGACCAGGGGCTGTTGAACCTGCCGGTGCTCTACCTGTCGCGCTACATCATCGACCACAAGCCGGCCTACTACGAAGGCCTGCGGCGAGTGACGGAGGAAGGCGCCTGGGGCGACTGGGTGCTGTACATGCTGGACGCGGTGGAGCAGACCTCACGGCGCACGCGCCAGCAGATCACCGACATCCTGGCGCTGATGGAAGCGGTGCGCGAGCGCGTGCAGCGCGAGGCGCCGGGCCTTCATTCAACAGGCCGCAGCAAGGACCTGATCGAGCAAATCTTCCGGCAGCCGTACTGCAAGATCCAGTTCCTCGAACGCGCGGGCATGGGCACCCGCCAGACCTGCGCCAAGTACCTGCGCGCGCTGGAGCGGCTGGGCGTGCTGCACGGCCAGAAGATCGGCCGCGAGGTGTACTTCATCAACCAGGCGCTGTTCGAGCTGCTGACGCGATGAGCCATTCAGTCGCCATGGATGCGAAACACGTTAAAAACAGGCTATGTTTTTTAACGTGTTCTGGCGACATGTTCGTTTGGCCAACACGTGCGCTCCGAGCCGACAGGCCAGCGGGAACCCTGTCGAGACCGGCCCGGACTTATCATGGTGATAAGTCTTTGCCAGTACCCTCCGGCCACTTTGCCCGCCCCGCCATCGTGTCTGACACAACCGCCGAATCTGTTTGCCCCGCCTGCAAAGCGGGCCAGCTGCATGCGATCACCCGCACCCGCGACTTCAGGCCGCGCGGCAGGCTGGTGACGGTGGAGCTGCTGGGCTCGCGCTGCGTTGCCTGCGGTGTGGAGACCACACGCGCCACTCATCACGACGAGAACCTGCGCAGGTTGGCCGCCCGCAAGGGGCAGTACGGCGACACTTTGCTGGGCGAAGAGATCGTGGGCCTGCGCAAGCGCTACGGCCTCACGCAATTGGCCGCCGCGCGCCTCTTCGGCAAGGGAAAGATCGCGTTCTCCCGGTACGAGAACGAGGCGACCTACCCGGACGCCAGCACCACGTTGCTGCTGACCATGGCCATCGACCTGCAGGACAGCTTGAAGTGGCTGGCCGACAAGGCCGGTGTCGAGATTCCGCTGTGGCATGAGCGAAGCGAAGACGCGCGCGCTGAAGAAGCAAAGCCAGTGGCGGCGCCAGTGCACCGTAGCCGCAAATCCAAGGTGGCAACATGAGCTACAAAATCATGAACTCGATACACAGGTCCGGCCAAGGATTCAAACCATGATTCGAAGTTTCTATATCGACAACTTCAAGTCGTTGGTGGACTTCCGTCTGCCGCCCGCCAAACAACAACTGGGGCCGTTCACCTGCCTGGTGGGTTTGAATGGCGCAGGCAAGTCTACGGTGCTGCAGGCCTTCGATTTCATCGGGCATCTGGCCAACGGGCAGATCGGCGCATGGCTCAAGCAACGTGAATGGAAGCGGGCGGACCTAACGAGTCAGTTCCTGAAGAAGAAAGTCCTGATCAAGTTCGAGCTTGGCGTCGACGTTCCGAGCATCGGCCACATTGTCTGGAGCGGCACGTACAACACCACGCTGATGCGCTGCACCGCGGAGGCAGTCACGCTCGACGGCGTGGAGCAGGTGCTGCACATCTCCGACGGTCAACTGCTGGTATCTGGCACGGATACCAAGGATTCGGTTCAGTACCCCTTGAGGTCGATGAAATTCGAGGGCTCGACGCTCTCTTTCGTCAACGTTCGCGATGTACACGAGGCTCTGGGCGCGCTGAAGCACGTTGCCGCCAATCTGCGTTCGCTCGATCTCCTGTCTCCGCAATCAATGAGGAGGCGCGCGAAAGACGCCGCTGACATCGGATACGGCGGCGAGCGGCTCAGCGCCTTCATCCATGGTTTGCCGCCTGCGGACAGGACCCAGTTGGCCAAAGCACTGAAGCACTTCTACCCTCAGGTCGCTGAACTAGCGACCAAGGCGCTGCAGGCAGGATGGAAGGACCTGCGCATCGTCGAGCAGTATGACAGCGCAAATCTGTTTCCGACCCGTTTGGAGACGGACGCTCGTCAGGTGAACGACGGCCTGCTGCGGGTATTGGCTGTGCTCTCCCAGGTGAGTGTGTCCGAGCCTGAGGACAGCACTCACCAGCCCACCGGCTTGGGGCAGAGCTGCGTGCTGTTCGATGAGATCGAGAACGGCATCAACCCCGAACTGATGCAGAAGCTTGTCGAGCTGTTGCTGCATGCCAAGCGGCAGGTCATCGTGACAACACACAGCCCGTTGGTTCTGAACTACCTGCCAGATGACGTGGCAAAGGAGTCGGTATTGCTGCTGTTCCGCAACACGGCCGGCCACACCAAGGTGATTCGCTTGTTTGACTTGCCCAGCACCCAGAAGAAGCTCAAGTTGCTTGGTCCGGGTGAGGTCTTCGTTGACACGCACCTGGAAGCCTTGCCTGCTGAGGCCATGGCGCTGTTGGACACGCAGGCGCCATGAAATTGGTTCTCTCAGGGGAAGGTCCGACCGACCTGGGGCACGAGCGGCCATCCGCAACCGGGATGGAGTTTGTGCCCGGCCCGATGGCCTGGGTGGTGGACAAGTTGCTGGAGCGACACCACACCGCTTACAGCATGCTGGAAGCCCATCTGGCAGGTGCTGACTGCGCGACCTATGTCCACGAAACGCGGCTGGCCGCGATGGGCAAACCGAGCTCTCCACTGTTTCCTGGCGTGAAGTTCGGGAAGGGCATGGCGTTCTACACGCGCAACGCCCAGGCTCTGGGCCTGTTTGCGAATCAGACTGCCCTTGAAGAGGATCAGCCTGTGATGGCTGTGCTGTTTCGCGATGGTGACGGCACCCGTGCGATGCCAGCCAACGATTGGCATAAGAAGGTCGAGTCCATGCATCGAGGCTTTGAGCTCGTCGGTTGCGAGACCGGCGTGCCCATGGTGCCGCGCCCCAAGTCAGAAGCCTGGCTGCTCTGCGCGCTGCGCCCGCCGGGCTACGCAAACTGTTCGCCCCTGGAGGATGCGTCAGGCAACGACGCGAGCCCAAATTCACTGAAGCGTCAGCTGGAGGCCCTGTGCGGCGGAAACGCGCCGTCGGCCGACGAACAGGCGGATTGGGTGGCGACGGGTGCCGTCGATCCACTTCGTATCGACATGCCGAGCTTCAATCGGTTCAAGGAGGCGCTCCACGCCGCCGCCAACCGTGCCGGCCTACCGACGTTGCCGTGAGTCAGCCGAGAGCGAGATTGATGACCTACAAGCATATGGGAGAGGGGCGACCATGACCCTGCTGAGAGACCTGATCGCCATCCCAGAGCGGGTGCACCAAGGCGACTTCGTGCTCAAGCTGTCGGAAGGCGTCACCCACGCCGACCAGACCCTGCGCGACTACGTCGTCACGCCGCAGCTCGTGGATGCCTTCAGCAACGCGCTGGGCTTCATCCAGCAGGCGGTGCAGACGGGCGGCAGCAAGGCGGCCTACCTGCACGGCAGTTTCGGCTCGGGCAAGAGCCACTTCATGGCCGTGCTGAACCTGCTGTTGGCCGGCAACACGCAGGCCCGGGCGACGCCTGAGCTGGCCGACGTGGTGGCGCGTAATGGCTGGACGACCGGCCGAAAATTCCTGCTGGTGCCGTACCACATGGTCGGCGCACGTGACATGGAAAGCGCGGTGCTGGGCCAGTACGCCGAGTTCGTGCGCAAGAAGCACCCCGAGGCGCCGGTGCCGGGCTTCTATCTCGCCGAGGGCATGTTCAAAGACGCCC
>JANXYH010000193.1 GCA_025350145.1 Burkholderiales bacterium | reverse complement strand
AATCAATAGGATAGAGCGCATATGTTGCTGATGATCGACAACTACGACTCCTTCACTTTCAACCTGGTCCAGTACTTTGGTGAGCTGGGCCAGGAGGTGAAGGTGCTGCGCAACGATGAAGTCTCGGTCGACGAGATTGGTGGCTTGCGGCCTGACTACCTGGTGCTCTCGCCGGGGCCTTGCTCGCCAGCCGAGGCTGGGGTCTGCGTGCCGGCGATCCAGGCCTTTATGGGCAAGCTGCCGATCCTGGGTGTGTGCCTGGGGCATCAGGCGATAGGCGCGGCGCTGGGCGGCAAGATCGTGCGCGCGCAGCGGCAGATGCATGGCAAGGCCAGCACCCTGGTCAGCGACGGGCAGGGCGTCTACCTCGGCCTGCCGAGCGCGTTCAGCGTCATCCGCTACCACTCGCTGGTGATCGAGCGCGAGAGCTGTCCGGCCGAGTTGGACATCACCTCGACCAGCGAAGACGGCGAGATCATGGGCGTGCGCCACCGCGAGCTGGCCGGCAGCGACCATCCGCTCGAAGGGGTGCAGTTCCACCCCGAGTCGATCCAGTCCGAGCACGGCCACGCGATGCTGCGCAACTTTCTCCAATTTGGGCGGCCGGCATGAGTGCCAGCACGGTGTCCTATGGTTCGGCCGGCGCCCGGCCAGCCGGCGGCCTGCCGGTGGTCGATCTGCGCAGCGACACAGTGACCCGGCCGACGGCGGCGATGCGCGCGGCGATGGCCCAGGCGCAGGTCGGCGATGACGTGTTTGGCGACGACCCGACCGTCAACGCGCTGCAGGCCCGGCTGGCGGCCCTGACCGGCCATGAGGCGGCGCTGTTCGTGGCCAGCGGCACGCAGGGCAACCTGTGTGCGCTGCTGGCGCATTGCGGTCGCGGTGACGAGTACCTGGTCGGCCAATTGGCGCACTGCTACCGCTACGAGGGCGGCGGCGCGGCGGTGCTGGGCGGCATCCAGCCGCAGCCCTTGGCGCAGGCCGACGACGGCACGCTGGCGCTGGCCGACATCGACGCGGCGATCAAGCCCGACGACGCCCATTTCGCCCGCAGCCGCCTGCTGTGTCTGGAGAACACCTGGAACGGCCGCGTGCTGCCGGCCGACTATGTGGCCGCTGCGACCGCCCTGGCCCATGCGCGTGGCCTGGCCACCCACCTCGATGGCGCGCGGCTGTTCAACGCGTCAGTGGCCAGCGGCACGCCGGTGCAGGCGATCACCCGCGACTTCGACAGCGTCTCGGTCTGCCTGTCCAAAGGCCTGGGCGCGCCACTGGGCTCGGTGCTGTGCGGCTCGGCCGAGTTCATCGCCCGGGCCCACCGGGCACGCAAGATGCTCGGCGGCGGAATGCGCCAGGTCGGCATCGTTGCGGCGGCGGCCTTGCATGCGCTGGACCACCATGTCGAACGCCTGGCCGATGACCATGCCATGGCCAAGCGACTGGCGACCGGACTGGCTGCGCTGCCCGGCATCACCGCAGCGGCGCCGCAGACCAACATCGTGTTCGCCCAGGTCGAGGGCGGCCGTGGCGCGGCGCTGCTGCAACACCTGGCCAGCCGCGGCGTATTGGCCACCGGGCTGATCGGCCTGCGTTTCGTCACCCATCTGGACGTGGACGCCGCAGGCATAGACCGCGCCCTGGCCGTCACCGCCGAGTTTGCCCATGCCGCTTGAGCCCGAGGCCGCGATGGCGATCAGCAACAGCGACGCGCTGACCCGCGTGATCGAGCACCGCGAGCTGTTCCACGACGAGATGCTGGTGCTGATGCGGCGCATCATGACCGGCGAGATGTCGCCATTGATGATCGCGGCGTTGACCGTCGGCCTGCGCGTCAAGAAGGAGACGATCGGCGAACTGACGGCGGCGGCGCAGGTGATGCGCGAATTCGCCACGCCGGTGGCGGTCGCCGACCGCAGCCAGTTGGTCGACATCGTCGGCACCGGCGGTGATGGCTCGCACACCTTCAACATTTCAACGGCGGCGATGTTCGTTGCCGCCGCCGCCGGGGCGCGGGTGGCCAAGCATGGCGGTCGCAGCGTCTCCTCGACCTCGGGCTCGGCCGACGTGATGGAAGCGCTGGGCGCGCACATCGTGCTGACGCCGGCCCAGGTGGCGACATGCCTGGACGAAACCGGCATCGGCTTCATGTTTGCGCCCAACCACCATGCGGCAATGAAATACGCCGCGCCGGTGCGCAAGGAATTGGGGGTGCGCACCTTCTTCAATATCCTCGGGCCGCTGACCAACCCGGCGGCTGCGCCGAACCAGTTGCTGGGCGTGTTCCACCCCGACCTGGTCGGCATCCTGGTGCGGGTGCTGCAACGCCTGGGCAGTCGCCATGTGATGGTCGTGCATGGTGCCAACGGCATGGACGAGATGTCGCTGTCGGGGCCGACCCAGGTCGGCGAACTGTGCGACGGCCAGGTGCGTGAATACACCGTCCAGCCCAGCGACTTCGGCCTGGCGGTGCAGGACGCGCGGCTGCTGCGGGTGAGCAACCGCGATGAATCCAAGGCCTGCATCGAGCGGGTGCTGGCCAATCACGAAGGGCCGCAGCGCGACATCGTCCTGCTCAACGCCGGCGCCGCGCTCTACTGTGCGGGTGTGGCGGCGTCCATCGCCGAGGGCGTGGCCAGGTGCCGCGAGGCGCTGGCCTCGGGCGCGGCCAAGGCCAAGCTGGCGCAGTTTGTGGCGCTGAGCCAGCGACTCAAGTCGGCTTGAAGGCGCCCAGGCCAGCCATGTCCGACATCCTGCAAAAGATCGTCGCCGTCAAGCACCAGGAGGTTGCCGCCGCCCAGGCGCAGTGCAGCCTGGCCGCGCTGGGCGAGCGGGCCAGGGCAAGGTTGCGCAGCGATCCGCCGCGCGGCTTTGCGGCAGCGCTGCGCGCCAAGCTGGCGCTCGGCCGGCCGGCGGTGATCGCCGAAGTCAAAAAGGCCAGCCCGAGCAAGGGCATCTTGCGCGAGCACTTCGTGCCTGCCGAGATCGCCGCCAGCTATGCCCGCCACGGCGCGGCCTGCCTGAGCGTGCTGACCGACGCGCAGTTCTTCCAGGGCTCGGCCGAGTACCTGCGCCAGGCCCGCGCCGCCTGCGCGCTGCCGGTGCTGCGCAAGGACTTCATCGTCGACGCCTACCAGGTGCTGGAGGCCGCTGCCATGGGCGCCGATGCCATCTTGTTGATCGCCGCCTGCCTGGGTGATGCGCAGATGGCCGGCTTGGAGGCGCAGGCCCTGGCGCTCGGGCTGGACGTGCTGGTCGAGGTCCACGACGGCGCCGAACTTGAGCGCGCGCTGGCGCTGAAGACCCCGCTGCTGGGCATCAACAACCGCAACCTGCGTACTTTTGAAGTCTCGCTGGAGACCACCCTGGGTCTGTTGCCGCGGGTTCCGGCCGACCGGCTGCTGGTGACGGAGTCGGGCATCCTTGGCGTGCCCGACGTGCAGCGCATGCGCGCGGCCCAGGTCAACGCCTTCCTGGTTGGCGAGGCCTTCATGCGCGCCGACGACCCCGGCGTGGCGCTGGCGGCACTGTTTGGCTGAGCGACGGGCGGTGGGCGTCGACAACCGGCTGCGCCGGCCCTTGTCGGCGCTGCTGGAGGCCGTGCCCGAGGACTGGAGCGATGTGGTCCAGCCCTGGCGTGGCAGCGCCGCCGGCCAGCGCCTGCAGGCCTTCGTGCAGGCCCGCCTGGCTGGCGGCGCGACGGTTTACCCCGATTCGCCGCTGCGCGCGCTGGCACTGACGCGCCGCGCCGGGTTGCGCGTCATCATCCTTGGCCAGGATCCGTACCACGGCGCCGGCCAAGCCGAAGGGCTGGCGTTCTCGGTGCCGGCTGGCGTGGCCGTGCCGCCGAGTCTGCGCAACATCCTGGCCGAGGTGGCGGCCGAGGCGGTCGCCGAGGGGATGGCCGAGGTGGGCGCAGCGCCGGCCAAGCCGGCGGCGGGTCAACTCGGCGCCTGGGCCGACCAGGGGGTGCTGCTGCTCAACTGCGTGCTGACGGTCGAGGACGGCCGGCCGGCGTCCCACGCCCGGCAAGGCTGGGAAGCGCTGACGGATGCCTTGATCGGGGCGGTGGCCAGTGATCCGGGCGGCAAGGTGTTCATGCTCTGGGGCGCCCATGCGCAGGCCAAGGCGCCGCTGATCAGCGCGCTGGGCGGCGGTCGGCACCTGCTGCTGGCGGCCAACCACCCCTCGCCGCTGTCGGCGCGCCGGCCGCCGCTGCCGTTCGTCGGCTGCGGCCACTTCCGCGCCGCCAACGCCTGGCTGGGCGCGCCGCGGCGGGTCAGTTGGCGGCTCGGCAGCCAGCCGCCGGGCGGACAAACCCTGCTATACTCTTGAGTTCGCTTCGGAGGGGTGCCCGAGTGGCTAAAGGGGGCAGACTGTAAATCTGTTGGCTTACGCCTACGCTGGTTCGAATCCAGCCTCCTCCACCAAAGCAAATGTACTTTTGGACCCGCGAGCGCTGTCGTGCTGGCTGGCAAGGCGGGAGTAGTTCAATGGTAGAACCTTAGCCTTCCAAGCTAATGACACGGGTTCGATTCCCGTTTCCCGCTCCAAGACAGTGTCTGCGCAGGTGGATTCTTGAGTGTCGTCGGCAGGGGTTTGGGTGTTGCGCGACAGCACCCAGACCTGTGTCGATGCCCATGTGGCTCAGTGGTAGAGCACCCCCTTGGTAAGGGGGAGGTCGCGGGTCCGATTCCCGCCATGGGCACCAGAACTTTTTCGGAATATTCGTCAAAGTAGCGCGGGCTTGCGGCGCAAGTCCAATCCTTGAGTGGAGTTTTTGAGATGGCAAAGAGCAAATTTGAGCGCACCAAGCCGCACGTCAACGTGGGCACGATTGGCCACGTCGACCATGGCAAGACCACGCTGACGGCGGCGATCACGACGGTGCTGGCGGCCAAGTTTGGCGGCGAG
>JANXYH010000006.1 GCA_025350145.1 Burkholderiales bacterium | reverse complement strand
GCCAAGTCGCTGCTGAATGCCCAGCACAAACTCGGCGCCGTCGAGGGCCTGGCCAGCGACGCCGCCGACATCGGCGTGGCGCTGTTCTCGGCCCTGTCGCGCCTGGGCGTGGCCGAGGTCGCCGCCAGCCTGATGGCCTGGCGCGACGCCGGTTTGGCCCGCCAGCCCTAGAGCTCGTCCTGCAACTGTTCGGCGGCCAGACGCGCCAGCGAGCGGATGCGCAGCGGCTGGGCCAGGCGTTCGGCGATCAGGCGTTCGATCGCACCCGGCCGCAGCACCCATTTGCGGTCGTCGTCGAGGTCGCGCAGCAGCCACAGGTCATCGCGCGACCAGAGCAGTTGCAGTGGCCGCCACTGGCCCTGCAGAAAGATCCGCATCCGCTCGCCCGGGCAGACCATGTTCAGCGCCAGGGGCGGGTCTTCGCTGCCCGACGCCGGCCCCGGCATGACCGAGCCCGGCACGGTGTCCAGGGACTCAATGTCGATCGCGATCCGGGCGAGGTCTTCACCCGCAGGGCGCGTCGACGCGTGCTGCGGCCCGCCCGGCTGCTCAGATTGCACCAGGCGCAGGATGTCGGCCGCCGCCACCTTGGTGGCCAGGCGCAGCGACTGGCGCTCCTGCGCGTCGAGCTTGTCGATCGCCCAGGCAAAGCGCGAGGCATCGGCCAGCGCGTCATTGGCAAGGTTGTCGATCAGGTTGCGCGCCAGGCCCAGCATGCGTGGCCGCTCGGCCGGCGGCGCGGTCTCGAGCGCAAAGGCGACACGGTCAAAGAAGCGCCAGACCGGATGGTCGAAGCCGTTGACCATCTCGCCGTCGGCCAATGAGACGCGCTCGAATGTCGACTTCAGGCCACCCAGCAGTTCGCTGACCTCGGGCGACAGGCCGGCGTCCTGGGTCATGTGGGCATACAGCCGGGACATCATCGCCGCCAACTGTGGGTCGTCAGCGGGAAAGACAGGTGCGGCAACAGGTGCGGCACCATGCACGGCGCCTGCTTCGGTATCGCCTGCCGGCGAATGCCGCAGGTCGTCTGGCCGGGTGCTCGGGCCGAAACTGGCGGGCGCGGTGGTCGTGGCGTCGTCGAGCCGATCCGGCGAGGTACTGTGATCGGCGAAAGGGCGCATGCGCGTGCGCAATGCACTCAGGTCCTGCGGCAGCGCGGCGCTGCGCCAAGCCAGCGGCACCTCGGCGCGGTAGGCCAGGGCCGACGATGGCGGCTCCAGCACCACGGTGCCGTGGACGGCGGGGCTCACCCCTTCGGCCTCCAACCTGGCACAGGCCGCGCTCAAGCCGCTGCGCAGCGCCTGCGCCAGCACGGGTGTTGCGCGGCGGAAAAAGTCGTCGCGGACGCCGGGGTCGACCGGCAGGCCCTGGCAGGCCGTCCACAGCGCGCGGGCGAAATGCTGGGGCTGTAGCGGGTTGGTGGGGCGCGACACCTTGCGGTCACCGACCAGGGCCGAGGTGTAGGCATGCAGCTCGCGCAGCTCGAACTCGGCGTCGGACACGATCCGCTCGGTGCAACGGCCGCAGGCCAGGTCGGCTAGCACGTCGGCCTCGTCGACCAGCTTCAATTCTCTGGCCGCGCTGGCCTTGGGCCGGGCTGCTGCGGCCGGCAGGGGCTTGAGGGCAACGATCTCCCGTGCGCTCTCCAGCACTGCCGTGCGCACGCTGGCCAGCGCCTGGCGACTGAAGGCCGCGCGCTGCATGTGCAGCATCCGGGTCAAGACGCCACTGTCGCGGCCATGCACCGCCAACGTCTGCCGCCATTGGTCGTAGACGGCATCGACGACCGCATCGAAGACCAGCGGCACACGCAGCAGTTCTTCCTCGACAAATTCGGTCAGCGAGAGGCGAAGCACCATCGCCGAATTATCGATCTCTGCCCTGCCAGGGGTGTTGCGGAAAACGAAACAGGCCACCCCAGGATTTCCCCCGGAAGTGGCCTGCTGGACACAGGCCGGCCCGCTGACGCGGACCGGCAGATGTCACTGGACTTACATGTCCATGCCGCCCATGCCGCCCATGCCACCCATGCCGCCACCGGACATGCCGCCGCCGGCCGGCTCGTCCTTGGGCGCCTCGGCGACCATGGCTTCGGTCGTCAGCATCAGGCCCGAGACCGACGCGGCGTTCTGCAGCGCGGTACGGGTGACCTTGGTCGGGTCCAGGATGCCCATTTCGATCATGTCGCCATAGGTGCCGTTGGCAGCGTTGTAGCCGTAGTTGCCCGTGCCTTCGAGCACCTTGTTGATCACCACGCTGGGCTCGTCGCCGGCGTTGGCGACGATCTCGCGCAACGGCTGCTCGACCGCACGCAGCACGATCTTGATGCCGGCTTCCTGGTCGGTGTTGTCACCCTTGATGACGCCAGCCGATTGGCGGGCACGCAGCAGGGCCACGCCGCCGCCGGCGACGATGCCTTCTTCAACCGCAGCGCGGGTCGCGTGCAGGGCATCTTCGACGCGGGCTTTCTTTTCCTTCATCTCGACCTCGGTGGCGGCGCCGACCTTGATCACCGCAACACCGCCGGCCAACTTGGCCACGCGCTCTTGCAGCTTCTCACGGTCGTAGTCGCTGGTGGCCTCTTCGATCTGGACGCGGATCTGCTTGACCCGGGCCTCGATGTCGGCGGCGGCACCGCTGCCGTCGATGAGGGTGGTGTTTTCCTTGCCCACTTCGACGCGCTTGGCCTGGCCCAGATCGGCCAGGGTGACCTTCTCCAGCGTCAGGCCGACCTCTTCGGCGATGACCTTGCCGCCGGTCAGGATGGCGATGTCTTCGAGCATGGCCTTGCGGCGGTCGCCGAAGCCCGGCGCCTTGACAGCGCAGACCTTGAGGATGCCGCGGATGGTGTTGACCACCAGCGTGGCCAGGGCCTCGCCCTCGACCTCTTCGGCCACGATCAGCAGCGGACGGCCGGCCTTGGCGACTTGCTCAAGCGTCGGCAGCAGGTCACGGATGTTGCTGATCTTCTTGTCGAACAGCAGCACGAAGGGGTTGTCCAGCAACGCCGATTGCTTCTCGGGGTTGTTGATGAAGTAGGGCGAGAGGTAGCCGCGGTCGAACTGCATGCCCTCGACCACGTCGAGTTCGCTGTTCAGGCTCTTGCCGTCCTCGACCGTGATGACGCCTTCCTTGCCGACCTTGTCCATCGCCTGGGCGATGATGGTGCCGACCTCTTCATCGCTGTTGGCGCTGATCGTGCCAACCTGGGCAATTTCCTTGCTGGTGGTGGTCGCCCTGGACTGCTTCTTCAGCTCGGCCACCAGGGCCACCACGGCCTTGTCGATGCCACGCTTGAGGTCCATCGGGTTCATGCCGGCGGCAACGAACTTCATGCCTTCGCGGACGATCGACTGGGCCAGCACGGTGGCGGTGGTGGTGCCGTCACCGGCGATGTCGCTGGTCTTGGAAGCGACTTCCTTGACCATCTGCGCGCCCATGTTCTGCAGCCTGTCCTTGAGCTCGATCTCCTTGGCGACCGAGACACCGTCCTTGGTGACGGTGGGGGCGCCGAACGAGCGCTCGAGCACCACGTTGCGGCCCTTGGGGCCGAGCGTGACCTTGACCGCATTGGCCAGGATGTTCACGCCTTCGACCATGCGCGTACGGGCGTCCGCGCCAAACACTACGTCTTTAGCTGCCATGTGCAATTCTCCGAATTCAATAAAAGGGGGTGAGCGGGGCGCCGGATTACTTCTCGACGACGGCGAAGAGGTCCTCTTCGCGCATCACCAGCAGTTCGTCGCCATCGACCTTGACGGTCTGGCCCGAGTACTTGCCGAACAGCACGCGGTCGCCGACGGCGATGTTGACGGCGACGAAGTCGCCCTTGTCGTTGCGCTTGCCCGGGCCGACCGCCAGCACTTCACCCTGGTCGGGCTTTTCGGCGGCGTTGTCGGGGATGACAATGCCCGAGGCGGTCTTGGTTTCTTGCTCCAGGCGCTTGACGATCACGCGATCGTGCAAAGGACGAAGTTTCATCGTATCTCCTAAGGGGTTCAACAAAAAAGGTAGCAAGGACGCGTGACGCCACGGAAGTGGGCGCGCATTCACATGCTGGATTGCCGGTGCCCGCCGAGGCTGGGCCGGGTTGTTAGCACTCATTATCGTCGAGTGCTAACAACTGATTATAGGGACCTTGGCGGCAAGTTCAAGGGGCCCGCTGGCGGCGTCGGTTGGCCAGCCTCACGGCGCCGTGAGCGTGAGTTGCGCCCGCGGCGTCCAGGCCGGGGCACTGGCGGCGCTGGCGGCACCTTCGGCAGCAGGCAGGTGCAGCTTGGGCGCGGCGATGAACAACCGCGCCGCTGGCAGGCCGCGGGCGATCAGCGCCTCGCGCACGGCCAGGCCGCGCTGCAGGGCCAGTTCCTGCATCGCCGCGTCGTCGGCCGGGATCGCCGCCAGCAGCGGCTCGCGCTCGGCCGCAGCCAGGGCTGGCGCGCCGGGCCTGTCGCGGGCCAGCCTGGCGTCGAGCGTGGCGCGCCGGTAGGCCAGGCGCTCGGTTTGCGGGTCGGCGCTGCCGGCGGCGGTCAGCAGCAGCGACGGCCGATCAAGCAAGGCGCTGGCGACCTTGGCCAGGGTGGCTTGCGCGCCCTCGGCCAGCAGCGCCGTGCCGGGAACGAACTCGACCATGTCCAGGCGGTCGCCGCCAGCGCCGCCGCCAAGCAGCGCGAACGGCGCGGTCAGCACCTTGCCGATCAGGTTGACGATGACCTTGAAGATCAGTCCGCCGAGGCTGAATTGCGGGTCCGACAGGCTGCCGCTGATCGGCAGGTTGATGTCGATCACGCCGTTGCGGTCCTTCAGCAGGGCCACCGCCAGACGCACCGGCAGGGAAATGGCATCGGGCGAATCGACCTTGTCACCGAAGGTCAGTTGGTGCAGCACGACCTGGTTGCTGGCGTCGAGCCGGCCGTCGCCGTCGATCTTGTAGTGCACATCCATGCCGAGTTTGCCGCGCTCGATCGCATAGCCGGCGTATTTGCCGGCGTAGGGCGACAGCGGCGCCAGTTCGAGGTCTTCGGCCTTGGCGCGGATGTCCAGCGCCAGTGGACGCACCACCGGGTTGAGGCTGCCGCTGATCTGAAGCTGCCCGGTGCCGGCGACCTTGCCGCTGAGCACGATCGCCGCCTGCTCGCGGTTGGCCGAGTTGAAGGCACCGACCTGGCCGTTCAAGGCGGTCAGGTCGGCGCGGTAGTTGGGCCGCACGAAATGGTCGTTGAAGTCGATGCTGCCGTTGACGAATTTGGTCAGGCCGATGGCGATGTCCAGCGGCAGGGCGGCGGCGGCGTCCGCTGTCGCGGCCGAGGCGGGCGCTGCGGCCGCAGCGCCCGCTGCACCAGGAGCAGGCACCGCCGACTGGGTCGCATCGACGACGTTGAAAGCTCCCTTGTCGGTGATGACCAGGCGGCTGAAGAAGTCGCTCAGCACCAGTTCGGCCAGCGCCAGGTCGGGCTTGGCGCCAGGCGCCAGGCGCAGCCGAATGCCCTTGCCGGCGAGTTGGCGCCAGCGCAGCAATTCGCTGCCGTCGGCGATCACCTCGCCTTGCAGCAGCGGCGCGACCGGGTCGGTGCGGGCCTGCAGCAGCAGGTCGTCGAGCAGGGTGTCGCCGTCCAGGCCGATCACCCAGCCCTGGCCCGCCCGCCGCATGGCCAGCTTGCCCTGGAAGCCGGCCTGCAGCGAGGCCAGGCGCAGGTGCCCGGGCATGGGCGCGTAGGCCACCAGATCGGCCAGCGGCAGGTGGTTGAGGGTGAGGCTGCTGCTCAGTGCCTGGCCGGCCAGGTCGAGCCGGGCGTCAATGGCAAAGCTGCCGCTGCTGGCCGGCTGGCCGCCCGAGGCCGGCACCCGCAATTGGCCCTGGAACCGGGCCGGCGACGCCACCGCGCCGCGCACGGCCGGCCAGTCGATGCCTTGCAGCCGCAGCGCCAGGCCGTCGAATTGCAGCGCCAGCGGCGCGCCACCGGGGCCGTAGACCAGGGCGTCGCGCCAATCGAGCTTGCCGCCTTCAAGCGCCAGGTCGTCGAGGCGGATTTGCCAGCCTGGGTCGGCACCGGCGGCGGTGGCCGGGGCGGCCGGGGCTGCGGGTGCAGGTGCGTCTGCGGCGGCCGGCCGCAGCCAGCGCGCAAAACTCAGCCGGCCATCGGCGTCTCGCGCCAGCGCCGCCTGGGGCTGGCGCAGGCTGAGCTGGGCGAGCTTCAGGCGCCGCCGGGGCAGGTCGACCTCGACCCCGCGCAGCCTCAGGCTTTGCCAGCCCAGGCCGGCACCTGCCAAGGCCAGACCGTCGACGCTGGCATCGGCCAGTTGCAGGCGCAGCCCGGCCTGCTCGCCCGTGGCGGCCCAGTCGAGCTGGCCATGCGCCGAGGCGGTTCCGCTCAGCGTCGGCAGCAACCAGCGCGCCAGGTAGGGCTGCAGGGCCGGCAGCGCCAGGCCGTCTACGGCGAGCTGGAGTCGCGCCGCCGATGGGCTGACCTGGCCCTCGAGCGCGACTTTGCCGAGGTCAGCGGCGCCGGCCGCTGCCGGGCGCTGCAACCGCCCCGACAGCGACGCCGACAGCGGCGCCGTCGCCGGCCACTGCATGGCGCTGGCGCGCAGTTGCAGCTCGACCAGATCGAGCTCGGCGGCCGGGCTGGTGCTGGCGTCGCGCCAGCCCGCGCGACCGTCCTTGAGCTCCAACTCGGCCAGGCTGAACTGCCAGGTCGACGCGGCGCTGTCTCCCGCGCCGGCCGCCGGGGCCCGCGCCGCCTCGGGCGCGCCCGAGGGCGGCCAGGCCAACTGCCCGGCGCCGTCGCGCCGCAAGCTCAGCACCGGGTTGTCGATTTGCAGCCGCTGCAACGCCACCTGTTGGCGCAATGGCTCGATCCTGGTGATCGCCAGTTGCATCCTGTCCCAGCCCAGCAGCGGCTGGCCCTGCGGGTCCTTCAGCAGCAGCTTTTGCAGCTCCAGGCTGCCGCTGACGGCCAGCGTCCAGGCCTTGTCCGCGGCCTGCGCAAGCTGCACGCTCAGGTCGGCGCTGAGCAGGCCGTTGGCCAGGCGCAAAGGCAGGGCTGGCGGCAGGTACGCGGCGGCGGGCGCCAGGTCCAGGGCGTCGAGCTTGAGCCGCCACAGGCCTTGGCGCAGTGGCGCAAACGGCGTGCCCTGCAGGCTGCTGTCGAAGGGCCGGCCGTTGATCCGGCCGGAAAAGCGTGGCCCAACTTCGCGCTGGGCATCGCCCGGCAGGGTCGAGAGCAGCGGCAGGCTCAGCGCCAGGCCTTCCAGCAGGTGCGTCGCGCCGGCCCGCCGGTCGTCCATGCGCAAGCCGGCGTCGCGCAATTGCAGGCCGCGCAGCACGATCCGCGGCAGGCCGGGCTGGGCCTCGGCTTGGGGCTCGGCCGCCAGCGCCAGCAGGCGCCGGACGATGTCGTCGATGTCGTAGCGGCCATCGGCGGCGCGGGTGATGCGAACCTGCGGGCCGACGATGTCCAGGCTGTCTACCACCAGCGCCCGCTGCCAGAGCGAGCTGGCCGACAGCGACAGCGCCAAATTGGCCAGTTCCAGGCTGGGCGCACCGCCGGTGGCGCCTGGCCGGGTGGCGGCGCTGCCGGCCAGGCTCAGGCCGTCGATCTCCAGCGCCAGCGCCCAGGGCCTGACGCGCACCGCCGCGACCGTCACCGGCCGGCCGAGCAGTGCGCCCAACCGGGTCTGCAATTGCGACTGGATCAGCCCCGGCAAAGCCAGCCAGGCCAGGCCGCACAACAGGCCCCAGGACAGCAGGGCGATGGCGCCGGCTTTGGCGGCCTGGCGCAGGGTCGGCAGCCTCATCGGACGCGGCCTGGCTCAGGCGGGCGCCGCGCCAGCAGTTCGGGGATCAGCGCCTCGTAGGCCGCCGCCACGCCGAGCAAAGCGGCGTCGCCCTGGGGCCGGCCTATCAGCTGCAGGCCCATCGGCCAGCGCCCGCTGGGGTCGAATCCGGCCGGCAGGCTGATCGCCGGCAGGCCGGCAAAGGTGGCGTACAGGGTCAGCTCCATCCAGCGGTGGTAGGTGTCCATCTGCCGATCACCGATCTGCTGCGGCCAACGCTGGGCCAGCGCAAACGGCCAGACCTGGGCGGTAGGCAGGGCGAGCACATCGAAGCGCTCGAACAGCCTCAACAGGTGCTGGTAGTAGGCCGAACGGATCTGGCTGGCGGCGGCCATGTCGGCCTGGCTGAGGCCCTGCGCGGCGTCGAATTCCCACAGCGCCTCGGGCTTGAGCTGGGCGCGCGCCCCGGGCATGGCCATCACCGCAGCCATGTTCTGCGCGGTCTGGGCCTGGCGCCAGACCAGCCAGGCCTGCCACAGCGCCGCCGGATCGAAGCCCAGCGCCAGCGGCAGCACCTCGGCACCGGCGCCGGCCAGCCGCGCCAGCGCCTGCGCGCACAGCGGCAGGATGCCTGGGGCGATTGCCAGGTAGCCGTCCAGGTCGCCCAGCCAGCCGATGCGCAGGCCCTGGGCGCTGGGCTGCTGCGGCGGCGGCATGAACGCGGTGCCGGGCGGCGTCGCCAGCGACAGCGGCAGCCGCGCGTCGTAGCCGGCCTGCACCGCCAGCAGGCAGGCCAGGTCATGGACATTGCGCGCCATCGGCCCTTCGGTGGCCAGCCCGCTGCTCCAGACATCGGCCGCTGGCCAGCGCGGCACCCGGCCGGCGCTGGGGCGCAGGCCGAAGACATGGTTCCAGCCGGCCGGGTTGCGCAGCGAGCCCATCAGGTCGGAGCCGTCGGCCACCGGCAACAGCCTGTGCGCCAGTGCCACCGCCGCGCCGCCCGAGGAGCCGCCGGCCGTGACCTGGTCGTCCCAGGCATTGGGCGTGGCGCCGAACAGGCTGCTGAAGGTGTGCGAGCCCAGGCCGAACTCGGGCACCGTGGTCTTGCCGATGACGATGCCGCCGGCGGCCTTCATCCGCGCCGCCAGCAGGCCGTCCTCGGCCGCGACCGCGCCGGCCAGCGCCTGCACGCCAAAGGTGGTGGGAAAGCCCTGCGCCGCCGACAAATCCTTGACCGCCAGCGGCATGCCATGCAGCCAGCCGCAGGACTGGCCGGCGGCGAGTTGCGCGTCGCGGGCATCGGCCTGGGCCAGTAACTGCGCCTCGTCGGCGAGGTTGACGATCGCGTTGAGCGCCGGGTTCAGCCGCTGGATGCGCGCCAGGTAGGCGGCCATCACCTCGCGGCAGGACACGCTGCGGGCGTGGATCGCGTCGGACAGCGCCTGGCCGTCCCAGTCGGTGATCTCGGCCATGCTCAGAGCACCGGCCGGCGCACCGGGCAGACCGACTCGAAGGCCTGGGCGGCGCGCAGCACCAGGGCGTCGCCGAACATCGGGCCGACGATCTGCAGACCGATCGGCAGGCCGTCGCTGGTCAGGCCACAGGGCACGGTGATGGCCGGCTGCTGGCTGAGGTTGAAGGGGTAGCTGAACGGCGTCCAGCCGAGCATCGACTCCGCCTGCATCGGCGCCGAACCGGGCGGGCGCACATCAAAGGCCGGCACCGCCACGGTCGGCGTGACCAGCAAGTCCCATTGCTGCATGAACTGGCGCAAGTGGCTGCCGAGCGCGCCGCGGCGCAGGTGCAGGCGCTGGACATCGAGCGCACTCAGGCGCGCGCCAAGCTCGGCCTCGGCCGCGAAATCGGGGTCGGTGAGCGCCTGCTGGGCCGGCGTCAGGCCGCTCCAGACCGTCCAGGCGCCAGCGAACCACAGCCCGACGGTGATCTCCAGCGGGTCTTCTATGCCCGGATCGACCGCCTCCACCTGCGCCCCCAGTTCGGCCAGGCGCTGCACCCCGGCAGCCACCGCTGCGGCGATCTCGGGGTGGACCGACTTGGCATAGCCCAGCCGCGGCGAATAGGCGATGCGCAGGCCGCGCACGCCGTCGTCCAGGCCGGCGCAGCAGTCGCTGTCGTCAAACGGCAGCGAGGTCCAGTCGCGCGCGTCGGGGCGCTTGAGCACGTTCAACATCAGCGCCGCGTCGCGCACGCTCAGGGTGTGCGGGCCGAGGTGGGCGACAGTGCCGAAGGGTGACAGCGGCCAGGCCGGGACGCGGCCGAAACTCGGTTTCAGGCCGACGTTGCCGCAGAACGCCGCCGGGATGCGCACGCTGCCGGCGCCGTCGGTGCCGATCGCCAGCGGCCCCAGCCCGGCGGCGATGGCTGCCGCCGCGCCGCCCGACGATCCGCCCGGCGTCTTGGCCAGGTTCCAGGGGTTGCGGGTGAGGCCGCTCAAGGGCGAATTGGTCTCGCCCTTGCAGCCGAACTCGGGCGTCGCGGTCTTGCCCAGCAGCACCGCCCCGGCCTCGCGCAGCCGCGCCGTGGCCGGGGCATCGACGTCCCAGGGCTGGTCCGGGTCGACGGTGCGGCTGCCGCGCAGCGTCGGCCAGCCACGGGTCAGGATCAGATCCTTGATCGAGGTCGGCACGCCCTCCAGGCTGCCGACCGCGCTGCCGACCGTGCTGCCGTCACGGCGCTGGGCCGACCAGCGCGCGGTGCTGGCCCGGGCCGCAGCCAGGGCCGCTGCCTCGTCGACCAGGACGAAGGCCTTGAGCTGCGGGTTGAGCCTGGCAATGCGCGCCAGCACCGCCTGCGTGGCCTCCAGTGGCGAGGCCTGGCCGCTGCGGTACAGCGCCAGCAGTTCACTGGCGCTGTGCTGGCTCAGGTCGGTTGCGGTGGTGGTGGACGTGGTGGTGGACGTGGGCGTGGTCATCAAGGTCTCCTGCGAATGTGGGCGGGCAGATGGCGCCAGGGCAAATCGCCCGGGTCGGCCGCCATCGGGCCGGCGGCCTTGGCCACCAGCACGGCGCTGGCGTGGGCTTGGAAGTCGGCGCGGAAATGGTTGGAGCTCTTGACCACGACGATGCGCAGCCGCTCGGCCTGGATGCCCACCATGCGCAGCAGCGCCCGGTCGAGCAACTGCTTTTTGCCGCTGGTGACGGCGATCAGGATGCCTTCGATCTCCAGGCAGGCGCTGGCGCCGAGCTGCACCGTCAGGCCGCGCATCATCGGCCCGGTGAGCGTGCAAACGCCATCGCTGAGGGCGCGCACCAGGAAGCGGCCACGCAGCGGCGGGTCGCTGGGCTTGCCGCTGAAGGTCGGCACCGCCTTGCCCAGCGCCAGTTCGATCTCGGCGCCGATGCCGGCCTGGTGGGCGAGCTGCGCCGCCGCCGGGTCGAACATCAGGCCCAGCGCCACCTCGCCCGGAAAGCGCCTGCCGGCACCCTGGGCGAGCAGGGCGTGGAGCATGCCGGTGGTGTTGCTGTCACCGCCGGCGCCGGGGTTGTCCTGGGTATCGGCGATGACCACCGGCCGGCTGGCGTCGCTGGCCAGGGTAATCGCCTTGGCCACCGCCTCGGCCGCCGGCAACACCTCTTGCCGCCACTGGCCGGGCTCGGCCACGGCCGCGTAGAGCTGGTCCACGGCGGCCTCGGCCTGCGCCCCATGGCCCCAGACCATGGGCGCGCATTCGTCGAAATCGGAGGCCGGAAAGCCCATGCAGAAGCTCAGCACCGTGCCGTTGGCGGCGTCGATCTCGGCCAGTTGCCGGTACAAGGTGCCGGCCGGCTCCTGCCAGGTGCTTTGGGCATTGAGCGGGATCAGGAACGGCAACCGGCGCCAGGCCAGCGGCTCGCGCCGGCCGGCGGCCAGGCGCCGCGCCAGCAGCTCGGCCGCGCGCGCGCCGGTCTCGGCCATGTCCACATGCGGGTAGCTGCGGTAGGCCACCAGCGCGTCGGCCGTGGCCAGCATCCGCCGGCTGAGGTTGGCATGCAGGTCCAGGCTGGCGACGATGGGCAGCTCGGGCCCAACCACGGCGCGCAGCCGGGCCAGCAGCTCGCCCTCGCTGTCGGCCGCGTGCTCGGCCACCGCCGCGCCATGCAGGTCGAGGTAGACCGCGTCCAGCCCGCCAGCCTGGCAGGCCGCCCGCAGGTCGTCGACGATCGCCCCGGCGATCCGCTCGAAGGCGTCGCGGGTGACGAACGAAGACGGGATCGCACCCGCCCAGACCGACGGCAGCAGCGTCCAGCCACGCGCCTTGGCGGCTTCGATAAAGCCGCCCACAGGGATGTTGATGCCGCTGAGCTGGTCGCGCATCGCCTGGCCACGGACAAAGGCCGGGAACGAGTCGCCACGGTTGAACGCCGCCCAGTCCGCCAGACTCGGCGCAAAGGTGTTGGTCTCGTGCTGGTAGCCGGCGATCAGGATGCGGGGCATGGGTCTGGTTTGAGTCGGTGGCGGCAGGTGCAAGCACCTGGTCAAGCACAAGGACCAGGCAAGACCGCAGCATAGCGAACGGCAGGCCGGGTTGATCGCCGGCAGCTCGGCCGGCGGCGCTCAAAATGGCGCCGCCAGTAGCCAGTGCAATTCAACCGAGGAAGCCCGCCATGTTTGCCGCAAGCGATATCGCCGACTGGTGGGACGAGCAGCACCGCGTCAGCTCGGAGGCCCTGGATGAAATGATCGATGCCCACCCGAACTGGTTCTCGGTCACCGTGGCGACACTGGCCGAGACCTCGATGACCCTGGGTGCCGGCCTGGTCGATGTGCTGCGCCTGGGCGAGGGTGCGGCCGAAGGCGGGGTCAAGGGCTACTTGCACGACGGGCTGCGGCTGCTGCAACTGGCGCCGGCCGCAGGCAAGCTCAGCCGCTTTGTGCTGGCCCGAGTCCTAGTCGATGCCGGCGGCGACATCTGCACCTGGATGAGCGCCACCAAGGCCTTGCGCCAGGTCGGCGTGAGTGCCTTCGCCTCGGTCGATGATCTGGCCAGGGCCGCCGGCTTCGGCAAGGTCGCCGAGCTGGGCGGCGCGTTTGTCGATGAACTGCTGCCGGTGCTGCGCAACCTCGGCGCGCGGGTCACGGCGCTGCCGGCGCTGCGCAACATCGCCGAGGTGATGTCCAACGTCCGAGGTCGCGGTGTGGTGATGTTCAGCGTCGAATGGAAGATGGGCGCGGAACAGGTCGGCCACACCCTCTACGCCTTCCGTGACCTGCTCGGGCGGCTGCGGATTGCCGACCGGACCGGCGCCGTCGTCAGCGGTCTGGCCGAGTTGGAGAGGTTCTACCCCGGCATCGCCCAAGCCAAGGTCTATGGCTCGGCGGCGTTGGTCGAAGGCCCGCGCATCCTGCTCGTCGATGGCGTGGCGGTGCTGGCAATGGAAGTGCGGTCGCAGTTGGTGGCCAACCCGGAGACGGTCGCGCAGACGCTCGCGGTGGGCATGAGCAGTACCGGCCCGGGCCGCCATTTGCCGGCAACGGCCACGCTCGCCACCGGGCGGCAGAGCGCCAGGCTGCCTGGCGTGCTTGGCACACAAGCGCCAGGGCAAGCATCCGACAGTGCGGCGCTGGGCTACGCTCCGCGGCGCGCCATCCTGGGCCTGGGGTCACCGTCGCAGCAACCTGGGGCGGCAAGCTCAGCCCCGGGCTGGCGCATCCATGTGGTGAGCTATGGCGATTGGCTGTCCAAACTGGCGCAGCGCTATTACCACGACATGCACAAATGGCCGGTGATCTACGCCGCCAACCGCCGGCTGATAGGCGGCGATCCGAATCGCATCCTGCCCGGCCAGCCACTGCACATTCCGCCGCTGCCCAAGGTCAGCGCGGTCCGCCATTGACATCAGCCGCCGCCCAGCCAGCGCCGCAGTCGATGCCAGGCTGAAGCAGCGGCCTCAGGCGGCGGCAGGTCCACCTTGAACACCGGCCGCTGCTGCTGCCCCGCCAGAGTGAACACGCCGTCATCGACCGCCCTCAGCAGCGGCAACTCGCCGTTGGCCAGCACTTCCAGCCACTGGCCGCTGTGCAGCGCCGACCACAGCAGATGCCTGGCGCCTGGCGCGGGCGGGTCGGCGTTCACCGCCACCATCAGGCGCAGCAGCACCGGGGTTCCTGCGGGCAGCGGCGCCGGGCTGCGGTAACAGGCACTGACAATGGCCGAAAGGTGCAGCGCCCCGCTGCGCAGCGGGGCGTCCGGCAAGGTCTGCAGGCGCAGCTCCAGGTGGAAAGCGGCGGCGGCGCGGCCGGCAGCGATCTGGGTGTCGGTCTGGGCCATGGCTGGGCACGGACCTTACACGATCACCGCGCGGCAAGGGTAGCCAGCAGGCTCGACGGCTGCTGCCTCAGCGCGTGGCCTGGATCCGCAGCACGCTCAAGCCGG
>JANXYH010000192.1 GCA_025350145.1 Burkholderiales bacterium | reverse complement strand
CTCGCCGCCAAACTTGGCCGCCAGCACCGTCGTGATCGCCGCCGTCAGCGTGGTCTTGCCATGGTCGACGTGGCCAATCGTGCCCACGTTGACGTGCGGCTTGGTGCGCTCAAATTTGCTCTTTGCCATCTCAAAAACTCCGTCTCTTCAAAAGAACAGTGCCCGTGCGTGGTTAAGGTTTCCGGCGCATCGCCCGCCACGGGCAGCGAACTGCGGAGGCGCCGAAGACCCATCGATTCTTCAGTGCCTCACTTACCGCGCGCGGTGATGATCGCGTCGGCGACGTTCTTGGGCGCCTCGCTGTAGTGCTTGAACTCCATGGTGTAGGTGGCCCGACCCTGCGACATCGAACGCAGCGTGGTCGAGTAGCCGAACATCTCCGACAACGGCACCTCGGCCTTGATGACCTTGCCGCCGCCGGGCATGTCGTCCATGCCCTGCACCATGCCGCGGCGCGACGACAGGTCGCCCATGACCGAGCCGGCGTAGTCCTCGGGCGTCTCGACCTCGACCGCCATCATCGGCTCAAGGATCACCGGCGAGGCCTTGCGGCAGCCGTCCTTGAAGCCCAGCGAGGCGGCCATCTTGAAGGCGTTTTCATTCGAGTCGACATCGTGATACGAACCGAAGGTCAGCGTGACCTTGACGTCGACCACCGGATAGCCGGCCAATACTCCGTTGGGCAGCGACTCGACCACGCCCTTCTCGACCGCCGGGATGAACTCGCGCGGCACCACGCCGCCCTTGATCGCGTCGACGAATTCGAAACCCTTGCCGGGCTCCTGCGGCTCAATCTTGAGCACCACGTGGCCGTACTGGCCCTTGCCGCCGGACTGGCGCACGAACTTGCCTTCGATGTCGGTCACGGTCTTGCGAATCGTCTCGCGGTAGGCCACCTGCGGCTTGCCGACGTTGGCTTCGACGTTGAACTCGCGCTTCATCCGGTCGACGATGATTTCCAGGTGCAACTCACCCATGCCGGAGATGATGGTCTGGCCCGACTCCTCGTCGGTCTTGACGCGGAACGACGGATCCTCCTGTGCCAATCGGCCCAGGGCGATGCCCATGCGCTCTTGGTCGGCCTTGGTCTTGGGCTCGACCGCCTGCGAAATCACTGGCTCGGGGAAGACCATGCGTTCGAGCGTGATGATGGAGTTGGGGTCGCACAGGGTCTCGCCCGTGGTCACGTCCTTCAGGCCGACACAGGCAGCGATGTCGCCGGCCAGGATCTCCTTGATCTCTTCGCGCTGGTTGGCGTGCATCTGCAGGATCCGGCCGATGCGTTCCTTCTTGCCGCGGATCGGGTTGTAGACCGAGTCGCCGGACTTGAGCACGCCAGAGTAGACGCGCACGAAGGTGAGCTGGCCGACATAGGGGTCGGTCATCAGCTTGAACGCCAGCGCGGCGAACTTCTCGTCATCGGCGGCGCGGCGTTGGGTGGGCGCTTCGTCGCCGTCGGTGCCGGGCACGGGCGGGATGTCGATCGGCGAGGGCATGAACTCGATCACGCCGTCGAGCATGCGCTGCACACCCTTGTTCTTGAAGGCGGTGCCGCAAAACATCGGCTGGATCTCGGCCGCGATGGTGCGGGTGCGGATACCGGCCCTGATCTCGTCCTCGCTCAGTTCGCCCGACTCGAGGTACTTGTTCATCAGCTCTTCGGTCGCCTCGGCCGCCGCCTCGACCATGTTCTCGCGCCACTTCTGGGCATCGGCCAGCAGATCGGCGGGGACCTCCTCGTAGCTGAACTTCATGCCCTGCGAGGGCTCGTCCCAAATGATCGCCTTCATCTTCATCAGGTCGATGACGCCCTTGAAGTGCTCCTCGGCGCCGATCGGGATGACGATAGGCACGGGGTTGGCCTTCAGGCGGGTCTTCATCTGCTCGAAGACCTTGAAGAAGTTGGCGCCGGTGCGGTCCATCTTGTTGACAAAGGCCAGCCGCGGCACCTTGTACTTGTTGGCCTGGCGCCAGACGGTCTCGGACTGCGGTTGCACGCCACCGACCGCGCAATAGACCATGCAGGCGCCGTCCAGCACCCGCATCGAACGCTCGACCTCGATCGTGAAGTCGACGTGTCCGGGGGTGTCGATGATGTTGATGCGGTGCTCGGGATGGGTCAGGTCCATGCCCTTCCAGAAGCAGGTGGTCGCCGCCGAGGTGATCGTGATGCCACGCTCCTGCTCCTGCTCCATCCAGTCCATCGTGGCCGCGCCATCGTGGACCTCGCCGATCTTGTGGTTGACCCCGGTGTAGTACAGGATCCGCTCGGTGGTCGTGGTCTTGCCGGCGTCGATGTGCGCCGAGATGCCGATGTTGCGGTAGCGCTCGATGGGTGTTTTGCGGGCCATGGTGTGACTCCAAATGCAGGGGCCGCCACCGGGTCAGTAATAACCCGAGTCGGCGGCCAGAAAAGCTGGGCGGGTGGTGTACTCAGAAGCGGAAGTGCGAGAACGCCTTGTTGGCCTCGGCCATGCGGTGCACTTCGTCGCGCTTTTTCATCGCGCCGCCGCGGCCTTCGCTGGCCTCCAGCAACTCGTTGGCCAGACGCGCGGCCATCGACTTCTCGCCGCGCTTGCGCGCCGACTCTTTGAGCCAGCGCATCGCCAAGGCCAAGCGGCGCACCGGCCGCACTTCCACCGGCACCTGGTAGTTGGCGCCGCCGACCCGGCGCGACTTGACTTCAACCATCGGCTTGACGTTGTTGATCGCGGTCAGGAAGACTTCCAGCGGCTCCTTGCCGGCCTTCTTCTCGACCTGCTCCAGCGCACCGTA
The DNA here is from genome assembly GCA_025350145.1 of Burkholderiales bacterium. Lineage (GTDB taxonomy): Bacteria > Pseudomonadota > Gammaproteobacteria > Burkholderiales > Burkholderiaceae_C > Pseudaquabacterium. Next base: position 37,666 of record JANXYH010000192.1, on the reverse strand, counting down.
AATGATGCGCTCGGCAACCGCCTTCTTGCCCGACTCCATGATGACGTTCATGAACTTGGACAGATCAATCGAACCGAACTTCGGGTCGGGCAGGATTTCGCGTTTGGGGACTTCGCGGCGACGTGGCATGGCACTCTGCTTTCTTGGCTTCAGCTGACACCCCGGCGCGGCGAAGCGTCTGGGTGTCGCGAGCCGCCACAGCGGGCGACTCACTTACTCGGCCGACGCGCAAACGGCCGGCCGCAGGGATTGCGGCCGGCGTTGCACGCCAACCGCAGGGGAAAATCAGGACTTCTTGGGACGCTTGGCGCCGTACTTGGAGCGCGACTGCTTGCGGTCTTTGACGCCCTGCAGGTCGAGCGAGCCACGAACGATGTGGTAGCGCACGCCCGGCAGGTCCTTGACCCGGCCGCCGCGCACCAGCACCACGCTGTGCTCCTGCAGGTTGTGGCCCTCACCACCGATGTACGAGATCACCTCGAAGCCGTTGGTCAAACGCACCTTGGCCACCTTGCGCAGCGCCGAGTTCGGCTTCTTCGGGGTGGTGGTGTAGACGCGGGTGCAGACACCACGGCGCTGCGGACAGTTCTGCATCGCAGGCGATTTGCTCTTGATGACCTCGGCCTCGCGGCCTTGGCGCACGAGCTGGTTGATGGTTGGCATAGCTCAAAGGGTCCGGGTTGAATTCACAGGCTTTTCCGGCCTTGTCCGCCGGCATCCTGGGCCCCAATTCGGCCCAACAGTGGCGGCACTGACTGCCCACAACCGGCGCACTGGCCAGCTCGGGGGTTCCGCCTCGGCGCCTGCGGCGCTGCGGCAGAATTTTCGGAAAAGCCTACGATTATATTCGTTTGTGCCGGTGCCCACAAGACAGGCGCTGAACTGCCAGCCTGCCTACGCCATGGATAACGCCCCCGCCCTGCCCCGCCAGAACCCTGAGCCAGCCGCCGAAGTGGTGCTAGACACCAATGTGGCGCTGGACTGGCTGGTGTTTGACGACGCCGCGATGCGCCCGCTCGGCGCACAGATCGAGCGCGGCGCCTGGCGCTGGGTGCTGAGCCCGGCGATGCGCGAAGAATTCCTCGATGTCCTGGCCCGCCCCACTCTTGCCCTGCGAGTTGCCGATTTGCCGACCCTGCTGCACCGCTTCGCCAGCCTGGCCCATCTGGTCGACGAGCCCGGGCGCGGCAACCCCGCCGGGCTGGTCTGCGCCGACCCGGACGACCAGGCCTTCATCGATCTGGCGCTGGCGCGGTCCGTACCGCTGCTGCTGAGCCGCGACAAAGCCCTGCTGGCGCTGGCCGGCCGTGCCCGCCAGTTCGGCGTCCGGGTGCTGACGCCCGCCGCCCTGGCCTGCGACCCGCGCAGTTGACACCGCTCAGCCGAGCAAGGCCTGGGCAAACTCGCGGGCGCTGAAGGTCTGCAAATCCTCGAGCTGCTCGCCCACGCCGATGAAATAGACCGGAACGGCGCCGGCCGGCCGTTCGCGCCCCCACAGCGCGATTGCCGCCAGCACACCGCCCTTGGCCGTGCCATCGAGTTTGGTGATGACCAGGCCGGTCAGGCCCAGCGCAGCGTCAAAAGCCTTGACCTGGGCGAGCGCGTTCTGGCCGGTGTTGCCGTCGACCACCAGCAGCACCTCGTGCGGCGCGCCAGCGTCGGCCTTGGCGATCACGCGCTGGATCTTTTGCAGCTCGGCCATCAGGTGCAACTGCGTGGGCAAACGGCCGGCGGTGTCGGCGATCACGACATCGCGACCGCGCGCCTTGCCGGCGCTGACCGCGTCAAAGCTCACCGCCGCCGGGTCGCCGTCTTGCTGGCTGACGATCTCGACCCGGTTGCGGTCGGCCCAGACCGCCAATTGCTCGCGCGCTGCGGCCCGGAAGGTGTCGGCTGCGGCCAGCAGCACCGTCTGCCCGGCCTCGGCCAAGTGGCGGGTGAGTTTGCCGATGCTGGTGGTCTTGCCGGCGCCGTTGACGCCGACGACCATGATCACCGTCGGCCGCTGCTGCCCGATCATCAAACCGCGCTCCAGCGGCGCCAGCAACTCACTCAAGGCCTCGGCCAGCAGCGCCTTGACGCTGGCCGGCTCGGTCGCCTTGGCCGCCTTGACCCGGCGGCGCAGGTCTTGCAGCAGGTATTCGGTGGCTTTGACGCCGGCGTCGGCCATCAACAGCGCGGCCTCCAAGGCCTCGTAGAGATCCTCATCGATGCGCGTGCCGGTGAAGACCGTGGCGATGCTGGATCCTGTCCTGCGCAGGCCCGCTTGCAGCCGATCCAGCCAGCCGGCGCGTCGCGCAGACACAGGTTGGGATACGCCCGGGTCCGGCAGCGACGGCAGCGACGGCAACGACGGCAACGACGGCAACGACGGCAGATCGGCCACGCCAGCGGCCTGGCTGCTGGCAGTTGCAGCCGGGCCGGGCTTCTTGCGGAAAAAACTGAACATGGGCGAAGGACAGGGTGGGGAGGGCTGACGGATCGACAAGGCCGCCAATGCTCGCGGCGAGCCAGCGGCGCAAGCCGTGGCGGCTGCGCCAACCGGCGCAACACGTTCAGCCGGGGGAGTGAATCGGTGTGCGGGACGCGCCAACTGTCCCGCTACAATCTTGGGTTGTTGGCGCTTTAGCTCAGCCGGTTAGAGCGACGGAATCATAATCCGCAGGTCCGGGGTTCGAATCCCTGAAGCGCCACCACAGGATCACAGCCAGCCCGCTCGAACCTTGTTCTGCGGGCTGGTTTGTTTTTGGCGCCGCCACCGCCGTCTGGGTATAGACCGGGCAATCTGGCCGCCCCCAGACCAGCGCGGCCTAGAATTTGCAGCTCCCACAGCCACTGGATCAACACCATGCCCCGCTGTGCTTGCCGACTGGCGCTGGCCGCCATTGCCGCGGTGATCGTCTTGAGCGCCTGCGGCCAGACTGCGCAGGCGCAGACCGCGCGGCGCTTTCCGCAGAACGCGCTGCGTGGCGAGTTTCAAGTGGTGCAACCGCCGGACTTGCTGCTCAACGGCCAAGCCGCGCGGCTGGCGCCGGGCGCGCGCATCCGGGGTGCCGACAACCTGCAGCAGATGTCGGCGGCGCTGGTCGGCAACAGGCTACTGGTGCACTACACCGTCGACCCGCTCGGCCTGGTCTTGAACGTCTGGGTGTTGACGCCCGAAGAGGCCGCCCGCCGGCCCTGGCCTGAGTCGCCCGAGCAGGCGCAGCGCTGGGAATTTGACGCCGCCGCCCAGACCTGGACCAAGCGCTGAGCGCAGACACAAGGAATTGCGATGGGCAACAAGAAGGTCTACATCCGCAGCTTCGGCTGCCAGATGAACGAGTACGACGCCGCCAAGATGGCCGACGTGATGCAGGCGGCGCAAGGCTATGAGCCCACCGCCAACCCCGAGGACGCCGATCTGATCCTGTTCAACACCTGCTCGGTGCGCGAAAAGGCGCAGGAGAAAGTGTTCTCCGACCTGGGCCGGGTCAAGCACCTGAAACAGAAGAAGGGCGTGCTGATCGGCGTCGGTGGCTGCGTCGCCAGCCAGGAGGGTGCGGCCATCATCGCCCGCGCGCCCTACGTCGATGTGGTCTTCGGGCCGCAGACCCTGCACCGGCTGCCGCAGTTGCTGGACCAGCGTGCCGCCTCGGGGCGGCCGCAGGTCGACATCAGCTTTCCCGAGATCGAGAAATTCGACCACCTGCCGGCGGCCAAGGTCGATGGCGCGTCGGCCTTTGTCTCGATCATGGAAGGCTGCTCCAAGTACTGCTCGTACTGCGTCGTGCCCTATACCCGCGGCGAAGAGGTGCATCGGCCGCTGGACGATGTGCTGACCGAGGTCGCCGGCCTGGCGGCGCAGGGCGTCAAGGAAGTGACGCTGTTGGGGCAGAACGTCAACGCCTACCGCGGGGCGATGGGTGGAACGGCCGACATCGCCGACTTTGCGACCCTGATCGAGTACGTTCACGAGTTGCCCGGCATAGCGCGCATCCGCTACACCACCAGCCACCCCAACGAGTTCACGCAGCGCCTGATCGACATCTATGCCCAGGCGCCTAAGCTGGTCAGCCATTTGCACCTGCCGGTGCAGCACGGCAGCGACCGAATCTTGATGGCGATGAAGCGCGGCTACACCCTGCTCGAGTACAAGAGCACGATTCGCAAGCTGCGCGCGGTGCGACCGGACATCAGCCTGTCCTCGGATTTCATCGTCGGATTTCCCGGCGAGACCGAGGCCGACCATGCCAAGACCCTCAAGCTGATCGCGGACATCGGCTTCGACGCCAGCTTCAGCTTCGTCTTCAGCCCGCGCCCGGGCACACCGGCGGCGGCGCTGCCAGACGAAACCCCGCAAGTCCAGAAGTTGGCGCGTTTGCAACAGTTGCAGGCGCTGCTGGAGGCCAATGTGCGGCGCATCTCGGCCGGCCTGGTCGATACCGTCCAGACCATCCTGGTCGAGGGTCCAAGCCGCAAGAACCCGGCCGAATTGATGGGGCGCACCGAGTGCAACCGGATCGTCAACTTCGACGGCGGTCCGCTGTCTGCGCGCCTGGTTGGCGAAATGATCGAGGTCCGTATCACCCAGGCGCTGCCACATTCCTTGCGCGGCGCAGTGGCGTTGAACGCACCGCAAGCCCTGCTCGCCGGCTGAGGACTGCCGCGCCCGATTCGGGCGTGTGTGCCGGCCCGCCACCCCCGCAGGCCGGGGGTGTCTGTGGTTTACCACGAGAGACAGGTGTTTACGTTGCTTCACAATTTGAGGCGATGGTTCGTGCGTCTTTGCCGGCCCATCTGCTGTCATGCCCTATTCGCTCACCACTTTGTTCAGCCTGTACCAACGCACCCCGGCCATTGGCCAGGGCAGCACGCGCCCATCGGGGACGGTGGCGCGGACGGTGCCGATGTCGGCTCAACACCCGCTGCCGGCCTGGCCTGGCAGCGCGTCGATGATGGCGGCCCGCCAGGCGCGTGGCGCCAGCGAGTGGCTGAAGACCTGGTGGCGCGGCTGGCGCAGCCAGTCGCACCGGCCGGTGCTGCTGGGCGCGCTGGCGCGGCACCCGGTCTGGGCCGCCCGCTTCGGCCAGGAGCCGCGCTACTTCCATTGCGTTCAAAGCCACCAGGTGGACCGCCGCCTGGCCATGGGCCAACGCATTGAGGCGCTGGCCCGCGACATTTCTGCCGCCGATCTGGTGTTTGGCCCGGCGCTGGCGCCGCGCATTGCCAGTGGCGAGCAGGTACGGCTGGCCAGCGTCGCCGCCGCCGAAGGTGGCCTGCACATCTGCCTGGGGCTGAACGATTGCAGCTACCACGAGGGCGTCTGGGCCTTGTCGCTGCGCGACGACCTGGGCCGACGCCTTTACTACATGAGCCTGAGCTTTGGCTCGACCCGCTCCGTGCTGGTGCCGACCGTGCAAGGCCCGACGGCGGTGCGGCAGCACAGCGCGGACGACGACAACCGCGAATTGCTGCGCCGGATCACCAAGGCAGCGCAGGGCCTGCGCCCACCCGCGCTGCTGATGGCCGGGCTGCGCTCGGCCTGCGCTGCCTGGGGCATCGACCATCTGGCCGGCATCGCACCGCAGCACCATGTCAAGGGCCGTTGGAACCTGCGCGCCAGCCGGCTGCGCTTCGACTACCAACTGTTCTGGCGCGAGCAAGGCGGCTACCGCGCCGCCGACGGCAACTGGACCTTGCCGACCCAGCAGGCGCAGCGCCCGCTGTCCGAAGTGCCGACGCAAAAGCGCGCAATGTACCGTCGCCGCCAAGCCCTGTTGGCCAGCCTGGACGGGGCGATTGCGGACCAGTTGTCGCAGCGCGACCTGAGCGAGCCGCCGCGCCTGGCCGACTGATCCCTCAGCCGCCTCTCCCTGGCCGGCTCGCCCACCACAGCACCAGCGCGCAGGCCAGCACCATGCTGGCGTAGGTCGCCATCCGGCCGTCACGCCCGAACCAGAATAGGCCGGCCAGCGTCAGCGCCGCGCTGGCGCCGCAGCAGTACAGCGCCAGCCGGCGCCAGGGCACCGCGCGCAGGTTCCTGCGCCACAGCAGCTTGGCCATGGCCGGCGCCAGCAGGCCCAAACCGAGGGCGATGGCGAACAGGTTCAAGAGGTGCCAAAGGGCGTCCAGAGGGGCCATCGTCGGGCGGTTTGACAGTGGCTTGGCGAACCGCGTTGCCGAAGTGGCAAATTCTATAATTTGACGATGAGCGTGATTGCCCTGGGACTGAACCACACCACCGCGCCGCTGGACCTGCGGGGCCGGTTCGCGTTCACGCCGCAACAACTGGCGCCGGCCCTGCAGGGTCTGCGCGAGCGCCTGGCCCGGGCCTTGCCGGAGGCCGCGCTGCTGTCGACCTGCAACCGCACCGAGCTGTACGTCGCGGCTGAGCAGGGGCAACTGCCGTCGCTGGTCGCGCCAGCCCTGGAATGGTTGGCCCAGCACGGCCGGGTCAGCACCGAGCAGTTGCAGGCGCACAGCTATGTGCTGGCCCAGCCCGACGCTGCCCGGCATGCCTTCCGCGTCGCTGCGGGGCTGGATTCCATGGTGCTGGGCGAGCCGCAAATCCTCGGCCAGATGAAGCAGGCGATGCGCCAGGCCGACGCTGCCGGCACCCTGGGCCGTACCCTGCACCAGTTGTTCCAGCGCTCGTTTGCCGTCGCCAAGGATGTGCGCAGCTCGACCGAGATCGGTGCGCATTCGATCAGCATGGCCGCCGCTGCCGTGCGCCTGGCCGGCCAACTGTTTGAGGATCTGCGCGACATCCGGGTGCTGTTCGTCGGCGCGGGCGAAATGATCGAACTGGTCGCCACCCACTTCGCCGCGCGTGCCCCCCGGGCGATGGCGATTGCCAACCGGACGCTGGAGCGCGGCGAGAAGCTGGCCGGCCGTTTTGGCGCCCAGGTGTTGCGCTTGGCCGATCTGCCGCAATGCCTGCACGAGTACGACGCGGTGGTCTCGTGCACCGCCAGCAGCCTGCCCATCATCGGCCTGGGCGCGGTCAAGAGCGCGCTCAAGGCACGGCGCCACAAGCCGCTGTTCATGGTCGACCTGGCCGTGCCGCGCGACATCGAGGCCGAGGTCGCCAGCCTGCCCGACGTCTACCTCTACACCGTCGATGACCTGTCGCTGCTGGTCCAGAGCGCTGGCCAGAAGCGTCAGGCAGCGGTCGCCCAGGCCGAAGCCATCATCGATGCCGGGGTGCAGAGCTTCTCGCACTGGCTGGACCAGCGTGCCACGGTGCCGCTGATCCAGGCGCTGCAGGCCCAGGCCGATGACTGGCGCCAGGCCGAGATCGCCCGCGCCCGCAAGCTGCTGGCCAAGGGCGCAGACATCGACAGCGTGCTGGAGGCGCTGTCGCGCGGCATGGCGCAGAAGATGCTTCATGGTCCGCTGGCCGAGCTCCACGCCAGCGACGGCGCCCAGCGCTTGCAGATGGCGCAAACCGTGTCGCGGCTGTTCCTGCGCCAGCGTTCGCGCGGACCGGCCAGCGACGACCAGCGCTAGCGGCCTGGCCCTTGCTGCCCCGCCGGTGCACCAGAGCCGGCCTGCCCCGCCCTTGCCGCCCCAGCCTATTGAGCCCCAGCCCATTGAGCCCCAGCCATGAAAGACGCCCTGCGCCAACAACTGCGACGCCTGGCCATGCGCCTGGCGGAGCTGGACGCGCACCTTGCCGACCCGGCCTTGACGCAGGACATCCAGCGCTATCGCAGCGTCGCCCGCGAGCAGGCCGAAGCCAGCCAGATCGTCGCCTGCTTCAACCAGCACGAGCAGCGCCTGGCCGACCTGGCGACCACGCGCGGCCTGCTGTCAGACCCGGAAATGGCGGAGCTGGCGCGGGAGGAAATCGATGCCGCCGAGGCCGACCTTGCCCGGCTCAAGGCCGAGTTGCAGACCGCCCTGCTGCCGCGCGATCCCGACGACGGGCGCAACGCCTTCCTCGAGATCCGTGCCGGCAGTGGCGGCGACGAATCTGCCCTGTTCGGCGGCGATCTGGCGCGGATGTACCTGCGCTACTGCGAGCGCCAGGGCTGGCGCGCAGAAGTCCTCAGCCAGAGCGCGTCCGAGCTGGGCGGCTACAAGGAACTGGTGCTGCGGATCGAGGGAGAAGGCGTCTACAGCCGGCTGAAGTTCGAGTCCGGCGGCCACCGCGTGCAGCGGGTGCCGCAGACCGAATCGCAGGGCCGTATCCACTCCAGCGCCTGCACCGTGGCGGTGATGGCCGAGCCCGACGCCGCCGCCGAGGTGGCGATCAATCCGGCCGAGTTGCGCATCGACACCTTCCGCGCCAGCGGCGCCGGTGGCCAGCATGTCAACAAGACCGATTCGGCGATCCGCATCACCCACTTGCCCACCGGGATCGTCGCCGAATGCCAGGACGACCGCTCGCAGCACCGCAACAAGGCCAAGGCCATGGCGGTGCTCACCGCCAGGCTGCGCGAGCGCGAGCGCAGCGCCCGCGAGGCCAAGCAGGCCAGCACCCGGCGCAACCTGATCGGCAGCGGCGACAGCAGCGACCGCGTCCGCACCTACAACTTTCCGCAGGGCCGGCTGACCGACCACCGCATCAACTTCACGCTCTACAAGCTGGCCGCCGTCATGGACGGCGAGTTGGACGAGGTGCTCGCCGCGCTGCAGGCCGCGCAGGCCCAGGCCCAGTTGGCCGCGCTCGAAGGCGTCGGCTGAATGGCGCCGACGGTGGCCCAGGCCCTGGCCGCCGCCCTGGCAGTCGGGTCGGGCGAGGTCTCGCGGCTTGACGCCCAGCGCCTGCTGGCCGATTGCCTGGGCCGGTCGAGGGCCTGGCTGTTCGCCCACGCCGACGCGCCGCTGTCGGCCGAGCAGGCCACTGTCTGGGCCAGCCAGCTTGCCCGGCTGGCCGACGCGGTACCGCTGGCGTACCTGCTGGGCGAGCACGAATTCCACGGCCTCAGGCTGAGCATCACGCCCGCCGTGCTGGTGCCGCGCGCCGATACCGAAACGCTGGTGGACTGGGCGCTGGCCCTGCTGCCCGGCGTGGCGACACCGGCGCTGGTCGATCTGGGCACCGGCAGCGGCGCGATCGCGCTGGCGCTGGCCCGAGCCTGGCCGGCTGCGGCCATCACCGCCACCGACCTCAGCCCGGCCGCACTGGCGCTGGCCAGGCACAACGCCGACGCGCTGGGCCTGTCCCTGCAATGGCGACTCGGCCATTGGTGGCAGGCGCTGGCTTCGGACGGCGGGCCGGCCGGGGCGTTCGACATCGCCGTGTCCAACCCGCCCTACATCGCCACCGCCGACCCGCACCTGCCTGGCCTGCGCCATGAACCCGCACTCGCCTTGACTTCCGGTGGCGACGGCTTGTCGGCCATTCGCCAAATCGTTGCTGGCGCGCCACAGCATTTGCGCTGCGGCGCCTGGCTGCTGCTGGAGCACGGATTTGACCAACGCGAGCAGGTCTGCAGCCTGCTGCGGCAGGCCGGTTTTGCCGATGTACAGAGCCGCCGCGACCTGGCCGGCCAGTGGCGGTGCAGCGGCGGGCGCTGGCCTGGCCCGAGCAGCGGCGGCGCGCCCGGTGGGTGACCCAAACGTGACGGGCGGCGGGATTGGCAGCATTTCTTAACCCATCTCCTGCCCACCAAGGCTTGGCACCGGCGTAGCATCGATTTCGCCAAGGGAATTTTGGCCGGCCATCCCAAGCCGGCGCCTTGGCCAGCAGGAGATTCGCATGCATCCGGCAATTGGCATTCGAACTGGCACCTTGGCGGTCGCGGTGGCGGCGACCTGTCTGCTGAGCACGGGCCTGGCGCAAGCCGCCGGCAACGGGCTGGTCGCGCCCGCCAATGCCCTGGCCAGCAGCCGCTGGCAACCGCGTTTGGAAGTCGACAGCCCGGGCAGCCTGCTGCGCAGCCTGGGCACGCATTGGTCGTTCGCCGTACAAGCTTCAGCGGCACGCCTGTTGAGCGATTACAGGCTGGACACACCGCGCCTGGGCAGCCAAGCCCTGCCTGGCGGCCTGCGCCTGACCTCGGGCCTGCTGTTGGCCCAGAGAAGCTACGTGAACGCCTTCGGCGCGGGCAACGCCGCCGACACTGCGCTGGCCCAGCCCTATGCCGGTATCGGCTACAGCGACAGCAGCCAGCGCGGCGACTGGGGCTTCAGTGCCGACCTTGGCCTGAGCGCGCAAAACCCCGGCGCGGCGCTGCAACTGGGCCGCATGTTCAGCGGCGCCAGCCTGGGCGACACGGTTCGCGAGCTGCGGCTGCAGCCGATGGTCCGCCTGGGCATGAACTACAGCTTCTGAAGTTGCGGCCCTGTCACCCACGGGGCCACCCGTGGCGACGCTTTGCCGTATAAAGCCGGGATTGCCAATCCCGGACTTCGGACTTTCGCCATGAGTGACACCCAGCAACGCATCGATTCCCTCGTCAAGCAACAGCGCGTCGTGCTGTTCATGAAGGGCACTGCCCAGTTCCCGATGTGCGGCTTCTCCGGCCGCGCGATCCAGATCCTCAAGGCCTGCGGCGTCGATGACCTGAGCACCGTCAACGTGCTCGAGGACCCCGAGATCCGCCAGGGCATCAAGGACTACGCCAACTGGCCGACCATCCCGCAGCTCTATGTCAAGGGCGAATTCGTCGGCGGCTCGGACATCTTGATGGAGATGTACCAGTCGGGCGAGTTGCAGCAGTTGCTGGTCGCCTGAGCGCGCGCCGCGCCGCATGCCAGCGCCGCAGCGGTTGACGGTCGGCATCACCGGCGCGACCGGCGCGATCTACGGTGTCAGGCTGTTGGCCAGGGCGCGCGCGCTCGGCCTGCAGACCCACCTCGTCGTCACCCCGGCCGGCGTCCTCAACGCCCACCATGAATTGGGCCTGGACCGCCAGGCCCTGGATGCCCTGGCCGACCACGCCCATGCCCCGGGCGACATCGGCGCCTGCATTGCCAGCGGCAGCTTTGCCAGCGCCGCGATGGTGGTGGCGCCGTGCTCGATGCGCAGCCTGGCGGCGATCGCCCATGGCCTGTCGGACAACCTGCTGACCCGCGCCGCCGATGTCAGCCTCAAGGAGCGGCGCCCGCTGCTCTTGATGGTGCGCGAGACGCCGTTGAACCTGGCCCATCTGCGCAACATGACGGCGGTGACCGAGATGGGCGGCATCATCTTCCCGCCGCTGCCTGCCTTTTACCACCGGCCGACCAGCATCGATGCGCTGGTCGACGACACGGTCGAGCGGGCCTTGGCCTTGCTGGGTGCGCCGGGGGCACAGCCCCTGGCCTGGGCCGGCCTGCGCCCCGGCTGAACGGCAAGCAAGCTCAGACCGCAGCCAGCAGCCACTGCCGGCGCGCAGCCTGAACCATCGCCGGGTATTCGGCCCGACCGCGGCTGCCGTTGTAGCGACCCAGGGCCAGGTTCATCGCGCCGCGCTCGATCTCCAGGTAGTGGCGCAGGATCACGCAGCCAAAGCGCAGGTTGGTCTGCATGTGGAACAGCCGCGCGACCTCCCCGTCGCCGATCAGCCGCGCCCAGAACGGCATCACCTGCATGTAGCCGCGCGCGCCCGCTGCGCTGATGGCGTACTTGCGAAACCCGCTCTCGACCTGCACCACGCCCAGCACCAGCGCGGGCTCCAGCCCGGCCCGCTTGCTCTCGTACCAGAGCGTGCCCAGCAGGTCGATGCGGGTCTGCCGCTCGGCCAGGCGGGGCTGCAGCCGCTGACTGACCTGGGCCAGCCAGTGCAGGTAGGCGATTCGGTCCTCGATCTGCTCGAAGTTGGGACTGGGCGGCGCGGCGCTGGCAATCGCCGCTGACAGGGCGGTGCGCACGGCGTCGGCCAAGGGTTCTTCAACCTGGCTGCCCGCCCGGGCCGGACCGCCGACCAGCGCTGCGGCAGCGCCCGCCAACAGCAGCCGACGCCGACCGCCGCTCATGCCGCCAATCTGGCCTTCACTTCGGCCACCGCGTCCAGCAGCGGCAAGGTGCTGGCGCCGGCCTCCTGGCGGCCCTGCAGCTCGACCGTTCCGGCCTTCAGGCCGCGATCGGAAATCACCACCCGCAGCGGCACGCCGATCAGCTCCCAGTCGGCAAACATCGCGCCCGGGCGCTCGCCCCGGTCGTCCAGCAGCACGTCCAGGCCCTGGTCCAGCAGCGCGGCGTGCAGCGCCGTGGCGGCCTCGCGGACCTCGGCGCTGCGGTCCATGCCGATCGGGCAGATCACCACCGCGAACGGCGCAATCGCCACCGGCCAGACGATGCCGCGTGCGTCGTGCCCCTGCTCGATCGCCGCGCCCAGGATGCGCGTCACGCCGATGCCATAGCAGCCCATCTCCATCAGCCGGGGCTTGCCGGTCTCGTCGAGGAAGGTCGCGTTCATCGCCTTGGAGTACTTGGTACCGAGGTAGAACACATGGCCGACCTCGATGCCGCGCTGGATCGCCAGCACGCCCTGGCCGTCGGGCGAAGGGTCGCCGGCCTGGACATTGCGGATGTCGGCGACGATCTCGGGCTCGGGCAGATCGCGCCCCCAGTTGACGCCCGTCAAGTGGTAGCCGGCGTCGTTGGCGCCGCAGACAAAGTCGGCCATCACCGCGACCGCGCGGTCGGCCACGACCCTGACCGGCTTGCGCGTCGCGACCGGACCGAGGTAGCCCGGCCGGGTGCCGAAATGGTCTTCGATCTCGGCCACGCTGGCAAAGCGCCAGCCCGCTTTCAGGCCCTCGACCTTGCCGGTTTTGACCTCGTTCAAATCATGGTCGCCGCGCAGCAGTAGGAGCCACACGCTGACCTTGACGATCTGCCCCGCCGCGTCGACTTCGTCGCTCGCCAGCACCAGCGATTTCACCGTCTGCTGCAGCGCCAGGCCCAGCAACTCGGCGACCTCGGCGCAGGTGCTCTTGCCCGGCGTGGGCAGCTTCGCCAGGGCGGCACTGGCCGGCGGCCGGGGGCCCGCCGGGGCGACGCCCTCGGCGAGCTCGACATTGGCCGCGTAATCGCTGGTCGGGCAATACACCAGCGCATCCTCGCCGGTGTCGGCGATGACCTGGAATTCATGCGAGAGATCGCCGCCGATCGCGCCGGTGTCGGCCGCCACGGCGCGGTAGCGCAGCCCGAAGCGGTCAAAGATGCGCTGGTAGGCCTTGAACATGGTCTGGTAGCTCAGCGTCGCGGCCTCGGCATCGCGGTCGAATGAATACGCGTCCTTCATGGTGAATTCGCGCCCGCGCATCACGCCAAAGCGCGGCCGGCGCTCGTCGCGGAATTTGGTCTGAATATGGTAGAAATTCTTCGGCAATTGGCGGTAGCTGCGCAGCTCCTGGCGGGCGATGTCAGTGACCACTTCTTCGCTTGTCGGCTGGATGACGAACTGCCGCTCATGCCGATCCTTGACGCGCAGCAACTCGGGGCCATAGGCCTGGAAACGGCCGCTTTCCTGCCACAACTCGGCCGGCTGCACCAGCGGCATCAGCAACTCGACGGCACCGGCCCGGTCCATCTCCTGGCGGATGATCGCCTCGACCTTGCGGATAACCCGCAAACCCATCGGCATGTAGCTGTAAATGCCTGCGCCCAGGCGCTTGATCATGCCGGCGCGCATCATCAACTGGTGGCTCAGCACCTCGGCGTCGGCGGGTGCCTCCTTCTGGGTCGAGATGAAGAATTGCGAAGCTTTCATGGGCGCGGGCCGGGTATCAGGGGTTGAGGGTTGGGGGTTGGGCGGGTTCAACGCGTCGCCACAGCCGGCCGCGATCCGGGAAAGCCAGGCCTGGGGCGCTGCACTGCGGCGGTGCAATAATCAAATCAATTCAGGTTTCGGGGTGAGTTTATGCTCGACCGTGACGGGTTCCGGCCCAACGTCGGCATGATCCTGCTCAACGGGCAAAACCAGGTTTTTTGGGGCAAGCGGCTGCGCACCCATTCGTGGCAGTTTCCCCAAGGCGGTATCAACCACGGCGAGTCGCCCGAGCAGGCCATGTTTCGCGAGTTGCAGGAAGAAGTCGGCCTGCGGGAAGAGCATGTGCGGATCCTCGCCCGCACCCGTGAATGGCTGCGCTACGAGGTGCCCGAGCACTATGTCCGGCGCGACGCGCGTGGCCACTACCGCGGGCAAAAGCAGATCTGGTTCCTGCTGCGCCTGGTCGGCCGCGATTGCGACCTCGATCTGCGCGCCACCGACCACCCCGAGTTCGACGCCTGGCGCTGGAACGACTATTGGGTGCCGCTGGACCTGGTGATCGAGTTCAAGCGCGAGGTCTACCAACTCGCGCTGAGCGAGTTGGCGCGCTACCTGCCTAGGGTCAACCCGCACAACCGTTTCCTGCGCGCGGGCATGCGCTTTCGTCAGCACGACCACGAGATGGAGTTGCCGCCCGACAGCGTCAGCGCCTCACTGCCGCACACCGATTTCGGCAACAGCACAGGCTGAGCGCAGCCGAATCAACCCGCCTCGCCCCAGGGCAGCATCAGCGCCAGCAGCAAGAGTTTCTGAAACTCCGGCTCGAAGCGGTCGATGATGGCCTGCGGCTGCGGGCACAGGTGGGCATCCGTGATCAGGCCGAACTGCACCCCGCCGGCGTAGCTGAGGATGCTGACGCCGATGCCGACATCGCCCGACGCCGGCACCCAGAACAGGGTCTGGCGCAGGGTGGCGCCGCAGAAACGCATGGCCTGGGCCGGCCCCGGCACGTTGGTCATCACCGCCGTGGTCTTTTTCGAGAACAGGCCGAGCACGGCGTCCTGCACCGGTTTGATGAACAGCCCGGCGAAGGCCAGCACGGCGAAGGCCAGCAGCGGCTGGTGGCTGTTCTTCAGCGCGTTCATGCGGGCGCGGACCGCGTAGACGCGCTCGACCGGGTTGGCGATGCCGATCGGCAAGGTCAGTGGCGCCAAGCCAAAGCGGTTGCCGAGCTGCCAGGCCTGATCGAGCGGGCGCAGATTGACCGGCACCATGGCGCGGATCTCCTGGCCGGCGCTGGGCTCGCCCAGGCCATCGAGGTAGGCGCCGATGGCGCCCGACACGCAGGACAGCAGCACGTCGTTGATTGAGCAGTTCAACGCCTTGCCGACCCGCTTGACAGCCTCCAGCGGCATCGGCTCGCTCCAGGCCACGCACTTGCGGCCCAGCGGTTTGCCCTTGAGCCGGGTCGGCGAATCGTCGGGCATCAGCGCCAGGGCCGCCATGTCGCCCAACAGGTTCAGGCCGGTCCTGGCCTTGCCGATCGAGCCGCGCAACGAGGTCTGCGGGCTGGCCAGCATCGCCACCGACTTGGCCAGGCCACCGGCGTACAGGCCAGCGGCCTTGCTGGCCAGCCCGGCCAAGGGCTTCAACACCGTGTCCGACAACCAGTCGCCACCGGTGTCGGCATCCGCTCCGGCCTTGCGCCGCTGCTTGGGCGGGTCGATGCCGCCATCGGTGATCGCCATCATCACCGAGATCAGCGCGATGCCGTCGGCGATGCAGTGGTGGATGCGCACCACCAAGGCGCTGCCACCCTCGTAGTCGTCGATCAGGTGGAACTGCCACAGCGGCCGTGCCGGGTCCAGCGGCGCCGTCGCCAGCTCGCCGCACAGCGCCTGCAGCCTGGCGCGCTGGGACAGCCTGGCGCGGCCCCTGGGCTGGGGCAGCGCCTGCCGGACCACATGCCGGCCGAGGTCGAAATCGCTGTCCTCGACCCAGCTCGCACCCAGCGCATCGGCGACCGCCCTTTGCCTGAAGCGTGGGTATTGCAGCAGCTTGTCGGCGACCCGCTGGCGCAGCGCATCCAGCGTGATCGCCGGGGTCAGCAGCCAGACGCCGACAATCATCATCAGGTTGACGTCGTTGTCCATGCGCAGCCAGGCGGTGTCGACCCGCGACATGCGGCTGCTGCCCGGGCCGGCGCCCGTGCTTTTCGGTGCTGTGCTGGTCATGCGCTGTGCTCCATCGGATCTCCGCTGGCTAACATCGCAGCGTTGGAAAATCCATTCTCACCCACCGCAGACGCCACCATGTCCGATCTCAATGCCCGCTTCGCCCAAGCCCAGGCCGACAGCAAGAACCTTGCCGAGCGGCCTGGCAACGCCACGCTGCTGCAAATCTACGCGCTCTATAAGCAGGCCAGCGAGGGCGACGCCAGCGGTAAGCGGCCGGGCTTTGCCGACCTGGTCGGGCGTGCCAAATGGGACGCCTGGAACGGGCTCCAGGGCCAATCCGCAGACGTGGCGATGCAGGCCTACATCGACCTGATCGAGTCGCTCAAGGACTGAAGCGGCCGCTACTTCTTTCGCGCCGCCGGCTTCTTGGCGGCTGCGGCCTGACCGAGCAGCGCGTCGAGGTTCTTCTCGATCTCGGCCTCTATCGTCTTGCTGAACGCACCGAGCAAGAAGCCCAGCTTGGCGTCGAGCTCGAACCGGTCGGCGGCCACCTGCAGCGTGCCGCTGACGCCGCTGCGGCTGAACGCCACCGTGTCGCTGTCCTGGCCCTCGGCCACGGTGCAGTCCATCTGGAAATCGGCCTCGACCTTCTCCGCCCAGGCCCACGCGACCTTGCGCGCCTTGGCCAGGCCCAGGCTGTGGCTGCGGTGGATGTGGATGTCGGGCATGGCGGCGGCCTCTTGCTCAATCGGTGGGGGGTCTGGGGGCGGTGGCCAGTGTCGCCACCATCGCCGACTCACGCTCGGCCCGGGGCAGGGCTGCCAGGCGCTGGACCTGGGCGTAGAAGCCCGGCAGATCGCCTGCGGCCTGGTCGAGCAGCGCCAGGAATGAGCCGACCTGGCCGTCGTAGGCCTGCTGGATCGCCAGGCTGGCGTTGCCGGCGCGGGCAAACCAGGCGTCGTAGCGGCCATCGCCACGCCAGTTGCCGGCCTTGAGCTCGGCGTGGGCCTGACGCATCGCCGCCAGGATCCTGGCCTTGGCGGCGCGCTTGTCGGCGTCGGTGGCGGCGCTGGCGTACAGCGCCGCCAACTCGGCCCGGACCCGGGCCGTCAGCGCGCGGAAATCCTGCCTCCGCGCGACCTGCTGCGGATCCTCGCCGATGCGTCCGCTGGCCGCCTGCCAGCGCTGCAGGCCGACGCGCTCGACCGCTGTGGCGAACGACTCGTTGAAGCCGGTATCGCCGGAAGCAAAGGCCACCTGGTGCGCCAGTTCGTGGAACACCAAGCGGGCCAGTTCGGCCTCTGGGCCGAGCGCAAAGGTATTGAGCAGCGGGTCTGCGCCCAGCCAGTTGGTCCAGCCCAGAGTCGAGTAAGCCGGCACGCCGTAGACGCTGACGTCCAGGCCCTGGTCGCGCAGCGTTTGCGCCAGAGCGTCGGCCTGGCCACGGTCGAAGTAACCGCGGTAGCCGACGCAGCCCATCACCGGGTAGCACCAGGTCTTGAGGCTCAGCGACAGCTCAGGCGTGGCGACCACGTTCCAGACTGCCGCCGGCCGCCGCAGGTCGGCATAGCTGCGGTAGCTGGGGTTGTCCGGCAGGCCCAGCCGCTGCACCGCAAAGTCGCGGATCTGCCGGGCCAGCAACAGCCTCTGGCGCAGCGCCGGGGCGGTCGCCGGGTCGGCCAGCCAGTCATCGACAGGCCGGGCCTGACGCAGCAGAGCGAGGTGCCCGCCGACCGATTGCGCCAGGTAGCCAAGGTCGGCACAGCCGCTGCACAAGACTGTGGCGGCGATGCCGGCGCCCAACCGCCAGGCGCGCATCACGTTGCCAGCGCGACCTCGACCAGGCAGTCGTAGAAGGTCGGCCCGTCGCCGATGTCGGTCAGCGCCTGGCTGGTCAACTGGTTGACGTTGCTGCCGTCGGCGCCGAGCTTGCGCCACCACACGCCCAGGCCATTGACCACGCCGGGCCGGGCGCGGCCATTGATGCGGGCCCGGCTGAGGGTGCTGCCGCGGTCGTTGAAGACGCGCAGCATCGCGCCGTCGACGATGGCGCGGGCGGCGGCGTCGTCGGGGTGGATTTCGAGCAGCGGCTCGCCCTCAATGTCGCGCAGGCTTTTGACGTTGACGAAGCTGGAGTTGAGGAAGTTGCGCGCCGGTGGCGAGATCATCGCCAGCGGGTAGCGCCGCGCCAGCTCGGGCGCGCTGGCCTGGCTCTCATAGGGCGGCAGGTAGTCGGGCAGAGCCAGGCCCGGTGGCGTGACCTGGGCCCGGCCATTGGCGGTCTTGAAGCCGCCCTGGGCGAAGGGCGCATCGGCGATGGCCAGCTTGACCCAGCCCTGCGCGGCCAGCGCGGCATGGTCCAGGCCGGGGTAGGCCTGGCGCACGAGTTGCTCGTCGCTGTCGGCAAAGCAGGGATCGTCGAAGCCCATGCGCGCGGCCAGTTCGCGGAAGATCTGGGTGTTTGGCTTGGCCTGGCCCAGCGGCGCGATCGCCGGCTGGTTCAGCAGCGCATAGGTGTGGCCGTAGGACAGGTGCACGTCGCGGTGCTCCAACTGGGTGGTGGCCGGCAGCACATAGTCGGCCAGATCGGCGGTGTCGGTCAGGAAATGCTCGAGCACGACGGTGAACAGATCCGGGCGCTGGAACCCGGCGACGACCTTGGCCGACTCCGGCGCCACCGCCACCGGGTTGCTGTTATAGACGATCAGGGCCTCGATCTTCGGCCCGAATTCGGCACTGGCCGGGCGCAGCAGGTCATTGCCAATCGTGCTCATGTTGACCGTGCGTGGCTGGCGTCCGGCCAGCAGATCGGGCCGCTGCAGCGCAGCGTCGTCCTTGACATCCTTGAACCAGCCCGAGGCCGACAGCAGCAGCCCGCCGCCGCGCTGCCGCCAGGCGCCGATCAGGCAGGGCAGCAGGGCGATCAGCCGGGCCGCATTGCCGCCGCCGCGCACCCGCTGCATGCCGTAGTTCAGGCGGATCGCCGCCGGCCGGGTGGTGGCGTAGGCCTGCGCCAGGGATTGCACCTGGTCCACGCTCAGGCCGCAGGCGGCGGCACTGCGCTCGGGCGGCCAGGCCAGCGCGCGCTCGCGCAGCGGCGCCCAGCCGTCGACATGACGGTCGATGTAGTCCTGGTCGAGCCAACCGTGGACGATCAGCTCATGCATCAGCCCGAGTGCCAGCGCGCCGTCGGTGCCGGGGCGGATCGCCAGGTGCTCGTCGCATTTGTCGGCGGTTTCGGTCCTGCGCGGGTCGATGCACACCAGCCGCGCACCGTCGCGCTTGGCCTGCTGGGCAAAGGTCCAGAAGTGCAGGTTGGAGGCGATCGAGTTGCTGCCCCAGATCAGGATCAGCCGGGACTCGGTGTAGTGCTCGGTGTGCATGCCGATCTTGGCACCATAGGTGGCGCTGACACCCTGGCCGCCGGCCTCGGAGCAGATCGTGCGCGCCAGCCGCGCCGCCCCCAGGCGGTTGAAGAACCGCGCCGCCATGCTCTCGCCCTGCACCAGGCCCATCGTGCCGGCATAGCTGTAGGGCTGGATCGCCTGCGGGTCGCGGGCGGCGATGGCCTGCAGCCGGGCGGCGATGTCGTCCAGCGCGGCCTCCCAACTGACCGGCTCGAAGCGGCCGCTGCCCTTGGCGCCGACACGCCGCAGCGGCGTCAACACCCGCTCCGGGTGCGCCGTGCGCTCGGCGTAGCGCGAGACCTTGGTGCACAGCGCACCATGGGTCGGCGGATGGTTGGGGTCGCCGGCCACCTTCACCACTTTGCCGTCCTGCACGCTGATGTGCAGCGCGCAGGTATCGGGGCAATCGTGCGGGCAGGCGCCGCGCACCAGGCGGACATCGGCCGTGGGCGCCGTCGGTATGGCACGCGGTATGGCAATCGGTATGGCATTCATCACGCCACTATTGCACAAGGCCATGGCTCTTGGCGGGTGCCCGACGTTGGCCGTCGCGCAGGTGTCGATGGCCGCGCAGGCGCCAACCTAAACTCGCGCCCGCCCCGGAGAATCTGCCATGCAAGTGATCGAGTCCATTGCCGCCGACGCGGCCGCCATCACCGCGTTGCGGCGCGACATCCACGCCCACCCCGAACTCTGCTTCGAAGAAGTCCGCACCTCGAACCTGATCGCCCAGGCGCTGTCCGACTGGGGCATCGAGGTCCACCGCGGCCTGGGCCGCACCGGCGTGGTCGGGGTGGTGCGCAACGGCAGCTCGGCGCGTGCTGTCGGCCTGCGCGCCGACATCGATGCGCTGCCCATGACCGAGCGCAATGCTTTCGCCCACGCCAGCCGGCACCCCGGCCGGATGCACGCCTGCGGCCACGACGGCCACACCGCGATGCTGCTGGCGGCGGCCAAGCAGCTCTCGCGCCAGCGCAACTTCGACGGCACGGTCTACCTGATTTTCCAGCCTGCCGAGGAGGGCGGTGGCGGTGCGCGGGAGATGATCGCCGACGGCCTGTTCAGCAAGTTTCCGATGCAGGCGATCTTCGGCGCGCACAACTGGCCGGGCATGGCGGCGGGCCAGTTTGCGCTGCGCGCCGGGCCCTGCTATGCGTCCAGCAACGAGTTCAAGATCATGCTGCGCGGCAAGGGCGCCCATGCGGCCATGCCGCACTTGGGGATAGACCCGGTGCCCGCCGCCTGCGCCATGGTGCAGGGCTTTCAGACCATCATCTCGCGCAACCTGCGGCCAATCGACACCGGGGTGATCTCGGTGACGATGATCCACACCGGCGAGGCGACCAACGTCATCCCCGAGGTCTGCGAGATCGAGGGCACGGTTCGCACCTTCAGCACCGACGTGCTGGACCTGATCGAGGCGCGGATGCGGGCGATGGCCGAAGCCACCGCCAGCGCCTACGGCTGCGGCTGCGACTTCAGCTTCGACCGCAACTACCCGCCTACGGTCAACCACCCGGCCGAGACCGCCTTCGTCCAGCGGGTGTTGAGCGAGGCCGTGGGCGAGGCCAACGTCCTCGACTTCGAGCCGACCATGGGCGCCGAGGACTTCAGCTATTTCCTCCAGGCCGTCCCCGGCTGTTACTTCATGATCGGCAATGGCGACGGCAGCCACCGCCAGGGCGGCCATGGCCTGGGCCCCTGCATGCTGCACAACCCCAGCTACGACTTCAACGACGCGCTGATCCCGCTGGGCGCCACGGCCTGGGTGCGGATCGCCGAGGCCTGGCTGGCCGCACCGGCTTGAATCACCCATCCCAGACCAGGAACCCCATGACCAGCGCTGAAACCTTCTTCGCCCAGAGTTATGCCGAGGCCCGCGCCAAGTTCCTGGTGGCGGCGGCCAGCGCCGGGCTGGCCGTCACCAGCCATGCCCACCCGCTGCCCGGCCACGATGGCGAGGCGCTGGCGATGGACATCGCCCGCGACGGCCCGGCCGACGCCAAGTCGGTGCTGCTGGTCAGCAGCGCCTGCCATGGCGTCGAGGGCTTCTGCGGCTCGGGCGTCCAGGGCGCCCTGCTGGCCGACGCCGCGCTGCGCCGACAAGCCCGCGAGGCCGGCGTGGCGATCCTCTTCATCCACGCGCTCAACCCCTGGGGCTTCTCGCATTGGCGCCGCACGACCCATGAAAACGTCGATCTGAACCGCAACTTCCAGGACTTCAGCCAGCCGCTGCCACGCAACACCGCCTACGACGAACTCGCCGAGCTGTTCCTGCCCGAGGATTGGCCGCCCAGCGCACAGGTGCAGGCGCAGATCGGCGACTGGGTCAGCCAGCATGGCCAGCGGGCGCTGCAAACGGCGTTCAGCGGCGGCCAGTACCACCACCAAGACGGCGTTTTTTATGGCGGCGCCGGCCCGACCTGGAGCCAGAACACCTTGCGCGCGGTACTGCGCGAACACGGTCGCCAGTGCCAGCGCCTGGGCTGGATCGACCTGCACACCGGCCTCGGGCCGAATGGCCATGGCGAGTTGATCTTTGCCTGTCGCGACGATGCCGCCGCGCTGGGCCGTGCCCGCGCCTGGTGGGGCCAGGACAGGGTCACCTCGATTTACGACGGCTCGTCGAGTTCGGCCCTGCTCACCGGCCTGATGTGGCTGGCCAGCGAGTTGGAATGCCCGCAGGCCGAATACACCGGCATCGCGCTCGAGTACGGCACCCTGCCCTTCGCCGAGGTCGACTTTGCCCTGCGCGCCGACCATTGGATGGCCAAGTACCCGCACAAGGTCAGCCCGGCCATGCGCAGCGCGATCCGCCAACAGACGCGCGACGCCTTCTACACCGACACGCCGCTGTGGAAGTCGCAGATCATTGCGCAGGGGCTGGACGCGACGCGCAAGGCGGTGCTGGGCCTGTCGACTGTCTGAGCGTCCCCAGACCTGCCGCTTCGCGTCAGGCCTCCCGAGGGGGGGTCAAGCAAACTCGGGAGCGGCCCTTCGTTTCCTTGAGAACGCCGCGATCTGGTCAGCCGCTGGGCGGGCTAGGCCGGCATAGGCGTCATCATCGACAAGATCGAACGGCTTCATGCGCCGGCCCGGACGCAACAAGGCGCTGGCGACCACGGCCGGCGGGCTGGTGGCAAGCCAGACATGGCCGGAGTGGCAAACAGGCTCACTGCAGCTCCAAGCCCGCCTTCTTGACCAGCTTGGCGTATTTGTCCGTCTCGCTGCGGAAGAACTTGGCGGCGACCTCGGGCGAGCTGATGGCGATCGTGTTGCCCTGCCTGGCCATCGCCTCCTTGACCTCGGGGTTGGCGAAGGCAGTGCTCACGGCCTCGTGGATGCGCTTGACATCGGCCGCAGCCATGCCCTTGGGGCCGATCACCGCGAACCAGCCCTCGACCAAGTAGCCAGGCATGCCCTGCTCGACCAGGGTCGGGATCTCCGGCGCGGCGGCCACGCGCTGCGCCGCGCCCACGCCTCTCGCCCGCAAGGCGCCGCTCTTGAGGTGGCCCAGCACCGACGGCAGCGCGGCGGTGGCCATGTCGATCTGGCCGCCGATCAGGTCGGTCAACATCGGCCCCACGCCCTTGTACGGAATGTGCCGCGCGCTGGCGCCGGCCTCGTCGACGAACATCTCGGCCGCCAGGTGCAGGATGGTGCCGTTGCCCGACGAGCCGTAGTTCATCTGGCCGTGACTGGCGCGCAGCAGCGCGACCAACTCGCGGGCGTTGTTGGCCGCGACCTTGGGGTTGACGATGACGATGATCGGCGTGGCGCCGACGATGGCGATGGGCGTGACATCGGCGATCGGGTCGAACGGCAACTGCTTGATCAGGCTGGGGTAGATCACGACGTTGTTCGACACCACTGACAGCGTGTAGCCGTCGGGCGCCGAGCGCACCAGCGCCGAGACCCCGACCACACCGCCGGCGCCGGGCTGGTTGTCGACGATCACCGGGTGCCCCAGCGCCTTGGCCAGCGCCGCCTGCGCCGAGCGGGTGATGGTGTCCACGCCCGAGGCGCTGGCGTTGGGCAGGATGAACTTGACCGGGCGGTCGGCCTGGGCCCAGGCCTGGCCGGCGCCCAGGCTGGCCAGGGCAATGGCCAGCGACCGGCGGCGGGAGAGGGTCGTGGTCATGGGGAAGGCGCGCTCTGCATGTCAGGCGACGACGCCGTCGCGGCGCAAATCGGCAATCTCGGCCTCGGCATAGCCCAGCCCGGCCAGCAGCATCGCGGTGTGCTCGCCCAAGGTCGGTGGATCCTGGCGCACTGCCAAGCGCTGACCGTCCAGGGTGATCGGGAAGAGCGTGGTCTTGACGCTCTGGCCGGCCTTGTCGCCGTCGGGCAGGCGCACGTCGGCCAGCCCGCCGGTGGCGATCAGGTGCGGGTCGTCGTACAGGTCCTCGGGCTTGCGGATCGGCGCAAACGGCAGGCCGGCGGCTTCGAAGATCGTGCTCAGCTCGGCCGCGCTGCGCCCGGCCAGGCGCTGGCGCAGCTCGGCCAACAGGCTGGGGCGCTGGCGCACCCGGTCGTTGTTGGTCGCCAGGCTGGCGTCGGCCTTGAGGTCGGCAAAGCCCAGCACATCGCAGAACACCTGCCACTGGGCGTCGCTGACGGCGGCCAGGAAGATCTGCTCGCCACCGCCAACCGTGAACACGTCGTAGACCGCCCAGGGGTTGTCGCGCGCCGGCATCGGCGATGGATGGCGGCCGGTCATGGCGAACTGCAGCATGTGCTGGCCCATCAGGAAGACGTTGTTCTCGAACAGCGCCGACTGCACTTCCATGCCGCGGCCGCTGATGCCCCGCTGGATCAGCGCGCCCAGCACCGCGATCGCGCCGAACATGCCGCCCATGATGTCGTTGACGCTGGTGCCGGCGCGCAGCGGATCGCCCGGCCGGCCGGTCATGTAGGCCAGCCCGCCCATCATCTGCACCACCTCGTCAAGCGCGGTGCGGTGTTGGTAGGGCCCGGGCAAAAAGCCCTTGTGGCTGGCGTAGATCAGCCGCGGCTGGCTGGCTGCCAGCGAGGCGTAGTCCAAACCGAACTTGGCCAGCACGCCGGCCTTGAAGTTCTCGGCCACCACATCGGCCGTGGCGACCAAGCGCCGCGCCAGTTCGGCGCCGGCCGGGCGCTTCAGGTCGATCGCGATGCTCAGCTTGTTGCGGTTGAACATCGGGAAGAAGCCGGCGCCAGCGCCCAGCAGTCGGCGCGTGCCCTCGCCCTCGATCGGCTCGACCTTGATGACCTCGGCGCCCAGGTCGGCCAGCACCATGCCGCAGGTTGGGCCCATCACCATGTGGGTGAACTCGACCACCCGCAGGCCGGCCAGGGGTTGCGGCGCGCTCACCTGACCACCCTCCGCCCTTCGTGCTGCGGGATTCGCGCTTGGGAGCGGCCCGGCGCGCTCATTCCTCCGCCCCGGCGCGCAGCGTCTTGGGCAGGCCGGCGCGCCAGATGCTGCCGTGCAGAGGCTCGCCCTCCAGCCAGCGCGACAGTTGCCCGCGCAGCGCCATCAGGGCGGCGAAATCCAGACCGGTGGCCACGCCCATGCTGGCAAACAGGTAGGCCGCGTCTTCGGTGGCGATGTTGCCGCTGGCGCCAGGGGCGTGTGGGCAGCCGCCGATGCCGCCCAGGCAGGCGTCGAAGCGGCTGATCCCGGCCTGCCAGGCCGCCACGGTGTTGGCCAGGCCCAGGCCGCGGGTGTCGTGGAAGTGGCCGCACTGGAGCCTGTCGCCGGCCAGCGCCCTGGCCTGGGCGAACAGCCGGCTGACCTGCAGCGGATCGGCATAGCCGACGGTGTCGGCCAGGCCGACGCGCTCGGCACCGGCGTCCAGGGCGGCCTGCAGCAGGCGCAGCACCTCGTCGGGCTCGACCCGGCCCTGGATCGTGCAGCCGAAGGCGGTGCTGATGCCGACTTCAAGCAAGCAGGCCGAGCCGGCGGCGTCGCGCAATTCGCGGATGCGGGCGATCTCGGTCACCACCGCGTCGGGGGTCTGGCGCAGGTTGGCCAGGCTGTGGGCATGGCTGGCCGACAGCGGCAGCAGCATCACGTCGGCCTGGGCCTGGATCGCCCTCTGCGCGCCCTTCACGTTGGGCACCAGCACCGAGGTCGTCAGGCCCGGAAGGCGGCGGGCGAATTCGACCAAGGCTGCGGTGTCGGCAAGCTGCGGCAGCAGCCGGGCCGGCACGAACGAGCCGACTTCGAGCTCGCGCAGGCCGCAGGCATGGGCCGCGCTGATCCAGGCCAGCTTGTCGGCGGTGGGCAATGTTCTGGCCAAGGCCTGCAGGCCGTCGCGCAGGCCGACCTCGCGCAGGCTGACCTCGCGCCGGCTGACGACAGGCGGGCCAGGGCGACAGACGGCCGGGGCGGGACAGGGCAGGGCAGTCATGGGGTCGGGTGCGCCGGCCAGGCCCTGGCTCGGGGAGCCGAGCGCGAGCTGTCCGTCGTCTTGCGGGTTGGGCCGCACTGTAGCCACATCGGCCACATCGGCCACATCGGCCACATCGGCCACATCGGCCACATCGGCCACATCGGCCGGCCCGGCACAATGGCACGCCGGCAGCGGGCAGCGCCTGGCTTGGTACGGGCGCGGCGTGACATTCTCGTCGGCCCCGGCCGCTATCGTGCCGCGCCAGGCCACTGCCCAGAGTCGCTTGTGCCATGATTCTTCGCCTCAATGCGTGCCCAGCACGCAGGCTGTGCCGGCCAAGTCGAGCGCATGAACCATCGACCCGCCGACCCAGGCCATACCATCCGATAACACTGACAGACAAGGCTTGAGCCATGACTATGCCGACGACGCCAAAGGCCCTGCGCATGCTGATGTCCGTACTGGCGGCAGGCGGCGTTGCCTCTGCCGGCCTGTTGGGCGGCTGCGCCAGCCCGAACCCCTATCCTCCGGCGCCGGCCCAGGCGTCCTCGGCCGACTACTCTTACCTGATAGGTGCGGGTGACAGCGTCAACATCATCGTCTGGCGCAACCCGGAGCTGTCGATGAGCGTGCCGGTGCGCCCCGACGGCAAGGTGGCGGCGCCGTTGGTCGACGAACTGCTGGCCCAGGGCAAGACCCCAACCCAGTTGGCGCGCGACGTCGAGCAGCAATTGGGCAAGTACGTGCGCGACCCGGTGGTGACCGTGCTGGTGACCAACTTCGTCGGCCCCTACACCGAGCAGATCCGGGTCGTCGGCGAGGCCGCCCGGCCGCAGGCGCTGAGCTTCAAGAAGAACATGAGCATGCTCGACGTGATGATCGCCGTCGGCGGCCTGACCGACTTTGCCAACGGCAACATGGCCAGCATCCTGCGCACCTCCGAGGGTGGCAAGCAGTACGGGGTGCGGCTGAAGGACCTGATCAAGCGCGGCGATGTCTCGGCCAATGTCGAGATGAAGCCCGGCGACATCCTGATCATCCCGCAGAGCCTGTTTTGAGCCAGCCCTGGTTGGCAGCCGTGGCTGCGCCGCCTCACCCTAAGCAAAGGTTTTGACTGATGGAAGAGTTCGTCCAACAGGTCAGCTCCGCCGCGCGGAGCATGTGGAGCTACCGCTGGGCCGGGCTGATCGCGGCCTGGGTGGTGGCGGTCCTGGGTTCGGTGGTGATGTTCCGCATCCCCGATCGGTATGAGGCATCGGCGCGCATCTATGTCGACACCCAATCGATCTTGAAGCCGCTGATGCAGGGCCTGGCGGTGCAGCCCAACGTCGACCAGCAGGTCGGCATGCTCAGCCGCACGCTGATAAGCCGGCCGAACATCGAGAAACTGGTGCGCATGGCCGACCTGGACCTCAAGAGCGAGTCCAAGGCACAGCAGGAAGCGTTGATCGAGAGCCTGCAGAAGTCGGTAGAGATCAAGACCACCGGGCGCGACAACCTGTACACCCTGAGCTACATCGAGAGCGACCGCGACAAGGCCAAGCGCGTGATCCAGTCGATGGTCTCGATCTTTGTCGAGTCCAGCCTGGGTGCCAGCCGCAAGGACACCGATTCCGCCAAGGTGTTCCTCGACGAGCAGATCAAATCCTACGAGTCCAAGCTCGAAGAGGCCGAGACCCGGCTCAAAGATTTCCGGCTGCGAAACATCGACATGCAGACCGGCGACGGCAAGGATTCGGCGTCGCGGCTGACCGAGATCAACCAGTTGCTGGCACGCTCGCGGCTGGAGTTGCGCGAGGCCGAGCAGGCCCGCGAGGCCGCCAAGCGCCAGCTTGAGGCCGAGAGGAGCGGTGCCACCGCCAACACCGTGACCCAGGGCCTGATGGCCGAATCGGCGACCAGCTTTGCCACCCCCGAGGTTGACGCCCGGCTCGACGCCCTGCGGCGCAACCTCGATGGCCTGCTGCAACGCTACACCGACGCCCACCCAGACATCATCACCACCCGGCGCCTGATCAAGGAACTCGAGGAGCAAAAGCGCCGGGAAGTCGCGGAGTTGCGCAAAGCGGCGCTGGCCTCGCCGGTGCCGGTCCTGGCCACCAGCACGCAGAACGCAGCCACGCAAGAGCTCAGCCGCCTGCTGGCCAACTCCGAGGTGATGGTCGCGGCCCTGCGGGCCAGGGTCACCGAGTACACCGCGCGGTTCGCCGCCGCCAAGGCCGCAACCCGTACCTCGCCGCAAATCGAGGCCGAGGCCGCGCAGCTCAACCGCGATTACGCCATCATCAAGAAGAGCTATGAGGATCTGGTCGGTCGGCGCCAGTCGGCGGTGATGTCGGGCGACCTGGACATGGCCTCGGGCGTGGCCGACTTCCGCCTGATCGATCCGCCCCGGGTGTCGCAAAAGCCGGTCGCGCCGAACCGTCTCTTGCTCCTGCCCATGGTGCTGGCGGCGTCCCTGGTGATCGGCCTGTTTTCATCCTTCGCCGCCGCCCAGTTGCGCCCCGTCTTCAATGACGGCAGCTCGCTCGGCAGCCGCACCGGTCTGCCGGTGCTGGGCACGGTGTCGCTGATCGTCAACGACGAAGACCGGCGCACGGATCAGATGGGCAAGTTCAGGTTCCTGGCGGGCACAGGTGGCCTGGTCGGCCTGTTCATGATCGCGATGGTCACCGTGTCGATCCTCACGGCTCGGCAGATTGGGTAAGCAGATGCGCCACTTTGCCGCTTCCGAGACGAACACGCTGGCCCGCAGGGCGGAGGTTGCCCGATGAGCAGCTTGATTGAGCAGGCCGCGCTGCGCCTGGCGCAAATTCGCCAGGCCGGCATCGACATCCCCGACGTGGTCGAACCCGCCGCCTTCGAGCCCGCCCGGGTGGCCCAGGCCAATGCCCTGCTGGCGGACTCGGCCGTGCGCGCAGCGGCGCCGGCCGCGCTGCCCACCGCCACCGGCAACTTTGCCAGTGCGCCGCTGCCGGCGTTGCCGCGCCACGACGATCACCGGCCGGCAGCCTTGGGTTCAGCGGTCTCGAAAGTGGTCGAGCTGGACCTGGACCTGCTGGCTGCGGCGCGCTTCGTGCTGCCGAACGCGCCGCGCTCGCACCTGGCCGACCAGTACCGGGTGATCAAGCGCCCCTTGATCGCCAATGCCACGGCCAAGGGTGCGGCCGCGATCGAACATGGCAACCTGATCATGCTGACCAGCGCCTTGCCCGGCGAGGGCAAGAGCTTCACCGCGATCAACCTGGCGATGAGCATCGCCGCCGAGTTGGACCACACGGTGATGCTGGTCGACGCCGATGTGGCCCGCCCGTCGGTGCTGCGCAAGCTCGGCCTGGACGAGGCGCCCGGCCTGCTCGATCTGCTTGAGGGCAAGGCCGAAATGGCCGATGTGCTGCTGCGCACCAACATCGACAAGCTGACCATCCTGCCCAGCGGGCGCCCCCATCCCAAGGCCACCGAGTTGCTCGCCAGCGATGCGATGCGCAACCTCCTCGACGCCATGGCCATGCGCTATGCCGACCGGATCATCATCTTCGACTCGCCGCCGCTGCTGCTGACCACTGAGTCGCGCGTCCTGGCCACGCACATGGGCCAGATCGTGGTGGTGGTGCACGCCGGCAAAACCTTGCAGGCCGATGTCCAGCACGCGCTGTCGACGATCGAGTCGTGTCCGGTGCGGATGATGTTGCTGAACAAGTCGCGCTCGGACCGCATCGGCGCCTACGGCTACGGCTATGGCTACGGTTATGGCTACGGCTATGGTTACGGCGCTGCCGCCGGCGAAGTTGCAGAGCAGGCTGCTGCAGGCGTGGCCGGCGACAGTGATGGCCATGCGCCCGCCGGCACGACGCATGGCCAGGTCAATGCCGCGCCAGCGCGCTGAGTTTGCGCTGCGCGCCGGCCGTCGGCCCTGGCCGGCTTGGCGGTCGCTGGCGCTGCCAGGCTGTCTCTGGCTGGGTGCCGCAGGCCATGCCGCAGCCCAGGCGCAGAACCCCGGGGCGCTGTCGTTTGTGCCCAGCCTGTCGGTCTCCGAGACCATGACCGACAACTACCGCCCGGGGTCGCCCAGCCGCGAGGCCGATGCGGTCACGCAGATCAATGGCGCCATCCGCATGCTCAGCCGCTCGCGCCGGCTCACCGGCAGCCTGGATGCGTCCATTTCTGAATTGATCTACGCCCGCCACGGCAGCAGCAACAACCACCAGAAGGCGCTCAACGCCCATGGCAATTCCGAGTGGTTCGACGACCATGGGTTCCTGGATGTCAGCGCCACGATCTCGCGCCAAAACATCTCCGCCTTTGGCACCTTGACCGGTGAGGCCGGCCAGGTCAACGCCAACACCACCGAGGTGCGCAGCTACCACGTCGCGCCGAGCTGGCGCGGCCGTCTGCCCAGCCAGTGGCGCTACGAGTTCAAGCTCAGCCAGGGCGCCAGCGGTTCGTCGCAGACCGGGGCTTCGAGCTCGTCGAACTCCGGCGCCTCGGCGCAGGCCAGCTACCAGGGCAATGGGCGTCTGGGCGGCTCGATCCTGCTGGACCACAGCGCGCTGAACTATTCCAGCTCGCGCCCCACCCACACCGACCGGTTGGTGCTCAGTGGCGACGCCGGCCTGCCCGAAGCCGACCTCAAACTCACCCTGCGTGGCGGGCACGAGCAGTCCAACCTGAGCACGCTTCAGGCCAGCGCCAGCGCGGTCTGGGGTGTTGGGCTGGACTGGACCCCGACCCCGCGCACCAAACTCAGCCTCAGCCTGGACGACCAGGGCTTTGGCCGCACCCACCAACTGAGCTTCGAACACCGCCTGGCCAGATCGATCCTGCGCTTCAACAGCAGCCGCCAGTTGTCCAACGGCGTGCAGTCCAACGTCAGCCGCAACGGCTCCGCCTTCGACCTGCTGTTTGCCCAGTTTGCCAGCCAAGAGCCCGACCCGGCCAAGCGCACCTTGCTGGTCAACACCTTTCTGACCCAGAACGGCATCAGCCCGACTGGCGCCCTGCCCAGCAGCTTCCAGACCGCCGCCGCGGCGCTGATCAATCGCAACGAGGTCTCTTTGGCCTACGAAGGCCAGCGCGACACCCTGATCACGAGCCTGTTCGCCTCGGACAGCTCCCGGGTCGACCCCTTGGCGCTGGTCAGTGACGACCTGTCGGGTGGTCAGCATGTCAAGCAGACCGGCTACAGCCTGAACCTGGGGCACCGCCTGACGCCTGAGGCCGGTATCAACTTGATCGCCTCGCTGTCGAGCTCCAAGGGCACGCTGATCGGGCAGTCCAGCCGCTACGGCCAACTCAGCCTGCAATGGACTCAGCGCACCAGCCGCAACGGCACGGTGTCGGCGACGCTGCGCCACAGCGCGACCCAGACAGTCACCTTGCGCAGCACCGAAAACGCCGCGACCGCGTCGCTGAACCTCGTCTTCTGAACCATGTACGAAGCGTTCTACGGGCTCTCCAGCAAGCCGTTCCAGCTCAACCCCGATCCGAGCTTCTTCTTCGGCAGCAAGCAGCACCGCCGCGCCAAGGCCTACCTCGACTATGGCGTCTCGCGCAACGAGGGCTTCATCGTCATCACCGGCGAGATCGGCGCCGGCAAGACCACCATCCTGCGCACCCTGATCGAGAGCCTGCACGGCAGCAATGTCGTGGTCGGCAACCTGGTCACGACCCAGTTGGGCGCCGAGGACACGCTGCGCATGGTCGGGGCATCGTTTGGCTTCAAAGTCAAGGATGTGCCCAAGTCCGAACTGCTGATCACGCTGGAGGCGTTCCTGATCAGCCAGACGAGCAAGGGCAAGCGCTGCCTGCTGATCGTCGACGAGGCGCAAAACCTGACCCCGCGGGCGGTCGAGGAGCTGCGCATGCTGTCGAACTTCCAATTCGGCAACCAGGCGCTGATGCAGAGCTTTCTGGTCGGGCAACCCGAGTTCCGCGAGATCCTGCAGCGCCCAGAGATGGAGCAGTTCCGCCAGCGCGTGGCGGCGACCTGCCACATCGGCCCGCTCGACCTCGACGAAACCCAGCACTACATCGAACACCGCCTGAAATGCGCCGGCTCGACCGGCAAGCCCAGCTTCGAAGCCGAGGCCTTCGCCGCCATCTTCAAGGCCAGCGGCGGCATTCCGCGGCGCATCAATTCGGTCTGCGACCGGCTCTTGCTGGCCGGCTTTCTTGCCGGCAAAACCAGGCTGGGCCAGGCAGAGGTCGACGAGGTGGTGCGCGAATTCGCGCAAGAGGCCGAGGTGCCGTTGCGCGCTGTCGTGCCCGGCGAAGACGAGCCGTCCAGGCGCGGTCCGGCCAATGCCGGCGGGCCAGCCTCGGTCAGCGGGAACCTGGATGTGGATCTGACCCAGGTGCAGCTCGACAGCGGCAGCGCGACGTCGATGTCGCGCCAACTCAGCAAACTGGCCGGCGAACACCGCGGCGACCAACTCCAGCGCCTGGAGCGCGGCATGCTGCGCCTAGAGCGCACCAATCTGCAGTTGCTGACACTCATGCAACAACTGGTGGGCGCGGTCAAGAAGCCGGTGCGGGAACGGCCGCAGGCCGACGAAGGCGCGCAAGCGCCCGTGGCCCAGGGCGGCCAGGCCAGCAACGAGGCCGGGATGGCCGGGGAAAAGTCGACATGACAGCACGGGCAAATGCCGATACCAATGCCGATACCGATACCGATGCCGTTGCGAGCCGCAGCCACGACCAGACCATCACCAATGCCCTGACCATCGATGTCGAGGACTATTTCCAGGTCTCGGCGATGGCCCCCTACATCGCCCGCAGCGAGTGGGACAGCCGCGAATGCCGGGTCGAGCGCAATGTCGACCGCATCCTCGACATGCTGGCCAGGCACCAGACCCATGCCACCTTCTTCACCCTGGGCTGGGTGGCCGAACGCTATCCCAGCCTGGTGCGGCGAATAGTCGCCGGCGGCCATGAGTTGGCCAGCCACGGCCACGGCCATGAGCGTGCCAGCGATCTTTCGCGCCAGGCCTTCATGGCCGACATCGTGCGGGCGAAAAAGACCCTGGAAGACATCGCCGGCGCGCCGGTGCTGGGCTACCGTGCGCCGAGTTTTTCGATCAACGCCGACAACTTCTGGGCCTTCGACTGCCTGGCCGAGACCGGCCACCGCTACAGCTCCAGCATCTACCCGATCCGCCATGACCACTACGGTATGCCCGATGCGCCGCGATTCATGCACCGCCTGAGCAACGGCCTGATCGAGATCCCGATCACCACCCTGCGGCTTGGGCAGCGCAACCTGCCCTCCAGCGGTGGCGGCTACTTCCGTTTGCTGCCCTACAGCCTGTCGCGCTGGATGATCGGCAAGGTCAATGCCGACGACCGCGAGTCGGCGATCTTCTACTTTCACCCCTGGGAGATCGACACCGGGCAGCCGCGCGTGGC
Source organism: Burkholderiales bacterium (assembly GCA_025350145.1). Lineage (GTDB taxonomy): Bacteria > Pseudomonadota > Gammaproteobacteria > Burkholderiales > Burkholderiaceae_C > Pseudaquabacterium. The sequence goes on along the minus strand of JANXYH010000192.1, from coordinate 4,670 downwards.
GGGCATCAACCTGAAGACGCGCTTTCGCCATTACGTCAACATCCCGCGCATGGCCGGGCGGCTGGAGGCGCTGCTGGACGATTTCAGTTGGGGCCGCATGGACGAGATCTTTCTCGCCCCGCCGCCCGGCCAGGGCGGCGCCCTGGCAAGGGCCGGCCAGCGATGACGCCACCGCAGATGGGCACGCCGGGCGTCCAGCGCCTGGCGGCCGGCGACGCCGCCACCGGCCGGCGCTGGGACGAGTTCGTCAGCGGCTGCGCCAGCGCCACGTTCTTTCACCGCGCCGGCTGGCAGCGGGTGATCGCCGCGGTCTTCGGCCACCCCTGCTGGTTCCTCTACACCGAGCGCGATGGCCAGATCGACGGCGTACTGCCGCTGGCCCGGGTCAAGAGCCTGTTGTTCGGCGATGCCCTGGTCAGCCTGCCGTTCGCGGTCTATGGCGGCGTGGCCACCGCCAGCGATGCCGCCGCCCAGGCCTTGGAAGAACACGCCCAGCAGCTTGCCCGCACGCTCGGCGTCGCGCACCTGGAGATGCGCAATGTCACCCGGCGCCACCAAGATTGGCCACTGCAAGACCTGTACGTGACTTACCGCAAGACTATCCTGGCCGAGGAAGAGGCCAACCTGTTGGCGATTCCGCGCAAGCAGCGGGCGATGGTGCGCAAGGGCATCAAGCACGGTTTGCGCAGCGAGCTCGATGCCGGGGTCGAGCGCTTCTTTGCGCTCTACGCCGACAACGTCCACCGCCACGGCACACCGGCCATGCCCAAACGCTGGTTTCAGGCGCTGCGCGACGAATTCGGCGCCGACTGCGAGGTACTGACGGTGGTCGAGCCCGGTGGCAAACCGGTCAGCAGCGTGCTCAGCTTTTACTTCCGTGACGAAGTGCTGCCCTACTACGCCGGCGACGACGAGTCGGCGCGCGACCTGGCCGGGAACGATTTCAAATACTGGGAGCTGATGCGCCGCGCCTGCGCCCGCGGCCTGAAGGTGTTTGACTACGGCCGCAGCAAGGCCGGCACCGGTTCGTACGCCTTCAAGAAGAACTGGGGCTTCGAACCCACCCCGCTGCACTATGAATACCAGCTCTACAAACGCGATGCCGTGCCCCAGAACAATCCCGCCAACGCCAAGTACCAGATGATGATCAAGACCTGGCGCCGCCTGCCGATCGGCGTGGCCAACTGGCTCGGCCCCTTCATCGTGCGCAGCCTCGGATAATGACCGCGCCGACCCCGCCCAGCCCTGCGACGCCCAGCGCAGCCCGCCAACCGCTTTTGGCCCAGTGGCTGGCGCTGGCGCTGGAGCCCTGGCACGCGCTGACCAGGATGCCGGCGCATTGGCGCGCCTTCGCCGGGCCCTGGATCCTGGCAATGCTGGCGCTGCTGCTGGCCTACCGCGAGACCGGCCTGGCGATGGTGGCGATCTGGTCCCGCTCCGAGACCTTTGCCCATGCCTTCGTGGTGCCGCTGATCTCGCTCTGGCTGATCTGGCGCAAACGCCAGGAGCTGGCCCTGCTGAGGCCGCGCCCGCAATGGTGGATGCTGCTGCCGATCGCGGCGCTGTCCCTGTTCTGGGCGATAGGCCAGGTGGTGGTCGCCAACGCCGTGGCCCAGCTTGCCTTCACCGCGCTGCTGGTGGCCTTGGTGCCGGCGCTGTTTGGCTGGGCGGTCACGTACTCGATCGGCTTCGCGCTGGCATTCCTGTTCTTTGCCGTGCCGGTGGGCGAATCACTGACGCCGATCTTGATGCTCTGGACGGCGGACTTCACCGTCGGCGCACTGCGCCTGAGCGGCATCCCCGTCTACCGTGAAGGGCAGCAGTTCGTCATCCCCTCGGGCAGTTGGTCGGTGGTCGAGGCCTGCAGCGGCCTGCGCTACCTGATGGCGTCGTTCATGGTCGGCTCGCTCTATGCCTACATCACCTACACCGGCCTGGCCAAGCGGCTGATCTTCATCGCCGTGTCGCTGCTGCTGCCGATCGCGGCCAACTGGGTGCGGGCCTACATCATCGTGATGCTGGGCCACCTGTCGAGCAACCGCCTGGCCACCGGCGTGGACCACCTGATCTACGGCTGGGTGTTCTTTGGCATGGTCATCATGCTGCTGTTCTGGGTCGGGGCGCGCTGGGCCGACCCTGAGCCACTGCCCCTCGACAGCAACGCCGCCGCGCAAGCGCCGCCAGCGCGCGGATTGGCGACACCGGCCTGGGCGCTGGCGCTGGTGTTGGCGGCGTTGCTCAGCCTCACCCCGACCTGGCTGGCACGTCGCGCCGACATCGCCTATGTCGCGCCAACCCTGCAGTTGCCCGACGCCCTGGCCGGCGGATGGCAGGCGCAGGCACAGACCGACACAGCCGCCTGGCAGCCGATCTACGTCGAGCCCTCGGCCGTGGTGCAGCGGCTGTACAGCGCCGACGCCCAGGGCGGCTCCCAGGTCGGCCTGCACATTGCCTACTACCGGCAACAAAATGCCCAGCGCAAGCTGGTCAGCTCGGGCAACACCCTGACCCACGCCGAGGACCAAGACTGGAACCGGGTGCGGGGCGGCAGCCACAGCCTGGCGCTGGGCGACCAGGCATTGACCGTCAACAGCGCCGAGATTCTCGGCCGCGTCCCTACCGACGGCGGCCCGCGCACGCGGCTGCTGGTCTGGCAGTGGTACTGGGTAGGTGGTCGGCTGGCCCAGGGCGATGTCACGGCCAAGCTCAACAGTGTCTGGCAATGGTTGGCCGGCCAGGCCGATGAGTCGGCCTCGGTCATCCTGTATGTCCGGGCTGACCAGGCTGGCGCTTCTGCGGCGGGCAGCAGTGACCAGGCCCGCCTGCGCGCCATGGAGGCATTCATGCGCGACAACTGGGCCGGCATCGACGCCCGCTTGCGCGCCACCGCCGGGATGCAGGCCTCGCCTGCTGCGCACTGAGATGAAGGCCGAGTCCGGCCGCTCAAGCGTGGCCAGGCTCGGGCCATCGGCGGTGTAGCCCGAATCAATGAAGTTCTGGAGAAGAAATGACAACAGTGGCCGTGATTGGCTTGGGATATGTCGGCTTGCCCCTGGTGGTCGAATTCGGCAAGCGCATGCGCACCATCGGCTTCGACATTTCGCTGTCCAAGGTGCAGAGCTGCCAGCGCGGTGTGGACCCTTCGCGCGAGTTGCCCGACGCTGAATTGCAGGCCGCCAGCCACGCCGTCTACACCGCCGACGGTGCCATGCTGGGCGAGGCCGACATCATCATCGTGGCCGTGCCCACACCCGTCGACGAGGCCCATATCCCCGACTTCAAGCCCCTGATCGGTGCCTCGAACAGCGTCGGCCGGCACATGAAGAAGGGCGCGATCGTGGTCTATGAATCGACCGTCTACCCTGGCGCGACCGAAGAGGTCTGCATCCCGGTGCTGGAGCGCGAGTCCGGCCTGAAGTGGAAGCAGGACTTCTTCGTCGGCTACAGCCCGGAGCGCATCAACCCCGGCGACAAAGAACACACCCTGACCAAGATCCTCAAGATCGTCTCGGGCGACACGCCCCAGACGCTGGACCGGGTCGCCGCGCTGTACGAGACCATCGTCATCCCCGGCGTGCACCGGGCCTCGTCGATCAAGGCCGCCGAGGCAGCCAAAGTGATCGAGAACACCCAGCGCGACTTGAACATCGCGCTGATGAACGAGCTGGCCATCATCTTCGACAAGATGGGGATCGATACCTCCGAGGTGCTCGAAGCCGCCGGCACCAAATGGAACTTCCTGAAGTTCAAGCCCGGCCTGGTCGGCGGCCACTGCATCGGCGTCGACCCCTACTACCTGACCCACAAGGCCGACATGCTGGGCTACCACCCGCAGGTGATCCTGGCCGGACGGCGCATCAACGACTCGATGGGCAAGTTCATCGCCGAGCAGACGATCAAACAGATGATTGCCTCGGGCTCGTCGGTCAAGGGCGCCACGGTCAATGTGCTGGGCCTGACCTTCAAGGAGAACTGCGGCGACCTGCGCAACAGCAAGGTCATCGACATCATCCGCGAGTTGCAAACCTATGGCGTCGAGGTCTGCGTCACCGACCCGCAGGCCGCCCCTGACGAGGCCATGCACGAGTACGGCGTGCGCCTGCTGCCGTTTGCCCAACTGCCCCGCGCCGATGCCGTGGTGGCGGCGGTCTCGCACCGCGAATATGCCGGTTTGGCAGCGGCGCAGATCGCGGCGATCCTGGTCGATGGTGGCGCGTTCATCGATGTCAAGGCGGCATTCCCGGCCGACAGCATCGTCGCAGCGGGCTACCGGCTTTGGCGGCTGTGAGCCGTCCGGCTCGGCAGGCCCTGGCCTGCCGCTCGCGCAGCCGCGGCGGGCGGTGATGGCGCCGGCCTCGACCCGCCGGCAGGGGAAGGGGCGCCAGCGCGGTTGTGATCGTGATCGTGATCGTGATCGTGAATGGGCCTCGTCGCCGTGAGCGCCGACCCGCGCCCCTTGATCGTGCACGTTCTCCACCACCTGCTGATCGGTGGCATGGAGAACGGCCTGGTCAACCTGATCAACCACCTGCCGGCCGCGCAGTTCCGCCATGCGGTGCTGTGCATCGAGGACTACTCCGACTTTCGCGACCGCATCGTCGACCCTGGGGTCGAGGTGATCGCGCTGCACCGCTCACGCATCGGCGCGGCCGCGCTCAGGCGGCAGATTT
>JANXYH010000187.1 GCA_025350145.1 Burkholderiales bacterium | reverse complement strand
GCGCCCGGGCCGATGAGCACCGTCTCGCCGGTGGCGCTGCTCACCGCCGCGCCCAAGGCGGCGTCGACCACCACGCTGCGCGGGGCGGGGGTGGCGTCGTCGGTGTCGGTGCTTTGAGCGGCCTGGACGTTGAGCAGGATGTCGCTTTGGCCGATCGCCTGGCTGACGAGTTCGCTGGCTACAAGCCTGCCTGTGTCGTCGTAGACGCCTTGCATCTGCGCGCCGAGGTGGATCACGCTGATGGTGACTCGCCCCTGGCCAAGCGCTGTGATCATGCCGTCAGCGCTGACGCTGGCGACGCTGTCGTCGCTGCTGGCATAGCGGGTGCCGCTGGCCTGGCTCGGGCTGGCGGTATGGATGTCGGTCTGCTCGCCTGTTTGGCTGTCGATGAGCCGCACCTTGAGCTGCCGCGTGCCGCCCGGCAGCAGTGTGAGCGTGCCGGGGTAGACATCGGGTTGCACGATGAAGGGCTCAGGGGTTTGAGCGTCCTGGGTTTGGGCGTCGAGCCCTTGCGCATCCCCACTGGGATCGACCCCTGCCGGCGCAGGGGCGGTAGACGCCGCAGCCACATTGATCGCCGCCACCGCGCGCAGCGTATGGCCGCCGGTATCGGTGCGGCTGGCCGTGATCGCGGCCGAGCCCATGGCGCTGGCGCGCACCAGGTCATGCGCGTCGTCCAGCGCGAGCGCGGCCAGGCCGACGTAGCCCATGGCTGTGAGGTCTTGGGCGCTCAGGCTTAAGTAACTGCCGCTGGTGCTGAGGTCCACCCCGCTGGCGTCCTCAAAATCCCCGCTGGCTTGCAGCTTGACGCTCTGGCCAGGCTGCATCTGGCGCAACTGGGCCAGGTTATCGATGTGGATCGCCAGCAGCCGCGCCGCGCTCACATCCACCTTGAGGGTGATGGGGCGGCTGACGCTGTAGCCGTCGTCGGCCTGTAGCATCACGCTGGCCTCGCCCGCGTAGCCCGCCTCCGGCACGAAGACGATGGTCTTGCCGTCGGATCCCAGCGTGGCTGCGCCATGGCTGGCGCCCAGCACCTGCCAAAACACCCGGTCGCCTTCGATGTCCTGCGCGGCAGCGCCCAGGTGGGCGACGCTGGCCAGGTCGGTGTGGGTCTTGAGCGTAGTCGGCTGGGCACTGGCCAGCGGCGCCTGGTTGGCGCGCCAGCCGTAGTTGGCGTAGAGCACTTGACGGTCGGTGGCCGTGATCGTGCCGTCGCCGTCGAGGTCGGCCAAGGGCAGGTCGCCGGCCTGCACTGCCTGCTCGAAAGCCGCGCTGTCCAAGCCGTCCACCCGGCCGTCGTGGTTGAGGTCGCCCGCCACGCTCAGGCTGACCTTGGCGGCGCTGCTGCCGCTCAGGCTGAGCAGATGCAGGCCGGCCTGGGTGCTGCGCAGCAAAAAGACCGTGCGGCTGGCCGTGCCGATGCCGCTGGTGTGCGTTCCCAGCAGCGTCGCTCCGGTGTTTTGCAGCAGTTGCAGGTCGGCCCCACCGCCCTGTACGCTGAGCGCGAACACGATGGCGCCCTGCGCCCCGGGGGTCTTGACGCTGCTGGCCAGCTCGCTGTCGCGGACGATATACGCCAGGTTGACCGGCGTGGCACTGAGCGCGCCAGTCCATGCGTTGGTGGCTGTGGCGCCCTGCCAGTTCGCCGCGCCGCCGAGGCTGGCGGTGATGCTGTCGGTGATCGGCGAGCCGTCGCCGGATGGGCCATCGTGATAGCCGATGAGCGTGCCGGGGGTGGTGGAGAACAGCTCGCGCACCAGCACCAAACGGCCCTGGTCGTCGTAGCGGTAGACGACGCTGCGGGTCTGGCCTTGGGCGTCCTGGCCGCTGACTTGCTCGATGCGGCCGCTGCTGTCGCGCACAAAGTCCAGGCGCTGGCTGGCCCCGTTGGACAAGTTGGCGCCGGCCAGCGTGATGCCGGCGTCGCTTAGCAGCCAGGCCTGGCCGTCGGTAAAGCGCACGCCGCTGACGCGGCCTTGCGCATCCAGGCTGTAGCGCGTGCCGTCGGGGCCGGTGAGCCAGTAGCTCTGCGGCACCCAGGGCAGGCCGGTGATCGCGTCGAACAGGCGCTGGCCCTGGGCCTGCACCGAATCGGCGCCCACATCGGCGCCGTCGGACAAGGCCTGCAGGCCATCGCTGGCGGTGTTGTCGGCGAAGGCCTGCAGGCTCCAGCCGGCCGGCGAGCCCGCCGCTGGGCTGAATACCGGGTGTTGCACGAGGTATTGCGCAGAAGGTCCGCCGGCCGCGTTGCCCCGTGCCAGTGCCTGCGCCTGCAGCCCGAGCGTGAAGGCCAGGGCCTGGTCGCTGGCGCCGGGAATCTGCAGCCAGACGCGGGCGCCCTGGCTCCAGGCTGCGGTGCCGCCGAGCGCGGTGACCAGCGGCTGGTCGTGGCTGAGCTGCAGGTCCAGCGCGGGCAGCCTCCAGTTGCCCAGCTCGCCGGCCTGCGCCGTGGCCGGCAGGCTGCGCGTCAGCGCGAAGCTGTGGTCGCCGAGGGCGAAGGCGCCGTCGCTGGCCGTGGCCTGGGTGAGCTGCTTGGCGCTGCTGTCGATGACCACGCGCGCCTGCAGCTCGGTGCTGCGACCGGCCAGGTCCCAGGCCGACAGGCGCAGCAGGTACAGGCCATTGGCGAACCGGGCGGGGGCTATGTCGGCCAGCGTGGCCAGGCCATGGCTGGCCAGCCCAGCCACGTCCTGCTGGGCAAGCATCTGCCAGCGGCTGGCGTCGGTGCTGGTGCCAGAGGCGGGGGCGATCTCCAGGCGCCAGCCCATGAGCTGGGCTTCGTCGATCTGGGCCTGCAGCGTGGTTGGGTTGTGCAGCGTGGCCGGCGCGCTGTCCAGGCTTGAGGCGGCCAGTTCGCCGGCCCAGGCGAGTTGGGGCGCCTGGGTGTCTTGCGGGTCGCGAACCCGAACGGTCTGGATCTGGGTGGCGCTGAAGCCGTCGGCGTCGGTGGCGGTGACTTGAAGCTCGATCAGGCCGGGCAGCGCCGGGTTGAGCTTGAGGCGCCCGGTGCTGTCGAGCGCAGCGGCCTGCCAGTTCTGGCTGTCGCCCAGCGCCGAGCCGCGGACTTGAACGGCGACGGCGGCGATCACGCTGAAGCTGGTCGCCCGTACCGTGGCCACCACGGTCTGGCCCGGCAGGGCCGGGGTGCTGGGGGTGAGATTGACCAGGATCTTGGGCGCGTTGGCCTCGTTGTCGGCCACCACGCGCAGGGTAAAGCTGTGGCTGCGGCTGTTCACGCCGTCGCTGACGTGGGCGTAGACGACGAAGTCGCCGGTCTGGCCGATGCCCGGGGTCCAGCGCAGGCGGCGGCTGGCGCTGTCGTAGCTGGCGCCCTCGGGCAGGCGGTCAAACGAGACCAGCAGCGCCTGGGTCTGCGCCGCACCGTCAGGGTCGCTGACCTGGATGGCGCCGGCGGTGTCGGTGGCGCCGGTGGTGCCGGTGGTGCCGGCGGTGCCGGCCTGGCCGGGGTTGAGCAGTTGCACCGGCAGCTCGAAACTCTGGCCGACGCTGATGGCGTGGCTGCTGGCGGTGATCTGCGGCGGGCGGTTGACGTCCAGCACGCGCACCTGGACCGCGCGGGTGCTGCTGGCGCTGCCGTCGCTGGCGGCGAAGTTGAAGCTGAAGGTCCGGCTCGCGCCCAGCGCGTTGTCGACCACGCTGGCGTCGGGCGTCCACTCGAATTGGCCACTGCCGGGGTCGAAGCTCACGCCAGTGGGCAGGTCGGCGTCGTGCAGCAGCGCTAGCCGGGCGGGGTCGCCGTCGGCGTCGTAGGCCGCGACGGCGAAGCTCAGCGTCTGGCCTTCCTGCACCAGTTGCAGCGGCACAGGCAGCACCAGCGGCGCCTGGTTGACGTTGCGCACCGTCAGCTTGACCTTGCGCGAGACGCTGGCGTTGCCATCGTCGGCGGTCAGGGTCAGGGTGTAGTCGCCGGGGTTGGCGGCGTCGGGGCCGGTCTGTGCGCCGAAGATGCCGGGTGTCCAGCGCAGCCGGGCCTGGGACTGGCCGTCACTGCCCGAGCTGGCTGTCAGCGTCATGCCGGCGGGCAGGCCGCTGACGGTCCAGTTCAAACCGTCCAGGTCGGCGTCGCGGGCCACCAGGTCCAGCGTCATGGCCGTGCCTTCGTCGACGCTGGCGTGGGTGATTTCGCCGCCTAGAGGGTCGGCCGGTAGCGTCAGGCCGCTGCCGCTGAGGGCGATGAGGGTAGGCGCGGCGTTGGCGGCGCGCACCAGGATGCGCAGGTCCTGCGCGGCGGTGTTGGGCGCGGGCACGAAGCCGGGGTCCAGCACGATGCCAGCGTCGGCCGGCGGCAGACCGCTGTCGCTGACCGCAAGGCTGAGGTTGTACACACCGAGCTGCGCCGCCGTGGGCGTCCAGACCAGGGTGGCCGAGCCGTACTGCGGGTTGCGCACCAGCTCGGCACCGGCCGGCAGGCCATTGGCGACGATGCTGAGCGCGTCCTGGTCGCCATCCCAGACCTGGATAGGGATGCTGAGCGCCTGGCCGGCGACCGCCACCACGCTGGCGGGCAGGCTGAACTTGGGCGGCACGGTCAGGCTGCGCACGGTCAGCACGAAGCTGACGGACTGGGCCTGCACCTGGTTCACGTCGCCATCGCCGTTGTCGTTGGCGATGACGGTGACGGTGTAGTCGCCCCGCACACCCACAGGCGGCGCGAAGTGGATGCTGCCCTGGCCGTTGGCGCCCTGGGTGAAGGTGGCGAAGGACGGCAGTCCGTTGAGCGTCAGGGTGATGGCGTTGCCGTCGGCGTCGGTGGCGGCGACGGGGATGTCCAGCGTGCCGCCGGCGTCAAGGCTGGCGTTGGCGATGGCGCCGATGCGGGGGGCCTGGTTGGCGTTGAGGACGGTGATGGGCAGGGTCACCGTGCTGGCCAGCGGCACGCCGGTGCCGTTGCCGTCATCGGTGGCGGTGACGCTGACGGCGTAGCTGCCAGATTGGCTGTAGCCGGGTGTCCAGATGAGTTCCAGCGTGTCGGGGTCGAAGCTGGCGCCCGGCGGCAGGCCGGCCAGCGTGTAGTGCACGCTGGCCGGCGGGGAGCCGCCGTCGTCCAGCGCCGTGCCGTTCGGCACCAGACGCAGCTTGGGTGCGAAACCCGGGTTGTCGGGGTCGAAGGCGAAGAGGCTGACCTTCAGCGGCTGGCCTTCGAGCACCGTCCAGGTCTGGACCGGGTCGAAGACGGGGGCGCCGTTGGCGTTGGCCACGTCCAGGGCGATGGTCGCGCTCGCGCGGGTCTGGACCGGCGCCGAGCCGTCGTCCGGTGTGAAAGTGGCCGTGAGCACGAACTGCACATCGAAATGGCCGGCCTGGGCAAAGCCCGGGGTCCATTCGAGCCAGCCGGTCTCGGTGTTCAGCCTGGCGCCGCCCGGCAGCCAAGGAGCGTCGTAGCGCAGGCTCACGCTGCCGCCAGCGGCCAAGCGCTGGTCTCCGGGAACCTGGCCGGGAACCTGGCCGACGAGCTGCAGGCCGAAGCGGTCGCCTTCGCGCAGGTTCTGCGCCGGCACGGCGGCCAGCACCGGCTGCGGGTAGCCCTGCGCCACCTGGATGTTGAATCGTCGGCTGGTCACGGCCTTGCCGTCGCTGACCAGCACGGTGACCTCGTTGTAGTCGCCCGCCTGGTCATAGCCAGGGGTCCAGCTCAACACGCCGGTGCCGGCGTCAAAGCGCGCACCCGGCGGCAGGTTGCGCAGGCTGATGCTGAGCGGGTCGCCGTCGGCGTCGCTGGCCGTCAGCGGCAGGCTCAGGCTCTGGCCTTCGCTCAGGGTGATGTCGGCGATGGCGTCGATGGTGGGCAAGGCGTTGCCGCCAGCCACCCGGATGGTGAAGCGCTTGAGGTCGCTGCCGCCGCGGCTGTCGCTCAGGCGCACCAGCACGGCGGTGTCGGCCAAGGCGGTGGCGCGCGGCGTCCAGGCGAGCTCGGCGCTCTGGGTGTAGCTGCCGTCGCTGGCCTGCACCACCTCGCCCGGGGTCAGCCTCAGGCCGGCCGGGCCCTGGACGATCTGCCAGAAGAACTGCGCGCCGTCGCTGTCGGTGGCCAGGAGCCGGGCCGTGTAGGGCTGGCCGACGGCGGCCGGCGCCAGCGTCACGCCGGTGGCGTCGGCCGGATCGGCGTTGGCCAGGGTGGGCGGGGTGTTCTGGTAGGGCACGGCATACACGCCATGGCCGAGGTTGAACTTGGCCAGGCCGCTGACGCCGCTGCCGAAGTAGCTGGCCGGCCTGACGCTGACGGTCTGGTTGGCCAGGGTGGCGCCGACACCGAGCTTGCCGCCCAGGCTGGCAAGCCCGGCGCTGAGGTCGATGAGCCAGAGCTCGGACTGCTCGCCCGCGAGCGCTGTGGCAGCGCCGCTCAGGTCGCCGCTCTGGCCGTCGATCTGGCCGCCGAAGAAGCGGCCGGGGTCAAGCAGCAGCGTCAGCGGGCCATGGACGTCATCGACGCCGGTGTTGGTGATGCTCAGGTCGTAGCTGATCTCGCCGCTGGAGCGGTCGGCGCGGGTGTTGCTGTAGTCGATGCGCAGCGCGCTGCTCATGTCGACCACGGCGGTGAAGGTGGACAGGTATGGCGCGGGCAGGGGAACGCCGGCAGCGCTGAGCAGTTGGTTGCTCACGCTGAGTTCCCAGCCGCCGGCAGACAGGCTGGGCAGGCTGAGGACGGCGGCGTGCTTGGCCGCGTCCCAGCGCACCGCGCTGGGCTTGAGTGCCCCTCCGGCGTGGGCGCCGGTGGCGGTGAGCAGGTAGTTGGCAGGGTTGAGCACCGCGCCCGGCTCGGAGCCGTCGCCTGCATTGCCCAACCACATGGCCTGGTCGAAGACGACCGAGATCTGGTTCAGCGGCAGCGGCAGCAGGCTGCCGTCGGGCACGCTGGTGGCCAGTACCGTGGGCGCGTGTAGCGGCGCGATCTCGTCGATGTGGCTGCTCTGGCCGACCAGCACGCGGCCATCGGCGGTGGCCAGCAGGGCCTGCTGGCGGGTGCCGCCCGAGGCCAGCTTGAGCAGACGGTGGCTCTGCAGTTCAATCGCCCACAGGCTGCTGGTGTGAGGTGCGCCTGAGCCGCCTGAGCCGCCTGAACCGCCTGAGGCGACCGGCCGCTGCGCCCCCGAGGTGCTGACCAGCAGCAGCCCGGCCAGCGCCGTGCCAGCCTGCCCGAACGCGATGCCCTGCGCTACGCCGGCGATCGAGTACTCCAGCTCTGCGCGCCCCTTGCTCTTGCCGCTCACGGCCAAACTGATGATGTCCGTGCTGCCACCCGCCGCGCCGGTGTTGATGTCGCTGCCAGTCCAGCGCAGGCCCCACAGCCGGCCATCGGGGCCGAAGGCGAGGTCGCCGACACGCTGGTTGGAGAAATGCGTCCAGGCGCCGCTGACGGCGTCGCAGGTCTCAATGCCCTTGCCCGACGAGACATAGAGCAGTCCGCTGGCCGGATCGACGGCGATCGCCTGGGTCAGCGGGTCACCGCTGCGGCTGGCATGGCGCTCGATCACCGCGCCGCTGTCGGCGTCCACCCGCAGCAGCTCGGCGCCGGTCATCACCCACAACTGGCCATGGCTGTCCAGCGCCATGTCAAGCACCGGGCTGTTGAGCTCGAACAGCGGCGTGGTGCTGCGCCCGCCGTTGGCGGCGAAGCGGAACACCTGGTTGCGCAGCAGCCCGGCGCTGGCCAACACGCTGCCGTCGCCCAGCTCGACCATCGCCTGCACGCCGATGTCGGCCTGGCTGCTGTTGAAGCCGCTGGCAAAGCCGCGCAGCGCCAGTGGCGCCAGCACACTCTGCAAGTCGGCCGGCTGGGCGGTGGCGACGAAACCGGGCAAGGCCAGTGTGGCCTGCTGGAAGATCGGATTGCGCACATAGCTTCGACCCGGCGCGGCGGCCGGCAACTGCGCGCTGCCGCTGGCCGTCTCCAACTGGCCGAGCGCCGTCTGCGCGGCCTGGCGGCTGCCGTCGTCGGGCAGCACCGCGTTGCCGACATTGGCGGCCTCGCGATTGCCGGCCCGGTCGGTGGCCACCGCCAGGAACTCATAGGTCTTGCCAGCCTCGCCGGTGAACAGCGCCGAGCCCTCGGCAGCGGCCAACTGGCGCTGCCAGATGCGGAAATCGCCGCCGTTCTCGGCCACGTAGACGGTGACATGCTTGACGCCGCTGGCGTCGTCGCTGGCCTGCCAATGCAGGTTGAAGCTGGGGCGGCCCGAAGCGTCGTTGCCGGCCGATTGCGCGATCAGTGTGGTGAGCGGCGCGGTGGCGTCCAGCGTCTGCGTCTGCGCCGCGCTGTCCTGCGGCGGCAGGGCGTCGAAGAAGGCGCGCGCCTGGGCCGTGATGTCGGCGCCGGTGCTGGCGCTGGCGGCGGCACGCACGGTGTAGCTCAGCGCCGCCTTGACGGCATTCGGGTCGCTGGCATCGGGCGCCAGCAGGCCGCGCAGCGCGTCGTGCAGCACCTCGCCGGTGTCGGGATCGATGGCCTGGATCAGCCAGGTGGCCACACCCGTCTGGGCATCGATGCCGGCGCTGACGCGCAGCACGAAGCCCTTGTTGCCGCTGAAGTCGAAGTCGCCCTGAAACACCGCCTGGTCGGCCGGCAGGTGGATGTGGATGTCGCCGATCTTCAGGTCGCCCAGGCGCAGGCTGTAGGGGTCGAGGTTGGCATCGAGCTGGGTCACCAGGCGCAGCTCGCCCAGCGGGCCGCTGCTGGGGTTGGCCAGGTGGATGGTGTAGGGCAGCGCATAGTCGGCCGGCAGGTAAGCCTTGCCGTCGGCGCCGGGCAGCAGCTGCGGGCCGCTGACGCTGACGGCCTGGCCGCCGACCTGGGCTGCGGCTTGCTGCAGGTACTGGCTGAGGTTCAGTGCCTGCGCGCCGACCGGGTTGAAGTTCTGGTCGAGCAGGCCGATGTGGCGCAGGTATTCCAGTTGCGCCTGGCTGCCGACGAAGGTGTGAAAGCTGATGAACTGGGTGTTCGCCGCCGCGTTCTGCTGGTAGTCGGCCGCCTGCGGCGAATAAGGCACCGGCACTTCGGTGGAGTTGCTAATCTCGTCTGCGCGGAACTCGAGGTATTCGATGGGCGCGGTCAAGGCCCGCGCGTCGCCGGCGTAGCGCGCGCTGTCGCCATACCACTTCTGCACCTGGGCAAAGAAGCCCAGCAGGTCGGCCTGGGTGCGGTAGCTGTCGCCGGCCTTTTGCATCAGGATGCCGGTGGCCAGCGTCGCATTCAGGCTCAGCACCGGCGCGCTGCGGGCGATGGGCGCGGCCTGGTCGGCTGGACGCAGGATGCCTGCGGCCTCCAGCGCGCCCAGCCAGCCTTGCGTCCACTGCGTCAGCTCAGCCGCCAGCGCAGCCAGCGCCGACGGTGCCGTGGCGTCGGCCAGGATCGCCGTGCGCAGTTGCACCGCGTAGGCGATCTGGTCGGCGATGAACTCGTCTCGGGTCAGCGCGGTGGCGGCGCCGAGGGTGTCGAAGCGAAACGGCATCGCCAGCAGCTCAAGCCTGGTGATGTGCTCCTCGGGGTCTTGCGAGCGGAACTTGGCGGCAAGCCCGACGCTGATCTTGTCGAGGTCGGCCACGCCCTTGTCCAGCAGGCCTTGCGCCTTCCAGTCGGGGTGAACCGCATACAGCTTGGCGCGCAGGCCTTCGAAGTCGTAGGCCAGCCACTCGGCCAGGCCGGGGTAGGTCTGCAGGCTGAAGCTCAAGGCCACACTGCCGCCGGCGCCGAGGTCGAAGGCATAGCCCGGGGCCAGGTTGAAGCCCTGGGTGTTGCTGCTGCCGTCCAGCGCCGCCCAGGGCACGTCGCTGCGCGGCAGGGCACTGGTGGGGGTGGTGCCGTAGCTTTGGGTGTTGGCCGGCGCCGTAGCGGGCACTGCCCCCACCGGGCTGCCGCCGATGTTGGAGCCGTACACCACATAGGGCAGGCTCAGACCGCCCAGCACATCGGCGCTGTTGCCCATCTCGGTGGCGCCGACGCTGAACTTCACATACGGCGTGTCGACGTTGGTCAGGCTCTGCAGCGTGACGCTGTAGACGCTGCCCTGGCCGGGGTCGAGGTTGGCGGCGCCGCCGATGCCGATGCCGACATCGTCGGCAATCGCCCGCTCGACCAGGTAGCGCTCGGCCTCGACCACCTGCTGGCCGTCGGGGTTGGTGACCACCACGTCGTACAGGCCATGCGGCGCGTTGCGCAGGTCAAACACCGCGCGGATGTGGGTGGCGGTGATGACCTGCCAGCGTTCGGGCTCGATTTCGGCCACCCCCGGGCGCGCCAGCTTGACCAGCGCGCCGGCCGCGAAGCGGGCGCCGAAGATGTCGAAGCTGACCCAGCGGTGCGCATCGTCGCCGCTGCCGCCCTGGTCGGGCGTGACCTTGGTGATTTGCAGCGGCAGCAGGTCGGCGCGCAGCGTGGCCGCAATATTGTCCGGTGACTGGCGCGAGCGCACCAGCACGTAGTAGTCGCCGGCCTGGGTGCTGGGGATCAGCACGCGCTGGTCGGGCGCCACCGGGTCGGTGTAGGCGGCGTCGTAGGTGCTGCCGCTGGGCAGGTCGCCATAGCGCACGTAGACCTCGTTGGCGCCCGTGCTGGCGCTGGAGTCGAGCGTGAAGGCCAGCGTCTGGCCGGCAGCCACGCTGAGCTTGTAGACCCACTGGTCGCCGCTGTTCAGGGTGATGGCCTGCGGGCTGCCCAGTGTCAGCGCCGCCAGCGTGACATGGATGCTGGCGGCCGAGGCCAGGCGGTTGTTGGCCTCGCCGGGGGCGATGTTCAGCCCGGCGGGGGTGTAGCTGATCGCCCCTTCGTAGACCTCGTTGTAGAGGTCGGGGCGCACGATGATGCGCCAGCTGCCATCCTTGAGCGCCGGCAGCTTGGTGGTCAGCGTGGCGGTATAGCTGGCGTTGGCGCCCAGGTCGCCCACATGGACCACCTTGCCGAGCAGGATGTCTGAAAGATCCCAGGCGTTGTCGGCCGAGAGGTAGAGCGCGTCGGTCCAGCGGCCATAGGCCGGGTTGATGCTGGCGTTGCTGATCGTGTAGCTGATCTGCAGCTCGTCGCCGACCATGGCGCTGGGCGGCACGGTGACGCTCTGCACCTGCAGGTCGGCCGGCGGTGGGGTGTCGATGATGATCGGCTGCACCGACGCGCTGGCGTTGTTGTTGTCCTTGCCGAGCTCGTAGACCTGGCCATTCGCGCCCGTGCCCCAGGTGTTGGCGGGGTCGGTGACGACGAACACGTAGTACGGCCCGTTGAGGTCGCGCGGGGCGGTGAAGCTCAGGCTGGCGCTGTAGCCGCTGCCGCCGGCCAGGCCACCGGTGTGGGCCAGGTAGCCCAGGTAGCGGTCCTTGCTGGTGTCGAGGAATCGGTCCTTCGAGAGGAAGATCAGGTCGTTCCAGCCACCCTGGTCGCCCGGGGTGCCGCCGCCGAGGTTGTCGACCCGGTAGTTGACGCTGAACGACTGGCCGGCAATCACGTGGTCGGGCGTGCTGAGCTGGGTCACCTGCAGGTCGGGCGGCAGCGCCAGGGCGATCGGCAGGGCGACCCACGCGAGGTTGTTGCCTTCGTCCTGGAACTCGGGCACCGAGCCGGCGCCGCTGACCTGCCGCAGCACGTCCAGCCCGTCGCGGATGCTGCTGGCAACGCTGCGGGACGGATCCTTGAAGGTGCCGGTGTCGGCCTTGACGATCAGCCGGTAGTTGCCGCTGACCGACGACGGCAGCGTGAGGCTGGCGCTGTTGGTCACGGATTCACCCGGCTGCAAGTAGCGGGGCGTGCCGTCGGGGTTGCTGCCCATCTGCGTGAGGCGCACGCGCAGCAGGGTCTCGGCCAGGCTGCCGTTGTCCACCAGTGGCAGGTCGCTGGGGTCCAGGCTGGCGTCGTTGGACAGGTAGATGCCGTCGAACCAGCTGTTCTGGCGCGTCGCCCGGGTGCCGAGGTTGGTGACGGTCCAGGTGACGGTGATGGTCTGACCCGACTGCGGATTCGGGTCGCTGACGGTGATGCCGCCGATCTGCAGGTCGGGCTCGCGGTAGGTGATGGCCAGCGATGCCTGGCCGACGTTGTTTTGGTTGTTGCGCGCCTCGAAGACGGTGGCGTTGTAGAACTTCTCAAGCGCGTTGTCGTTGTGCTGCTCGCCAGAGATGAGCTCGCCCTGCGCCTGCGGCAGCGGCAGGCCGTTGACGTAGGCGCCCGGATCGGAATCGGTCACCACGTAGACCTGGTACGGCCCGTTCGTGCCCGGCGGCAGGCGGAACTGGCCGGTGGCGGTGTAGCTGGCGCCGTCCGCCAGGCCGTCTTGGTTGGTGTGCAGCACATCGCCGATCCAGGTGGCGCGGCTGGGGATCAGCGTTGGATCGGTGCTGATGAAGACGCGGTCGAGCCAGCGCTTGGTGCCGGCCCAGACGGCAGCGCCGAAGTTGGTGACGGTCCAACTGATCGCGGTGAGCTCGCCGGAGTCGTTGCGCGCCGGCGTCTGCACCGCAGTGACCTGCAGGTCGGCAGGCGCGTTGCTCACGGCGGACGCCGCAGCGCGCGCGTTGTTGCCCTCGTCAAGCTCATGCACCTGTCCCTGGGCATCGGTCACCACCACCAGCTTCAGCCCGCTCACCGCCGGGTTCAGCACCACGGTCTGGCTGCTGGTGTAGGCCTCGCCCTGGCCCAGTGCGCGGTTGTAGTCGGTGCTGCCGAGCAGCCATTTCACGCTGGCCTTGCCGAGGTCGGCGTTGTCAGCCAGCCAGTAGCGGTCGGTCCAGGGGCCGCTGAAGGCATCGCCAAGGTTGCGCACCGTGTAGCTGAAGCTGTAGCTCGATGCCGCAGTCGCGGCGGGCGGCGCCGCCACCTCGGTCACTGCCAGGTCGGGCGGGCTCAGGCCCAGCACCGTGATCGGACGCGCTTTGTAGTTGTTGTTGTCGATCTGGTTCGGGTCGTCGAGGTTGATGTTCTGCGACATCGTGTCCTCAAGGATCACGTCGTAGGCATCGCTCCAGACCGTCACGTAGTACTGGCCAGAGAGCACGCCGTCGGGGATGCGCACCGTGGTGTTGCCCAGGTAGTCCCGGCCGACTTCGAGCTTGCCATTGTGTACGACATCGCCGAGCTTGATGTCGCCCTTAGGTACCGAAGGCCGCGTCTTGTCCAGCGTCAGCCAGACCGAATCGGTCCAGCTGCTGGTGCTGTCGCTGTCGCCGCGGGTGGTGGCCGAGCCCTTGTTGGTGACGAGGTAGCTGACGTCGATGCTGCCGCCGTGTACCGCCTGGTCGGGCGCCACCACCTTGGAGGTGACGAGGTCGGCAAACGGCAACGGGTTGATCGTGAAGCGCGCACTGCCGACGTTGTTGGCTTCGTTGGGATACTCGTCGATGCGGTTGCTGCCGTCGGCCACGACGATGAAGTAGGCGCTGCCGCGCAGCCGGATCGGGATGTCCACCATAGCCACGGTGGTGGTGTAGCTCTCGCCCGGCGCCAGCGCGGCGCCGCTGCTGACTGCGGCCACCAGCCAGTCGTCGCCGCTGACCTGGCCGTCCAGCGAGAGGTAGACATGGTCGGTCCACTGGCCCGAGGTGGCCACCGACCCCAGGTTGGTCACGGTGAAGCTCAGACCTGCGCTGCCGCCGGCGGTGGTCTGGTCGGGTACCGTGACGTTGGTGACGCGCAGGTCGGGGCGGTCGAGCAGCGCCACCTGCACCACCTCGGAAGACGCGGTGGTGTTGTTGCGCGCCGCGTCGCCGTATTCGTAGAGCGCATTGCTGGCGTTGGTGGTCACTCGCAGTCGGTAGCCGCCCTGGATCTTTGACGGCAGGCGCAACTGTTCGGTGCGGGTGTAGCGGATGCCCGACTCGAGCCCGCGGTCGTAGCAGAACGAGCCCAGCGTCACGGTGTCGCCGCCGGCCAAGGGCAGCAACTCGACGCTGTCGACCCAGTTGCCGCCGGTGGCCGCAGGGCCCTGGTTCAGCACCGTCCAGCTGACGTCGATCAGCGCGCCTTCCTGCGCGGTGTCCGGCACGGCTATTGACTCGACGATCAGGTCGGGCGAGGGCGAGAGCTGGATTGCGACGCCGGCCGAATGGCCGGTGTTGTTGTCGCCGAAGACAAACTCGAACGGGCCGCCGGTGGCCACGTTCAGGTAGTAGGTGCCCGACAGGCCCTGAGGCAGGTTGAACTGCAGCGTGCGGGTGTAGCTGGCCCCAGCGCCCAGGGCGCCTAGGATGCTGGAGGAGCCCAGGCTCCAGCGCGAGCCGCTGCCGTCGGCGTTGCTGGACAACCAGACCTGGTCGGACCAGTTGTCGGTGTTGGTGATGCCGATGCCGCGGTTGGCCACCGTCCAGCCCACGCTCACCGACATGCCGCTGAACGCGCCCACCGGCGCGCTGACCGATTCGACGCGCAGGTCGGCGTAGGGGATGGCCATCACGTCGACCAGGCCGCTGCCGGCCTGGTTGTTGCGCTCGTTGTCGCCTTCCCAGACCTTGGCGCCGAAGTCGGTGCGCACCAGGATCTTGCCGCGCCGCGTCAGGCCGGGCGCAAGCTGCACCGTCAGGCTGGCGTCGTAGCTCTGGCCCACCTGCAGCGCGCCGTCGTGGGTGACAGTGCCGAGCACGATGTCGTCGCCGTCGCCGAACACGTCGTTGCTGGAATAGACGACGCGGTCGGTCCAGGTGGTGGTGCGGCCGGCGCCGTTGCCCTGGTTCTTCACGGTCCAGCCGACGCTGATCGTTGCCGGGTCGGCAATGGTCAGCGGCGGCGCGCTGACCTGGGTGACGACCAGGTCGGCATAGGTGTCGGGCTGGATCGTGATGGCCTGCGCCAGCGTGTTGTTGGCCTCGCCGACGCCGCCTTCGTTGTTGGCGTTGGCGCTGTCGGTCACGATGACGATGCGCCAGCCGCCCGAGGCATCGATGGGCAGCGTGAAGTCCAGTGCGCCGTCTTGCTGGCTGCCGGCTGCCAGCGTACCGAGCAGCACCTCGCCAAGCTGGGTGCGCAGGCCGCCGTCGCGCCAGAGGTAGACGCTGTCGCGCACGGCTACGGCGTCGGCCGTGCCCTGGTTGGTGGTGGTCCAGCTCAGGTGGATGGCCTCGCCGCCGCGCAGCGTGCCGGTGGTCAGCAGCTTGCCGGCCACCAGGTCGGGGAACTGCACCTGCACCGCCACGCTGGCGCTGTTGTCGGCTTCGTTCGACTCGGCCACGTAGCCGTTGGCGTCGGCGCTGATCTCCAGCCGCCAGCCGCCCGCGGCCAGCGAGGGCACCGTGAAGCTGGCGCTGCGGGTGTAGCTCTGGCCTGGCGCCACGCGCTGTGCGCCATAAGCCGATGGCAGCTCGACAGTGTTGGCAGGGTCAAGCGCGTCGACCAGGCGCAGGCGCTCGACCAGGTAGGTGTCGGCGGTGTCGTTGCCGGTGTTGGCCACGGTCCAGCTGAGGCTGACGCTGTCGCCCACCCGCCAGGTGGCGGGCGCGGTGATGTCCTGCACCACCAGGTTGGCACGTGGCTCGGGCTGGACGCTGATCGACGATGCCGTCGCGACCAGATTGTTCGATGTCTGGCCGGGTTCGTAGACCTCGGCGTAGGCGTCGCTCTTGACCAGCAGGTAGACCGGTCCGCTCAGGTTCGCGGGCAGGCGCAGGTCGAGCGCGGCGTCGTAGCCGGCGGCGATGTCGAGTGTGCCGACGTGGGTCACAGAGCCCAGCAGGGTGGCGCCGCTGAGCGACGGCGTGGTGGACAGGTAGACCTGGTCGGTCCAGCGGTTGACGTCGGTGGCCACCGTGCCGATGTTGGTGACGCGCCACTCGATGTGTGCGTCGCGGTTGGCAAACAACGCGCTGGGCAGCGAGGTCAGCGCCGGCGCCAGGTCGGCATAGGTCTGCTTGATGCTGACCGGGCCCGAGACGCGCAGGTTGTCAGCCCGGGTATCGGGCTCGCGCACCGCCGCGTTGACGTCGCTGATCACCGCGATGCGGTAGCTGCCCTGCAGGCGGGTCGGAATCTTGACCGTGGCGCTAACGCTGTAGCTCGCGCCCACATCGAGCGCGCCCCGGTGGGTGACGCTGGCCAACACCAGGTCGTAAGCATTGCCGATCACGCCGTCCTGGCTGAGCACGATGCGATCCACCCACGAGCCACTGTCACCCGCAGCACCTGCGGCGGCGACCGAGCCGTTGTTCACCACCGTCCAGCTGACGCTGGCCTGGGCACCCGACGCGATGCTGGCTGGTACCGCCAGGCTGCTCACCGACAGGTCGGCGTACTCGCGGATGGTCGACACGAAGCTGCCGGCGGCGTCATTGTTGGCTTCGGCGTTGCCGGCCAGATTGGTCTCGAACAGGATGCCGCTGCCGACCGCGCTGCTGTCGGCGCTGACCAGCACGTCGAAGGTGCCGGCGCCGAGCGCGCCGTCGGGCAGCGCGAAAATGAGCTGGCGCTGACGCGACTCGCCAGCGGCCAGCGGCCGCGCGGCGTCGCCGCTGAAGGCCACGGTGGTGTTGAGGATCACCGCGCCAGGTGAGCCGTCGGCATTGCGCTGGCGGATCAGCACGCGGTCCTGGTAGGCGGCCGGCGTGGCCACGCTGCCCTGGTTGACGTCATCCCACAGCAGCGTGACGCTGTCGCCAGACTTCAGGCCCGTCTGCAGCAGCCCCAGGTTGCGGGCGATCAGGTCAGGGCCCACCAGCAGCGCCATGTCAGCGCTGTTGTCGGACTCCAGCGCGCCAGCGGCGTTGTACTCGGGCACCTGGGCCAGCACGTCCAGGCTGACGCGCAGGCGGAACCGGCCGATCGCGTTCAGGCCGGATGGCCAGTTGAACTGCGCCTGGCGCAAGGCCGAGCCGCCGGCGGCCAGTGCCTGGTCGGCGAGCGGCAGGTCGATGCTGGCCAGCACCACGCCGGTGGTCTGGTTGAGCAGCTCGACGCGTTCGGTCCAGGCCCCGTTGGCGGCCGCAGAGCCGGTATTGCGCGTGGTCCAGGAAAAGGTGACGGGATCGCCCGACTGCCAGTTGGCGGACGGACTGAGCCCTAAGCCGTCCACCTGCAGGTTGGCGTAGGCCGCCAGGGTGCTGCTGAAGCTGGCGAAGGCGCGGTTGTTCTCTTCTGCGGTGCTGCGCTCTGGTTGGGTGTTGTCGGTGTCGGTTTCCACCGTCAGCACCAGGTCGCCTGCCCCCAGCGGGCCGTCGGGCAGGCGCAGCTGCACGCTGCGCTGCACCGACTGCCCGGTCAGCAGCGCGCCGTTGCCCTGCGCCGCTTCGACGTAGGGCAGCAGCACCTGGGCCACCACCTCGCCGGTGCCGGCACGGCGCAGGATCACGCGGTCGCTGAAATCGCCCTGGGTCGGCGCCACACCCTGGTTGAGCGTGGTCCAGGAGATGTTCAGCAGCGTGCCCGATTGGACGGACGCGCCCGCCCTGGCCGGCGCGACGCCAACACCCTGCACCACCAGGTCCATCGCCGCTGCGGTGGCGCTGAGGTCGATCAGGTGTGGCTGGCTGGGCTTGTTGACGAACACCGCAAGGCGGAAGCTGGCCCCGGTGTCGTAGGCGTAGGCGTCGTCGATCAGCACCGTGTAGCGGCCGGCTATCGTCGCCACGCCCTGCAGATCGCCCAGGTCGGTTGACAACAGCACCCGCCCCAGCGGGTCCACCAGGCGCACATTGCCGGTGTAGCTGTTGCGGTAGTAGCCGCGCTGTGCGTCATAGGCGTAGACCGGCCTGCTGAGGTCGCGGAAATCGACGAACAGGTGGTCGCCGGCCTCGGCATCGATGCTGTAGGCCAGCATCGCGCCACCGCCGTCGACGCTGCCGTCCACCACCTGCGCGCTCTGCAGCGGCTGCGCCGCAGCCAGGTCGAGCAGACGGAATGCGTAGCTGTCGCTGTTGAAGCTGGCGTTGCTGACCGTCAGCGTGTAGGTGCCGGCGCCGAGGTGGAACATCGGCATTTCCGGGTACTGGTTGCCCGGCGTCAGGGTGTAGCTGACATCGGGCTGGCCATAGGGGCCGCGCAGCGCCCAGCTCAGGTCATAGACATTGCCGCTGGTGCCGCTGTTCAGGCGGTCGAACTGCAGCGCAGTGTCGCTGGTCAGCGTGAAGCTGTAGCTGCGCGTCTGCGTCTGCGGGTTCAGCGTGCCAGTGACGGTTTGCCCCAGCGTCAGCGGCAGCACCTGCGGGTTGTTGCCGTTGTCGACCTGGAACGACAGGCTGCCGGAGGCCGAGTCGTAGCCGTCGAGGTTGTCGACGATCAGGTACACCGGCCCGTCGCTGCCGAGCTTGACCGGCAGGCCGTCGCTGGAGGCGCTTTGCCAGCTCGACAAGGCCTGGCCGTAGGCGTTGACGAAGCGCACGTTGCGCGCGCTGCCGCGGGTGCCCAGGGCGTTGAAGCTCAGCACGTCGCCGACGCCGGCGTCGATGCGGTAGATCTTCGACGTGTAGATCGAATCGTAGGCCGTGGTCACCGACTGGCCGTAGCCCAGCAGCGTGGGGGCACCGGCGTCCAGCCGCTTCCAACTGAAGTCGTAGCTGGTGCTCGAGTTGTAGTTTCTCAGCGTGAGCGTGTAGACACCCGGGGTCAGCCAGATCGGCTGGTCCCAATGTGTGGTCATGACCCGACCCCGCGCGTCGGTGACCCGCACGTAGCCTTGGTAGTAGGTCTGCGCGTCGGAGATCGCGTTGCGGTCCAGGTACCACAGCCCGGCCTGCGTGAGCTCGAGTGAGAAGCTCTGCGTGGTGCCGGCCGGCAGCGTGCCGGCGGCCGAGAGGGTGCTGCTCGCCGGTTCAGAGCTGCCGGCCACGCCCCAGGTGGCGCTGAACGAATAGGCGTTGGAAGCCACCTCGCCAAGGTCGGCGCGCTGCACACGCAGCAAGTAGGTGCCGCCCATGGACAGTGTCAGGTGCTGCGGGCCGGCCGCCGGGTTCCAGCTGGCGACGACGCTGCTGTTTTCATCCAGCACCTGCACGCTGCCGCTGCCCTGCCAGGTGTTGGCCGACAGCAGCAGCTCGTCGCCGGGCTTGGCCTGCAGCGACCACAGGTTGAGCGTTTCCTTGCCCGAGGGCTGGCTGAGGCTGCGGGGCAGGCCAGCCTGCTCGTCCAATTGTTGCGCCAGCGGCACCCGGTGCGCGCTGAAGTTCAGGCTGTCGGCCGCGCCGTCGCTGTGATTGGACAAGCGCAGCGCATAGCGTCCGGCCTGCAGGAAGACCGAGCGCGTCACCGGCATGAAGATCGATTCCAGCCGTTCGCCCCAGGCCGAAGCGCCATCGGGCGCGACGATCTGTGCCAGTGCGCTGCCATGGCCCACGCTCAGGCCGCGCAGCTCGATCCAGCCCGGCGCCGTCATCTCAAAGCCGTAGTCGTCCAGGTCGTAGGGCGTGCGCAGCGTCGCAGTCTGGGTGGCATCGAACACCAGCGCGGCGCTGCTGCTCAGCGGCTCGAGCAGCGTGGCCTCGAAATGCACCGGCTGCGCGCTGGCGTAGTACTGCTTGGCCACCAGGTACAGCAAACCGGTGTCGGCGGCGGTGAAGCTGATCGGGGCGTAGTCGGTCCATTTGCCGTCCGCCAGCACCCGTCCCTGCGCGTCCAGCAGCGAGTAGGGGAAGTGGTCAGGGTAGGCGACTGGAATGGTGAAGTCCAGGCTGTAGCTGTGGCCGGCCTGAACCTCGAACGAATGCACCACCAGGCTGCGCCCGGCGGGCAGGTCGCCGCGGATAGGGCTGCTGCTGCCGTGGGCGACGGCCAGGTCCTGCAGGCGTGCGAGCTTGAAGGCGAAGCCGGTGCTCACCGCGTTGCCCTGCGCGCTGACGTCGATGCTGTAGGCGCCGGCCAGCAGGTGGCGCGTGTAGTAGCGCTCGACGCTGTTCAGCGACAGGTTCAGCTCGCTGCCGTTGGGCCCGGCGATCACCAGGTTGGCCGCCCCGCCCTGCGGGTCGAGCACGACGGTCGTGTCCTCGGTCAGCGTGAAGGTGTAGTGGTTGATGTCGCCCGGGTTGGCGAAGCTGCCGCTGACCTGGTCACCGACCTGGATGGCAGTGACCGGCTCGTGGTAGGCGCTGACCGTGAGCGCGGTGTTGCGCTTGCCCTTGGCGCTGCTGTCGCCATAGGTGTAGAGCACGTAGCGGCCACTGGAGGGCAGGCTGACGCGCTGCGAGTTGTCATACTTTCCGTAGCCGTAACCCTTGCTGACCGTGCTGCCGTCCGGTCCCACCAGGGTCCACCAGGAATAGGAATAGCTGCCGTCGGTGGCGCGCGGGTCAATGATCAGGTGCTGGCCGGCGGTAGCCTCGAATTGCCAGGCGCGGCCCCAGGCGCTGTCGGCCGCCGAGGTGTCGGTGGCTTGGCCCAGCGCCAGCGTGGCCAGTGTGGCCGTGTCCTGGAGCATGAAGCGGTAGTTGCCCGGCGTGGTGCTCAGCGCGCGCAGCACCAGGTCGTAGGTGCCGGCAGCCAGCCGGCTGACTTGGTGGACGTCGCCGTAGAGGAGGCTGCTGTTGACCAGCGTGGCGCCGCCGTCCAGGTACACCAGCGTGGCCTGGTAGTCGTCGCCGGCCAGCGTGATCCAGGTGGAGGTGTCCTGCGTCAGCGTGAAGCGGTAGTGCGCTTCGTCCTGCGGGTTCTGCAGCGCGCCGCTGACCTCGGTGCCCGGGGTGTAGGCCAGTTGTGAGCGCTGGGCCTGGCGCAGCGTGAAGCTGCGCGTGCCGGTGAAGCCGTCGCTGTAGACCGTCGAGCCGACCATCACCGTGTAGGCGCCGGTCTGGTCGGCGGTGATCTGGCTGCCGCTGTTGCTGGTCCACCAGCCGCCGCCCATGCTGCTGTCCAACACCAGCTGGCCCTGGGGGTCGAACAGCTTGTAGAACACGGTGCCCGAGTAGGGCAGCGCGGCCGCGCTGCTGAACCAGTAGCTCTGGCCGGCGGTGAGGTCGAGCTTCAGCAGCCCGTCGGCCAGGGCGTTGCTGAACGTCACGTCAGCGCTGCCATCGCTGACCAGCGCGCGCGCCACGCCGCCGGCAGCATGCAGGGCGGCGCTGAAGCTGTCGTCGCTGCCCGGCGGGTTGGTGTTGTCTCTGCGCTGCACGCGCAGCGTGTAGTGGCCCGGGGCCAGCGCGAAGGCGACCCGCCCGAAGCGTGCGAGTGGCCTGACCAGGTTGCCGTTGGCGTCGTAGATCGTGTATCGCTTGCTGGAGCCGGTGCTGCCGCTCTCGTCGACGCTCAGCTGCGTAGGCAGGGCCAGGTCGAACGCGTAGGACAGCGTCTGGTAGGCGATGAGGAAGCGCCCGCTCAAGCTGTCGCCGATGGCCAGCGGCGCCGCGTTGCGCGGCACCGCGTCCAACTCCAAGCGCATCGCGACGCTGCCGTCGCCGTAGGTGTTGCTGGCCAGCGCCAGCAGGTAGTGGCCCTTGTAGGCTGGGTTCAGCAGGATCGCGCGCTGCGGATCGCCGCCGCCAACCTGATGGCCCTGGGCGTCGTAGAGGCGCCAGAAGCCGTTGGCGCCGGCGCCAGGCAGGCCACGGATGTAATTGTCGTAGGCCGGGTCGAGCTGCACGTCGTACATCGCGTACGGGTTGGCAGGGCTCAGGTTCTGGCTGATCGGCGTGTTCAGTGGCAGCGGCTGCGCATGGCCGGCGTCGGAAAGCCTGAAGCGCGCCAGGCCCGATCCCTGCGAGAAGTGCAGCGTGTAGTGTCCTGCCGCCAGCCAGCGCACTGGCGCATCCCATTCGCGGTTCTGGTAGCTCGACGCAGTGCCGTCGCCGTACCACCCGAAGTACTCGCGAATACTGCCCTGGGCTTCGGTGCCGCGCGGGCCGGTCAGCGTCCACTGGCTCCAGTTGCCGGCCAGCCAGTTCAGGCTGATCCAGCCGTCGGTGGCGACGTCGAATTTGTAATCCAGCGAAGAGGCCTGCCAATCGACAGGCTGGTCCAACACGATGGGCGTGGCGCTGCTCGGCGTGGCCACGCCGGCCTGCAGCGCAAGGCTGAGCGTGGGCCTACCGGCCAGGCTGGCGGCCTGACGGGTGATGCGCAGCACCAGCGTCGCGTTGCGCTCGACCACCGCTGCCATGGGCTTGGACAGTGGCTGCGGCGCGACCAGCACATTGCCGTAACCGTCGAGCAGTTCGATGCGGTAGTCGGCGGCGGCGCTGCCGCCCACCACGGCCTGCAGCGTGTCGGCCGCGTGGGCCGGCAGCCAGACCCAGCGCGACTCGCCCGCCGCCATGCCCGCCAGGTCGATCGCCTGGCCGGCGGCCACCGGTGTGGCAGCGGCCAGCGCATCCAGGCGCAGGGTGAACTGCGTGGCCAGCCGCTGCGGCGAATCGACCGTCAACCGGTAGTGGCCCGGCAGCAAGAAGGCTGATGCCGGCTTGTCGGCCAGTGCTGCCCAGTCGGCGTGGAACAGCTGGCCGGTGGGGCCGGACAGCGCGACCCGCAGCGAGGCATCGCCCTGCGGGCTCGAGAATGACCAGGCCGACGGCGTGCCGATGTCGAACTCGACCAAGCCGGTCGAGCTGCCTGCGCTGAACACCAGCGTGGCGCTGGCGCCAGAGCTGGCCAGGCCCAGGTTCTGCGAAGGCGCCGTCGTGGCGGCCGTACGCTGCAGCGTGAAGTCGAACACGCCGTCGCCGCGCTCGGTGCCCAAGTCCCGGTGGCGGGTGAGCATCAGGGTGTAGTGGCCGCTCGCGCCCACTGAGATGCCGCCGGCAGGGCTGGAAGGATCGCCCGCGCCCACTACGCCGCCGGCCGAGTCGACCAACACGTAGGCATTGCCGGCGCCGGCGCCGGCGCCGGCGACCAGGTTCAGCAGGTCACCGGCCTGCAGGTCTAGGCCATAGAGTGCGATGTTGTGGCTGGCGCCGAGCCTCAGTTGCTTGGACATGCCGAGCGCCAGCGCCGGCGCGTCAGCGGCACTGATGACACTCCAGAGGGGGTTTCTGTCGTCCAGGAGGTAGCTCGTGATCTGGTAGTCGCCGGGGGTGGCCAACAGCGCCGGCAGCCACAGCGCATCGCCCAGGCCGATCGGCGCCTGTGGGTACACCTCGTACTCGCCGTTGGGCCCGTAGACCAGGAATACGTGGCTGCCGAAGTCGCTCAGATCGTCGAAGAACAACAGCCCGCTGTGCGGAACCGACAGCGCGTAGCTCTCGACAAATGTGTAGTTGCTTCTGACGAGTTGGCCCAGGGTGATCGTCGGCAGGTTGTCCGACGGCGCGCCGTGCGTGACAGTGGCGCGCACCGTCAGCGGCGTGTTGGCCGGCAGTACGGGCATGCCGGTCAGCGTGCGGTCCTGGCGGACCAGCCAGATCGTCAGCGGGCCGCTGGCCTGGCCCTGCAGGTAGCTGTCGCCGCTGTGGGTCCATTGCTGGCGGGTACGCCCGCGACCGTCGATGTCCCAGACCTTGATCGAGAACTCGTCGGCCAGCGCCCCGAGGTCGAGCGAGAACTGGTCCAGCGGTGTCATAGGCAGGCTCAGCAGCACACCCTGCCCGGGGGCGATCACGCCCAGGTTCAGGTCCTGGCCGTCGACCAGGGGCAGCGCCTGGCTGAACGGGTGCAGCGCCAACTGCACGCTGCCGGTCTGGCCGTTCTGCGAGCCGATCTGCAGCCGGTAGTGGCCAGCCGCCAGGTACACCGCGCCGTCGCTGCCGCCGAGGAAGTTCTCGTAGGGGTTCTGGTAATCATTGCCGCCCTCCACCCCAGGCGCCAGGTGCGAGGCGATCTGGCTGAAAGTGGTGCTGACCAGCTGCGCCCCGTCGGCGTCGTACAGCGACCAGCGGGCGCCACCAAAGGCGGCACCGGGGCTCACCACCCACAGGCCCGAGCTGGCGACATCGAAGTCGACATTGAGCACTTGGTCGCCATAGACCAGGCTGCCCTGGATGCTTTGGCTGCCGGCAATGCGGCCCAGGTGCTGCACCAGGTCGGGCACGTGGGTCTGCGCGCTGACGCGGAAGTCGAGCGCTGTCGACCCGTCGCCATCGGCCACGCCGCGGTAGATGGCCAGCGTGTAGCGGCCGCTGCGGGTGGCGGCAAAGCCCCGCTGGGTGTGGGCCGCCGGATCACCGCTGAACACCTGCTGGCCGTTCTCGTCGTACAGCGCGAAGAAGTTGCCGGCGCCGGCCTGGGCCAGGCTGCTGAGCTGGATGTCGTTGCCGGCGCTGGCGTGGGCCAGGCCGCTGAGCTGGATGTCGTCGCCGGCGTTCAGGTCCAACGCGAACAGCGCCAGATGCTGGCTGGGCGCCAGGGTGCGGCGCACCTCGTCGCCCACCGTGATGAGCTCGGCGTCGGCACTGCTGTGCAGGCGGAACGAGAAGTCCAGGCCGGCCTGGTCGAACGTGATCTCGTGCCGGCCCGCCGGCAGCCAGGGCGTCACGCTGGGCCAGCGGTGGCGGTTGCCCAGGCCGTCGACTATGAGTTGGTCGCGGGAGGCCCAGCCGCTGCCTTCGAAGCCGCGCGGACCGGTCAGCGACCAACTGCTGCTGGCGACGCTGTCGGACCACTCGATGAACACGAAGCCGGCCTGAGGCAGGCTGAAGCCATAGTTCGGCAGCTGCTGCGCCATGGTGGCGGTGTTGACCTCGGTGCCGATCTGGATCAGGGTGCCGGGCGGCGTGATGGGCAACGGCAGCGGGACGCGCGCCAGCAACAGGCCGGCCACGTCGCCGCTGGTCCTTGTGGGACGCGAGATGCACAGGTAGAGCGCGCCACTGGCCGGTGTCTGCGTAAAGCTGGCGTTGCCCCGGCCGCTGTAGGCCAGGCGGCCGTAGGCGTCGTAGGCGCTGACCCGGTAGTCGTCGGCGTTGACGTCGAAGCCGAGCCTGAAGGTGTCGCCCGGGGTCGACGCAGTGCGCAGCCACAGCGCGTCGCTGCTGGCCAGGTCGGGCAGCGCCAAGGGCAGCGCTGGCTGCAGTTCCGCCAGCGAGGTGGCGGGGTTGAGCTTGATCCGGAAATCGCCGCCGACGCCCTGCGCCGCCTTCACCGCCAGCGTGTAGTGGCCGGCTGAGAGGTACTGCGCACTCGCGCCGCCGCCCTGGGTGTCGACCAGCGGCTGCGGGTTCACCACGCCGCCGCTCGGCCCGGTGAGCTGCCACTGCGTGCCGGCCGGCGCGCGCACGGCGCTGAAGGTCCACAGCGACGAGGCCGGAACTTCGAACCCACACTCCACAGTTTGACTGTTGGCCACGATTGAGCCAGCGATGTCGGTGTCGCTGCCCGCAGCCAGGGTGCCGAAGTCAAGCTGCTGGTCGAACCAGGTATTGACGCGCAGATGGCCGCCGAAGCCGCCGGGGTTGCCCAGCGCGCCGTCCAGCCAGAGGTAGTAGTCGCCGGCAGCGGGCAGCTTGACGTTGGCACCTTGGCCGTCGCCCAGCGTGCCGCTGGCGATGGCGGCGCCACGGCGGTCGGTCAGCAGCCACACCAAACGGGTGGTCGGCGCTGCGTCGCTGGCCAGCATGGCCGCCAGCGCAAGGTTGGTGACCTCAGCTGCGGCCACATGGTAGACAAACCCTTCGCGGCCCGCGTCGCTGTTGCTGAAGTCCAGCAGTTGGTTGGCCGAGAGGGTCTGCGCCAGCGTCGAATGCAGCAGCCGGAATCGCACCGGCAGCGGCGAGCGGTCGTCGCTGGAGACGGTCAGCGTGTAGTGGCCGGCCTGCACCGCCAGCGGCGTGGCTTTGCCGTCCTGGTAGCCGGTGTTGCCTGAGCCCACGGTCTGGCCGGCCGCGTTGCGCAGCACCCAGCTCACGCCGTTGGAGCCGTTGTTCAACTGGTCCCAGGCCAGCAGCCCGGCCTGCGTGGTGTCGAAGCCATAGCTGATGGCGGCGCCGGGCTGGTCGAGCTGCGCCGTGACGGCCTGGCCCAACACCAGCGTGCTGGCCTGCGGCGTCTGCTTGAACAGTGTGAAGCCGTAGGACGGCGTAGAGGTGCTGCCGGCCTGCCCCTCAATGACCAGCCAGTAGTTGCCGCCGGCGCTGGCCACGAAGGGGCCGCCGTCGTGGCCGATGTTCATGGAGCCGGCCACACGCAGCGCCTGGCTGTCGTAGAGCGACCAGGTGATGCCGCTGTCGCTGCTGCCGGCCTGGAAGAACAGGCGGTCGCCGGCCTGCACGTTGACCGAGTAAAGCGCGGCCTGCCTGCCGGCTGGCAACTGCCCCGTCACCGGCTGGTTGGGCGTGAGCGCGGTCGCCGAGCCCTCGCCGAACAGGCGGAACGCGTAGTTGCCAGTGGTGTCACCGGCGCCCTGCAGGTCCAGCTTGTAGTTGCCAGCGCCGAGATCAAGGAACGGGTCGCCGCCGGACTCCAGGTCGCGGCTGCTGAAGCTGGTGCTGCCCGAGGGCCCCTGCAGCTGCCATTGGATGCCGCTGCCTTGCACGCCGTCGAACAGCATGCGGGTGCTCTGCTCGATGACGAACTGGTAGCTGTCCTGCTCGCCCGGCTGGTCGATCGAGCCTTCGACACGGTGTACGCCGGGCACCGCGTCTGCCGACAGCAGCACACGCGGCTCCAGCGGTTCGACGGTCCAGTGGGTCGATCGCGGTCTTGCAGAGCCGATCAGGGCCTTGGCGGCCCGGGCCAGCTTGCTGGCCGAGGGATTCACCGTCGCGCGCCAATGCGAACCGGCACGACGCAGCGCCGCGCCGACGGCACGCTTGGAGTTCGAACCCATACTTTTCCCCTGACGCGCGACTGCGGTCGAGGGTGGTGGTCACACCCGCGTCCGACACAAACCAATCGCGTACTTATTTTGCCGATGCAGTGTAGTGGGCCTATTCGTCTCGCACGTTGCGCAGCAGTACGTAAGGGCTCGTGCTTGCCCGCAGCGCGAGTACTGGCGCGTTCTCGCTCGCTGGTGACAGCCAAGTGCTTGTCGGACGAAGAATTTCTGCTGGACTGGTGAAGAGCCGCCGAAGCACTGTTGGCGAGGTCGATTTCAGCCAGCTCCGTCCTTTCGGGCGGCCGGTTGTGACGGCAGGCAGCAGCTGGTCCGCGCAGCGCTCCAGCGGGAAGCGCAAGACCACGCGCCTGTCCCGTCCAGCCGCATCGGCGCCGTCTTCCACGCGATGGCGATGCTTGCCAAGCGGCTCAGTGCGCCGCCAGGGCTGGGTCAGCTACCGATCTGGGGCCGGCAAGTCTGCGGCCGGCAAGTCTGCGGCGGGCAAGTCTGCGGCGGGCAAGTGCCGGACTTGGCCTGATACGGCCGCGCAAGTCAGGTACTGACCGCGCTGCATCGACTGGCCGTGCTACTGCACCGTCTTCGGCTTGGCGTGTTGTTGTCGCATTGAACGCGAAGCTGTATGTGCGCCCCCAGGCGGCGGCAAAGGCCCGCCGCCGCCCCCCCGAGGGGGCGTGAGTCAACTCGGGCGCGGCCCTTCGTTGACTCATGAGCGCCCCCAGGCGGCGGAAAAGGCCCGCCGCCGCCCCCCGAGGGGGTGAGTCAACTCGGGAGCGGCCCTTCGTTGAC
>JANXYH010000124.1 GCA_025350145.1 Burkholderiales bacterium | reverse complement strand
GCGCCCTGGGCCGACAAGATCATCGAGACCTTCCGCGCCGAGGGTAAAAAGTCGGGCATGAAGATCTACGACATCGGCCAGGACGGCCAGGGGATCGTGCACGTGGTGGGGCCGGAGCTCGGCTTCACGCTGCCCGGCACGCTGCTGGTCTGCGGCGACAGCCACACCTGCACGCACGGCGCGCTCGGTTCGCTCGCCTGGGGCATCGGCACCACCGAACTGGTGCACGTGCTGGCGACGCAGACCATCGTGCAGCAGAAGCCGAAAAAGATGCGCGTGGATTTCCGCGGCGTTCCCGCGCGCGGCGTCGTCGCAAAAGATTTGATACTCGCGCTGATAGGAAAAATCGGCACTGCCGGCGGCATGGGCTACGCGGTGGAATACGCCGGCGAGGCGATCCGCGGCTTGAGCGCGGAAGGGCGCATGACGGTGTGCAATCTTTCGATCGAGCTGGGCGCCAAGGTCGGCATGATCGCGCCCGACCAGACCACCTACGACTACCTGAAGGGCCGCCGCCACGCGCCGGCGGGCGCGCACTGGGAGCAGGCGCTGGCGCACTGGAAAACATTGCCCAGCGATGCGGATGCGAAATTTGACACGGAACACGCCATCGACTGCGCTTCGCTCGCGCCGCAAATCACCTGGGGCACCAGCCCTGAGGACGTGATCGGCGTGGATGGCAGGATTCCGGACAACAAGCCCGACGCTCTCGCCTACATGGGCCTCGCCGCCGGCAAGCCGATCGCCGGCACCAAAGTGGACCGCGTCTTCATCGGCTCCTGCACCAATTCGCGCCTGCCCGACCTGCGCGCCGCGGCGGAGGTAGTGAAGGGACGCAAGGCGGCGAAGCACGTGCAGGCCTGGGTGGTGCCGGGTTCCTGGCGCATCAAGCAGGATGCCGAGGCCGAGGGCCTGCATGAAGTATTCCGCGCCGCGGGCTTCGAATGGCGCGAGGCCGGCTGCTCGATGTGCGTGGCGGCGAACGGCGACTACGTGGCGCCACTCGAGCGCTGCGTCTCCACCTCGAACCGCAATTTCGTCGGCCGCCAGGGCCCGCGGGCGCGCACCCACCTGGCGAGCCCCGCGATGGCGGCGGCGGCGGCGATTGCCGGCGAGATTGTCGATGTGCGGGGATTTTGAATGGAGCCCTTTAAAAAACTCTCGGCAATCGCGGCGCCTTTCCCGCAGAAAAACGTCGATACGGACTTCATCATCCGCGTCGAGCGCTGCACCGGCACGCCGAGAGAGCAGCTCGGCAGCCACGCCTTCGAGATGGCGCGCTTCCTGAAGGACGGCAGCCCCGACCCGGATTTCGTCCTCAACCAGCCGCGCTACCGCGGCGCGCAGATCCTGGTCTGCGGCGAATTCTTCGGCACCGGCAGTTCGCGCGAGATGGCGGTGTGGGCTCTCGCCGGCATGGGCATCCGCTGCCTGATCGCGCCCTCCTTCGGCCAGATCTTCTACGGCAACTGCTTCCAGAACGGAGTACTGCCGATCGTGCTCGATGAACGCGCTATCGAAGAGCTCGCGGCCACGGCGGGGACAGGGGCGGCGATGACCGTCGACCTCGTGCAGCGGCAGCTCTGGATCGGCGATTCCGCACCCCTGCCCTTCCAGATCGACGACCTTCGCCGCGAATCGCTGCTTGCGGGCCTGGACGTGATCGGTCTGACGCTGCAGGACTCGGCACTCATCTCGCGCTGGCAGCAAGCCGATCGCGCGCGTCGCCCCTGGATCTGGGATCCGGTGAGCACAGCCAGCTCCGTCGTCACCCACTGAACACTTCTCCTGCGGAACCCCCATGAACACTACCACCGATTCTGCGACTTCTGCGACTTCTGCGACGTCCCCGACAGACCCGAATGGGCCGACAGGTCGTCTCGCCACGTGGCTTGCCGAGCTGACGCTCGACGACGTGCCGCAGCATGTTCGCGAGCGCGCCAAGCTGCTGACGCTCGACGGCCTCGCCTGCGCCATCGTCGGCGCGCAATTGCCCTGGTCGCGCACCGCGGTCAACGCGGTCAGCCGCCTCGAAGGCGCCGGCAACAGCACGATCATCGGCTGGGGCCGCAAGATCAGCGCGCCGGCCGCCGCACTGCTCAACGGCACCTTCATCCAGGGCTTCGAACTCGACGATTACCACCCGTTGGCGCCGCTGCACAGCGCATCGCTGGTGCTGCCGTCGCTGCTCGCCTGCGCCGAAATGCAGGGCAGCGTCAGCGGCGCCAAGTTCCTGCTCGGCGCCGTCGCCGGCTTCGAGGTCGGCCCGCGCGTCGGCCTGGCACTGCACGGCGCCGAGATGCTGTCGCGTGGCTGGCATTCGGGCTCTGTATTCGGCACGCATGCCGCTGCGGCCGCAGCGGCCAAGCTCCTCGACCTCGATGCGGCGCGCATTGAAGACGCGCTCGGGCTCGCCGGCACGCAGTCCTGCGGCCTGATGGCCGCGCAGTACGAAGCGATGAGCAAACGCATGCACCACGGCTTCAGCGCGCGCAACGGCTTTTACGGCGCGGTGCTCGCCGCCGGCGGCTATACCGGCATCAAGCGCGTGTTCGAGCGCGAATACGGCGGCTTCCTGTCGACCTTCGGCGAAGGCCACGCGCCGGACGCTTCGCAGATCGCCGGCGGCCTGGGCGAGCGTTGGGAAACGCAGCGCATCGTCGTCAAACCGTATGCGGCGATGGCCGGCCTGCACTCGCCACTTGACGCGCTGTTCGAGATCGACGCCAAGCGCCACCTGCACGCTGACGAGATCGAACGCATCGACGTCGAGCTGTCGCACGCGGTGTATCACCACGGCTGGTGGGAGCTGGAACGCCCATTGACGCCGGTTGGCGCGCAGATGAACGTCGGCTACGCGCTGGCGGTGGCGGTGATCGACGGCGCGGCGATGGTGCGGCAATTCACGCCGCAGCGCATCGACCGCAACGATGTCTGGTCGCTGATCCCTCGCATCAAGGTGCGTCACAACGAGGAGTTCGACAAGCTCGGCCCGGCGGGCCGCGGCCAGTCGCGCGTCCGGATCCTGTTCAAGGACGGCGCGCAGCTCGAGTCGTACCGTGCCGCATCGCGCTCGATGGAGCAGTTGCTGTCGGGCGAGGAGATCGTCGCCAAGTTCCGCACCCTGACCAACGGCCTCATCGACTCCGCGCGGCAAGCCGAGATCGAGCGCGTGGTGCAGTCGCTCGACAAGCTGCCGGACATCGGCGAACTGGTCGCGCTGCTGGCGCCGCCGGTCGGCGCGGCCTTCGAATAGTCGTTTCAGGAGGAGACACCCATGAGAACAGTCGCCGTTTGTGTCATTGCACTGCCGCTGTGCTGGGCAGCGATTCCGTTCGAAGCGGCGGCGCAAGCCGCGTGGCCGACCAAACCGGTTCGTCTGGTGCTGCCGTTCAGCGCAGGCGGGCCCGCCGACGTGACCGCTCGGTTGTATGCCTAGGCACTCGCGAAGAGCCTGGGCCAGCAATTCATCATCGACAACAAGCCCGGCGCCGGCGGCGTGATCGGCTCCGATATGGTGGCCAAGAGCCCGCCAGACGGCTACACCTTCCTGCTCGCCGGCAACGGCGCCATCACCACGCCGCTGCTGCGACCCAAGATGCCATACGCGGAGGCGGACCTGGTGCCCGTCACGCTGCTGTGGGACGCGCCTTCGGTCATCGTCGTGAATCCGAAGGTACCGGCGAAGAGTCTGAAGGAACTGCAGGCGTTCGCGCGCGCGCAGGCCAGCCCGATCACCTATTCGACGGCGGGCACCAGCAGCACCGGCCACTTCGTGGCCGAGATGCTGAAGGCGAGCCTCGCCGTGCCTACCACCATCATTCCGTACAAGAGCGGGTCCGAGGCGAGCGCTGCAGTCATCGCCGGCGACGTGACCGCCGCATCCGAAGCGAGCGTGGCCATGCTGCCGTACGTCGCCAGCGGCAAGGTGAGGGCGCTCGCGGTGACGTCGGAAATGCGACTGCCGTTGCTGCCCGACGTGCCGACCACCGCCGAGTCGGGCTTCGCCGACATGCGCATCACGCACTGGGGCGGCCTCTACGCGCCGCGGGGAACGCCGTCGGCGATTCTCGAGCGCATAGCCAGCGAAACCAAGCGTTTCCTTGAAGCCGAAGCGACGAAGAAGAAGCTGGCATCCCTCGGCTACAGCACGATGACGCCCGGCGCGAAGCCGTTCCATGAGTTCATCCGTACGGAGACGGCGCGCCTGGGCAGGATCGTTCGCGATTCGAAGATGGAAAGCCAGTGAAACCGAAGCTTCGATTGGCTTGAAATCCCACAACTTCAGAGGCTTGACATGGCTGCCTCCCTGCTGATCGACAAGACCTCGTCTGCCTACCTCTACCCGCTGCTGATCAAGCAAATTGCTGCACACACCGCAGGCGGTGGCGCCTGAGCAGCAAATCGTCTACCGCGATCAGCGGCGCTACAACTACCGTACCCTCGGACAGCGCCTTGGGCAGCTTGCAGGCGCCCTGCGGCCACTCGGCAGCGCCCCGCCGACGGTGGCGGGGACGGTGCTGCCGCTGGCCGAGATGGCCAGCCTGGCCGGTGCTCAGAGCCAGAGCTGCGGCTGAGCCCGCAGCCGCCTGGCCTTCAACGTGCGCACTTGGGCTTCGTACATGTCGATCACCATCGATTCGATGATCGACCCGCGCCGCAGGCTGGCCGCCAGCCAGCCCCCAAACCGGCGATCCCAGGCTTTCTCCAGGCTCATTCCTCAATGGAATCTCGCGCCCGGCTCCAGGCTCATACCTCGTTGGACAAGACTACTCCTATGCATCGCCGGCATTCGATCTACACTTTCGAGATGCGTCTTCGATTTCGTTTCGTCTTGGCATGGCTTGTGCTGCTGGCGTTGCCCATGCAAGGCTTTGCGGCCGCGACCATGCTGAACTGCGGTCCGAACCACCATCGCATGATGGCGGCGGCGATGGCCGGCGCCACCGAGGCCGACGAGCACGTAGCCGGTGAACAGCATCACCACGAAATGGGCGTGATGGCCGATCACCTTCACGAAGCGGCGGCTGACGACGGCGACACGGCGTTGGTGCATCACCTCGACAAGCTGATGAAGTTCAAATGCAGCGCCTGCGCGGCCTGCTGCATGGGTGCGGCGATGCCGACTGCTGCTGTCTGCTTCGATCCCCTGCCGCTGGCTGTCTCGCCGGCCGCTTACGTGCCCACCTTGCACCTCGGCTTCGTCGCAGACGGGCCGGACAAACCTCCCAGACTTTTCCTCGTCTAACGGGCGCTGCACGCGCCTTTGCATCGCTTTGCGGTGCGGGCTCCGCGTCACTGATGCGGCTGCGCGTGCGCTTCATTGGCCATCGCCGGCAGCGCAACGCCGCTGGCGTTCGAGACGAGGATAGTCATGTTCTTGAATCCCAAGGCAGCGTTGCTGCCGATGTGGGCCATCGCCGGCCTGCATCTTGGGCTTGCCCCTGCGCAGGCACAAACACCCGCCGCCGCGCCCCTTGCGGAGACTGCAAAGGCCAACCGGTCAGACCCGGCCGACCCGAAGGCGCAAGTGCCTTCCGCGCTCTATGCCTCGCCGCTGCGGGCGTACCAGACCTTCGCAGAGCCGCAGGTCATGCCCTGGCGCGAGACCAACGACCTGGTTCGCCA
>JANXYH010000113.1 GCA_025350145.1 Burkholderiales bacterium | reverse complement strand
GGCCGCGAGATCAACCCAGTGGTTTATCGGCCGGCGGACTTTGCCGCTGCACTGGCGGCGGGCAACACCTGGGCCCGCGAGGTGGTGGCCCGGCCCAAGCTCTTTCTGATCGGAGGCGCCGATGACTTTGCAGAACTTGCTGGCCATCCAGCGCCTGCTGGCGTTTGAGGCCAGCCGCGCCGACGTGCAGCGCCTTCTGGCCGCAGCACAGCGCAACCTGGCCGATGCGGCGGTGCAGGCGATCAGCGCCGAGAACCGCTTCGACGCGGCCTACAAGTGCATCATGCAATGCGCGATGGCGGCACTGTGGGCCCACGGCTACCGCACAGCCACCAGCCAGCCGGGCCACCACCAGACCGCCATCCAGAGCCTGACGCTGACCATCGGGCTGGACGGCAAGACCATGGTGCTGCTGGACACCTTGCGCCGGCAGCGCAACCTCAACGACTACGACGGCACGCCCGTCAGCCCATCCGCTGTGGAAGAGGGCGTCAGGCAGGCGCAGGCCCTGCTGCTGCGGGTGCAGACCTGGCTGGCGCAGCACCGGCCCGACCTGGCCTGAAGGCCTGAACCCGAGCAGCGCCACGGGAGCCACTGGATGACCAGCAGCAACTTCGCCTTCCTGCAAACCGAGTGGCCGCTGGTTTTCGAAGCCGCTCAGCGGGCCGAGGCCAGTGCCCACAGCGACGCCCGCGCCGCATGCTTCTACGCCCGGCGGGCGCTGGAATTGGCGGTGAACTGGCTGTACACCCATGACAAGACCTTCAAGCCGCCCTACCAGGACAAGCTGAACGCGCTGATCTACGAGCCCAGTTTTCGCACGGGGGTGGGCGACGCGCTGTTCACCAAGGCCCGGCTCATCAAGGACCTGGGCAACCAGGCGGTGCACAGCACCAAGAAGGTGGCCGCGACTGACGCGCTGTCGGCCACGCGGGAGTTGTTCCACTTCGGCTACTGGCTGGCCCGCACCTACGGCCGCAGTGCGCGGCCCGAGCCGGGCTTGGGCTTCAAGACCGAGCTTTGCCCCAAGCCCGCCGCGCCGGCCATGCCGCAGACGGCCGAGCAGCTGCAAAAATTGGCCGCGCAGTTGTACGAGAGGGATCAGAAGCTGGCCGATGTGCTGGCCAGCAAGGCCGCGCTGGATGCCGAGTTGCAGCAGTTGCGCGACCAAGTGGCGGCTGTCAAGAAGTCGAACAGCGGCCAGCCTGACACGCACGACTACTCCGAAGCCGAGACGCGCAAGGCCTTCATCGACCTGCTGCTGAAGGAGGCCGGCTGGACGCTGAACCCGGCGAAGAACTTTGAGGTCGAAGTGGTCGGCATGCCGAACGGCGAGAACAAGGGCTTCGTCGACTATGTGCTGTGGGGCGACGACGGCAAGCCGTTGATGCTGGTGGAGGCCAAGCGAACGACCAAGAGCGCCACGGTCGGCCAGCAGCAGGCGAAGCTGTATGCCGATTGCCTGGAGGCGATGTACGGGCAGCGGCCGGTCATCTTCTACTCCAACGGCTACGAACACTGGATCTGGGACGACCGCATGTACGCGCCCCGGGTCGTGCAGGGGTTCTACAAGAGACAGGAGCTGGAACTGCTGATGCAGCGCCGCAGCAGCCGCAAGGCTTTGGCCGAGACGGTGGTGAACCGGCAGATCGTCGAGCGCTACTACCAGATTCGCGCCGTGCGCCGCGTGGGCGCCAGCTTTGAGCTGGACAACGTCCGCAAGTCACTGCTGGTGATGGCCACCGGCGCCGGCAAGACCCGCACCGTCATCGCCCTGGCCGACGTGCTGATGCGCGCCAACTGGGCCAAGCGCGTGCTGTTCCTGGCCGACCGGGTGGCCCTGGTCAACCAGGCCGTGAACGCCTTCAAGGCGCAGCTGCCCGATTCGGCGCCGGTGAACCTGGTGACCGACAAGCACACCGAGGGCCGGGTGTTCGTCTCGACCTACCCCACGATGATGGGGCTGATCGACGAGACACACGACGGGCAGCGGCGCTTCGGCGTGGGCCACTTCGACCTGATCGTCATCGACGAGGCGCACCGCTCGGTCTACCAGAAGTACCGGGCGATCTTCGAGTACTTCGATTCGCTGCTGGTGGGCCTGACCGCCACGCCCAAGGACGAGATCGACAAGAACACCTACGGCCTGTTCGACCTGGAAACGGGCGTGCCGACCGACGCTTACGGGCTGGACGAGGCCGTGGCCGATGGTCATCTGGTGCCGCCTGTGGCGATATCGGTGCCACTGAAGTTTCAGCGCCAAGGCATCAAGTACGACGACTTGACCGAAGACGAGAAGGAGGAGTGGGACGCAAAGGAGTGGAGCGAAGACGGCATCGTGCCCACCGAGGTAGACGCTGCCGAGCTGAACAAGTGGCTGTTCAACATCGACACCGTCGACAAGGCGCTGGAAGTGTTGATGACCCAGGGCCAGAAAGTGGCCGGTGGCGACCGCCTGGGCAAGACCATCGTCTTCGCAAAGAACAACAACCACGCCGATTTCATCGCCGACCGATTCAACGTCAACTACCCGCAGTACAAGGGCCAATTCGCCCGCGTGGTGACGTACAAGACCGAGTACGCACAAAGCCTCATCGACGACTTCTCGGCCAAGGAGAAGATGCCGCACATGGCCGTGTCGGTGGACATGCTGGACACCGGCATCGACGTGCCCGAGGTCGTGAAC
>JANXYH010000109.1 GCA_025350145.1 Burkholderiales bacterium | reverse complement strand
TTTATCACCGCAGAAAAACTCCATATCCTTGACCGGTTGACCGCCGCCGAAGGCTTGGAGCGCTACCTGCACACCAAGTACGTCGGCCAAAAGAGATTTTCACTGGAAGGCAGTGAGAGCTTCATCGCCAGCATGGACGAGGTGGTCCAGCGGGCTGGCGCGGCCGGGGTTCAGGAAATCGTCATTGGGATGGCCCACCGCGGTCGTTTGAATGTGCTGGTGAACATCCTCGGCAAGAGCCCCGGCGGGCTTTTTGCCGAGTTCGACCATACCGCGCCTGAAGATCTCCCGTCGGGTGACGTCAAATACCATCAGGGTTTCTCCAGTGATATCACCACGCCGGGCGGACCGGTGCACTTGAGCCTGGCTTTCAACCCCTCCCATTTGGAAATCGTCAACCCGGTCGTTGAAGGATCCGTGAAGGCGCGCATGGAACGCCGCGGCGACAAGACCGGAGCCCAGGTGCTGCCGGTGCTGGTGCATGGTGACGCGGCCTTTGCCGGGCAGGGCGTGGTGATGGAGACCCTGGCGCTGGCGCAAACCCGCGGTTACTCGACCGGCGGCACCTTGCACATCGTCATCAATAACCAGATCGGTTTCACCACCAGCGACCCGCGCGACAGCCGCTCGACCTTGTATTGCTCGGACGTCGTCAAGATGATCGAGGCGCCGGTCCTGCACGTCAATGGCGACGACCCCGAGGCGGTGGTACTTTGCACCCAGTGGGCGCTTGACTATCGGCAGAAGTTCAACAAGGACGTGGTCGTTGACATCATTTGCTTTCGCAAACTCGGCCACAACGAGCAGGATACCCCCAGCCTGACCCAGCCATTGATGTACAAGAAAATCGCCCAGCACCCCGGCACGCGGCGCTTGTACGGCGACAAGTTGATCGCGCAAAAGGTCCTGGCGGCCGATGGCCCGGACCAGATGGTGAAGGACCTGCGTGCTGCCTTCGACGAAGGCCGCAACACCAGTGACCCGGTCTTGACGAATTTCAAGAGCAAATACGCGGTCGACTGGGTGCCGTTTTTGGGGCGCAAGTGGACGGACGCCGCTGATACGGCGTTGCCGATGGCTGAAGTCAAACGCCTGGCGGAGCGTCTGACAACTTTGCCGGCCAATTTCAAGGCGCATTCGCTGGTTGAAAAGGTGATGGCCGACCGGGCCGCAATGGGCCGCGGCCAACTCAATGTCGACTGGGGCATGGGCGAATCACTGGCCTATGCCTCGCTGGTCGCCAGTGGTTATCCGGTGCGCCTCTCGGGTGAGGATTGTGGGCGCGGCACTTTTGTCCACCGCCATGCCGTGATCCATGACCAGAACCGCGAGAAATGGGATGTCGGCACCTATGTTCCGCTGGAACACATCGCCGAGCACCAGGCACCTTTCGTGGTCATTGACTCGATCCTTTCGGAAGAGGCGGTGCTTGGTTTTGAGTATGGCTATGCGAGCGCCGAACCCAATACTCTGGTGATCTGGGAGGCCCAGTTTGGCGATTTTGTCAATGGCGCCCAAGTGGTCATTGACCAGTTCATCGCGGCGGGTGAAGTCAAATGGGGCCGGGTGAATGGCCTGACCTTGATGTTGCCGCACGGCTATGAGGGCCAGGGCCCCGAGCACTCCTCGGCGCGGCTCGAACGTTTCATGCAATTGGCTGCCGACAACAATATGCAGATCGTCCAACCGACCTCGGCCAGCCAGATTTTTCATTTGTTGCGCCGGCAGATGGTTCGACAGTTCCGCAAGCCGCTGGTGATCATGACGCCGAAATCCTTGCTGCGCAACAAGGATGCCGCTTCACCGCTCGCCGAGTTTACCAAGGGTGGTTTTCAAACGGTGATTCCGGAGCAGAGCAGTGAATTGCTTTCTGAAAAAGTCAAGCGGCTGATCGTCTGCTCCGGCAAGGTGTACTACGATTTGGTCAAGAAGCGCGACGAGCGCAAATCTGTCGATGTCGCGGTTATCCGTGTCGAACAGTTGTATCCGTTCCCCCACAAGGCCTTTGGCAACGAGATCAAGCGCTATCCGAATCTGACCGAGGTGGTTTGGTGCCAGGACGAACCGCAAAACCAGGGGGCGTGGTTTTTCGTCCAGCATCTGGTCCATGAAAATATGCAGGAAGGGCAGCGCCTGGGGTATGCTGGCAGGGCTGCGTCGGCCTCGCCGGCGGTCGGCTATGCGCATCTGCACCAGGAGCAGCAGAAGGCCTTGCTGGACCAGGCTTTCGGCAAGCTCAAGGGTTTTGTGCTGACCCGCTGAGGCACCCGCTGATGTTTGCGGGCGTTGCCGCCTAAATACCATCGAACCGATCTCCCGCCAACCCTGCGGCGGGTCTGGTTCGACCATTTTAAGAATTCTTCGAGAAACTACCATGGCGATTGTTGATGTAAAAGTCCCGCAGCTCTCCGAATCGGTGGCTGAAGCGACCCTGCTGGTGTGGAAGAAAAAGCCCGGCGAGATGGTCGCGATTGACGAGATCCTGATTGAGGTCGAAACCGACAAGGTCGTGCTCGAGGTGCCCGCACCATCGGCCGGCCTGCTGGTGGCGCTGCTGGTCGAGGACGGCGGCCAGGTCGTTGCCGAACAGCTCATCGCCCGCATCGATACCGATGCCAAGGCAGGGGTTGCGGCATCCCCGGCCGCAGTAGCGGTGGCGCTGCCTGCGGCCGCAGCGCCAGCGCGGATGTCTGATTTCGCGATGCCGGCTGCGGCCAAACTGCTGGCCGATCAGCAGATGGCGGCGGGCAGTGTCAGCGGCAGTGGCAAGGACGGCCGTGTCACCAAGGGTGATGTGTTGGCCGCGGTGGCGGCGGTGCCGGCGCCGGTGGTGGTGCGGTCAGTGCAAGCAGCGCCGGCAGCGCCAGCGGCGGCACGCATGTTGCCGGCGGTCGCCGCGCCGACAACGCTGAATCTGGGCGAGCGCCCGGAGCAGCGGGTGCCGATGTCTCGCCTGCGTGCCCGGATTGCCGAGCGCCTGGTGCAATCGCAGTCGACCAACGCGATCCTGACAACCTTCAACGAGGTCAACATGGGCCCGCTGATGGAAATGCGCAAGCGGTTCCAGGACCGGTTTGAGAAGGAGCACGCGGTCAAACTCGGTTTCATGAGTTTCTTTGTCAAAGCCGCGGTGGCAGCCCTCAAGAAGTACCCGGTGCTGAACGCTTCGGTCGATGGCAACGACATTGTCTACCACGGCTATTTCGACATCGGCATTGCCGTCGGTTCACCTCGCGGGCTGGTCGTGCCGGTATTGCGCAACGCCGATCAAATGAGCTTTGCCGACATCGAGAAGAAGATCGCCGAGTATGGCCAGAAGGCCAAGGACGGCAAACTCGGGATCGATGAGTTGATCGGTGGCACGTTCTCAATCAGCAACGGCGGCACCTTTGGCTCGATGTTGTCGACACCGATCATCAACCCGCCGCAGTCGGCGATCCTGGGTGTCCACGCGACCAAGGACCGGGCGGTGGTTGAAAATGGCCAGATCGTGGTCCGGCCTATTAACTACCTGGCGATGAGCTATGACCACCGGATCATCGATGGCCGCGAAGCGGTATTGGGGCTGGTGACCATGAAAGAAGCGCTGGAAGACCCGGCGCGGCTGTTGTTTGACGTTTGACCGATTCGGCTTTACCTTGCCCGGAGGCTGCCATGTCTGTTGCCGATGAGTTGAGCAAACTCCAGGCGCACCACGCCAGCGGCTTGCTGACGGAGGCCGAATTCGCGCGCGCCAAACAACGGCTGCTGGACACGGCGCCGCCGCTGGCCGCGGCCGTCAACAGTTTTCGGCGCTCGGCCGGCGACAAATGGATCGCCGGTATCTGCGGTGGACTGGCGCAAGCCACCGGGGTCGCGAGCTGGGTCTGGCGCTTGATTCTGACCGTGCTGCTGTTGTTTGGTGGCACGGGTT
The DNA here is from genome assembly GCA_025350145.1 of Burkholderiales bacterium. Taxonomy (GTDB): domain Bacteria; phylum Pseudomonadota; class Gammaproteobacteria; order Burkholderiales; family Burkholderiaceae_C; genus Pseudaquabacterium. The sequence goes on along the minus strand of JANXYH010000109.1, from coordinate 100,664 downwards.
TCATCCTTTATCTGCTGCTGTGGATTTTTGTGCCGGCCGAGTGAGGCCGTCCAAACTACAGCCTCAACCAGAAAAACCATGTCCAAGACATTCGACGTGATCGTCATCGGTGCCGGTCCTGGTGGCTATATAGCTGCCATCCGGGCGGCGCAACTCGGGTTCAAGGTGGCCTGCATTGACGCCTGGCAAAACGCCGCCGGCGGCCCGGCGCCGGGTGGTACCTGCACCAATGTCGGCTGTATCCCGTCCAAGGCCCTGCTGCAATCGAGCGAATTCTTCGACCATGCCGGCCACCACTTTGCCGAGCACGGCATTGGCCTGAGCGCCCTGAGCATCGACGTTGCCAAGATGGTCGGGCGCAAGGATGCGGTGGTCAAACAGAACAACGACGGCATCCTGTACCTGCTGAAGAAAAACAAGGTCAGCTTCTTCCACGGCCGTGGCGCCTTTGTCGGCAGCAGTGAAGCGGGCTACCAGATCAGCGTCAGCGGCAGCGCCGCCGAGACATTGGTCGGCACGCATGTGATCCTGGCGACCGGTTCGAGCGCCCGTGCCCTGCCAGGCGCGGCTTTCGACGAAACGCGCATCCTGTCCAACGACGGCGCGCTGCGCCTGACGGGCGTGCCCAAGACCCTGGGGGTGATCGGCTCGGGCGTGATCGGGTTGGAGATGGGTTCGGTCTGGCGCCGGCTGGGCGCTGAGGTGACGATCCTCGAAGCCTTGCCCGGCTTCCTCGGTGCCGCCGACGAGGCCGTTGCCAAGGAGGCGCTCAAAGCGTTCAGCAAACAGGGATTGAAGTTCGCGTTCGGGGTCAAGGTCACAGACGTCCAGGTCGGCGCCTCGGGTGTCACGGTGGCCTACACCGATGCCAAGGGGCAGGCCGCGAACCTGGCGGTCGAGCGCCTGATCGTCTCGATCGGACGGCAGCCCAATACCGACGGCTTGAACGCCACTGCAGTCGGCTTGGCGCTGGACGAGCGCGGGGCGATCGTGGTGGACGCCGAATGCCGCACCAACCTGCCCCAGGTCTGGGCCGTGGGCGACGTGGTGCGCGGCCCGATGCTGGCGCACAAGGCCGAGGAAGAGGGCGTGGCAGTGGCCGAGCGCATCGCCGGTCAGCACGGCCATGTCGATTTCAACCTCGTGCCCTGGGTGATCTACACGGCGCCCGAGATCGCCTGGGTCGGGCAGACCGAGGGGCAGTTGAAGGCAGCTGGCCGGGCCTACAAAGCCGGCAGCTTTCCGTTCCTGGCCAACGGCCGGGCACGCGCGCTGGGCGAGACCACCGGCTTCGTCAAGTTCATCGCCGACGCGGCCAGCGACGAGATCCTGGGCGTGCACATCGTCGGCCCGCAGGCCAGCGAGCTGATCGCCGAGGCCTGTGTGGCGATGGCCTTCAAGGCCTCGGCCGAGGACATCGCCCGGATCTGCCATGCCCACCCGTCCTTGAGCGAGTCGACCAAGGAAGCTGCCTTGGCGGTGGACAAGCGCAGCCTGAACTTCTGAGCCAGCGGCAGGTCGCCATGGCCGTCCGCGAGGTGTACGAAGAGACGCTGCGCGAGCGCGGCTACGGGTCTGATCCGGCGCAGTTGCGCGCGCTGGGCGCGCTGGCGCGGTGCGAGGACGAGTGGGCGGTCTACAAGTCGCGGCGCAGCAACGCAGTGACCAAGTTGCTGCTGCGCCCGCCGATCCCGCGTGGCGTCTACATGCATGGCGGCGTGGGCCGGGGCAAGAGCTTTCTGATGGACTGCTTTTTCCAGTCGGTGCCATTGACGCGCAAGACCCGGCTGCACTTCCATGAGTTCATGCGCGAGGTACACCGCGAATTGCAGGAACTCAAGGGCACGGTCGATCCGCTCGATGAATTGGGCTGGCGGATCGCGCGTCGCTTCAGGCTGATCTGCTTTGATGAGTTCCATGTCAGCGACGTCACCGACGCGATGATCCTGCACCGGCTGTTGCTGGCGTTGTTCGCCAACCGCGTGTCGATCATCACCACCAGCAACTTTCACCCCGACGACCTGTACCCGAACGGCCTGAACCGGGACCGCGTTCTGCCGGCGATCGCCTTGCTCAAGGACCGGCTGGAAGTCATAGACGTCGACAACGGTGTCGACTACCGGCGCCGCACGCTGGAGCAAGCCGAGCTCTACCTGAGCCCCCTCGGGCCGGCCAGCGAGGCGGCCATGGCGCGCACCTTCGACGCCCTGGCAGAGGCACATGACGACGACCCGATGCTGCACATCGAGCACCGCGAAGTGCAGGCCCGGCGCCGTGCTGGCGGCGTGGTGTGGTTCGACTTTCGCAGCCTCTGCGGCGGGCCGCGCTCGCAGAACGATTACCTCGAACTTGCCCAGCAGTTCCACACCGTGCTGCTGTCGGGCGTGCCGAGCATGTCGCCGCGCCTGGCCAGCGAGGCGCGGCGTTTCACGCTGCTGGTCGATGTGCTCTACGACCGCTGCGTCAAGCTGGTGCTCAGCGCCGAGGTCCCGGCGCAGGCGCTCTACACCGAGGGGCCGCTGGCGCATGAATTTGCCCGCACCGTGTCGCGGCTGGGCGAGATGCGCTCGGCGGCCTACCTGGCGCTGGCCCGGCGCGAGGTGGATACAGGGATCACCTGATGGCGCTGCTGCGTGGCCTGGGCCCGTGCCTGCGCCTGATCCTGTGCCTGTGCCTCCTCATGGGCCTCGCGACCCGACCCGCCCTGGCCGGGCCAGAGGAGGCCGCAGAACGCCAGCACTTGGCCCGGCAACGTGCCTCGGCCGAGTTGGCATTTGCCCAGGCCCAGGCGGCCTGCACGCCTGAGTTTGCCGTCACCGCCTGCGTCGACGCCGCCCGACAGCGTCGTCGCGCCGCGATGCAGGCAATCGCGCTGGCGCAGAACCGGCTTGACGACAGCGAGCGGCTGGCCAGACGCGATCAACGCCAGGTCGGCGTGGCCCAACGCCGCGCCGAGCACGCCGCCGCAACCGGCTCGGTCGCATCCCAGCCAGCGGCATCCAGCCCGGCAGCATCCAGCCCGGCCGTGCCCAGCCCCAGCCGGGTGAGGTCCGACCAGAGCACCGCCGCCGGCCTGCCCGTGCCTGCGGCATCGGCCGCGCCCAGGCTCAAGACTGAGCCGGCGCACAGCACGCGGACCTTGCCCAACGCGGACGCCGACGCCGCCGCGCGCTACCGCCAGCGCCAGCAACAGGCCGCTGAACATGCCGAGGCCGTGCGCCAGCGCAATGCCAATCTGGACGCCAGGAACCAAGCCCGGGTCTTGGCCAAAGGGGCAGCGGCGTCGAGTGCCGCAGCAGCCGGCCTGCCGCTGCCGGCCGCCGCCATGCCGGACACGCCGGCGCTGGCCAAACCAGTGCGCTGAGGCGCGGGCTCAGGCGACGTAGCGCTCGACCCGCACCAGCGCGATCGAGAGGTTGTCGCCAGCGCCGCGGGCGCGCTGCCTGGCCTTGGTGATCAGCATCTCGCAGGCCTCGCGTGGCGGCAGACCATTGACGATGTTGCCCAACTCACGCGGCGTGTAGTAGTGCCACACACCGTCGCTGCAACACAGCAGGCTGTCGCCGATCTCGACCCGCTCGATGTGGTGCAGCGCCAGCGGCGGCTCGGCCTGGGTGCCCAGGCAGCCGATCAGCAGGTTGCTCTGCGGGTGGTCGTTGGCCTGGGCCTCGGTCAGCTTGCCCTCGTCGATCAGGCGCTGGACATAAGAGTGGTCGATCGTGCGGCTGACCATCTCGGCACCGCGAAAGTGGTAGACCCGGGAATCGCCGGCATGGGCGATGTCGCACTCCAGCGTCGGCCCGAGCAGGAAAGCCGCTGCCGTGCTGTGCGGCTCTTCCTCGGCGGTGATCGCGGTCAGTTTGATCATCAGGTGCGACTCCATCACCAACTGGCGCAGCGTCTCGCCCGGATCGTCCTTGGCCGGCACGAAGCGGTCAAAGGTCTGCCGGGCGGTCAGCAACACCTGGTCGGCCGCCTTGCGCCCGCCGCTCTTGCCACCCATGCCATCGGCCAGGACCGCCAGCACACAGCCTTTGACCCGGCTGTGCTGCATGATTTCAACTTGGTCCTGCTGGTACGCCCGGTCGCCCTTGTGCAGCGCGGTGGCGCCAAGGATGCGGTAGGCTTGCTGGGCTGGGGCGATCATGGCCCGAAACTATAAACTCACGCCACCATGCCGCAGCCGCCGCCGACCGACCCGCCCAGCGATCTGCCGCCGGACTTGAGTGGTGATGGTGCCCAGACGAATCTGCATTCGCCGCAGCGCTGGCTGATCGAGTTGCGCATCGCCCATGCCGATCTCGACAACCTGATCGACACCGCCAGCCGGGTGCCGGGCGGCGACCAACTCGCCTTGCAACGTCTGAAGAAGCGCAAATTGCTGCTGAGAGACCAGATCGCCCGGATCGAGTTCGAGCTTGAACCGCGCGAGCCGGCGTGAGCCGGCGTCGGTTCGACCGCAGCGATGGTTGAGGCCGCGCCCAGCGCGCTGGTTCAAGAAGTGCTGGCCGCGCTCGGCCCGCATGGCGCGCTGGCCCAGGCCGATCCCACTTTCGTTGAGCGCGAGGTGCAGTTGCGCCTGGCCCAGGCCATGGCGCTGGCGGTGGACGAGCGGGCTTCGCTGGTGGCAGAGGCCGGCACCGGGGTTGGCAAAACCTTCGCCTACTTGGTGCCGCTGCTGCTCGCACAGCGCCGGGCGCTGGTCAGCACGGCGACCAAGAGCCTGCAGGACCAGTTGTTCCTGCGCGACCTGCCGCGCCTGCGTGAGGCGCTGCGGGTACCGCTGCGGATCGCCCTGCTCAAGGGCCGCAGCAGCTACCTGTGCCTTCACCGCCTGAAGCTGGCGCGTGAGGGCGCGACCTTGCCTGACCGCTTTGCGATGCGTGCGCTGGCCAAGATCGAGCAATGGGCGCCGAGCACGCGCAGCGGTGACCTGGCCGAGATCGACGGGCTGGACGACCGTTCGCCGGTGATCCCCATCGTCACCTCGACCCGTGACAACTGCCTGGGCCAGGATTGCCCGAACTGGCGCGACTGCTTTGTCGTCAAGGCGCGGCGCGAGGCCATGGCGGCCGACCTCGTGGTCGTCAACCACCACCTGTTCTTCGCCGACCTGGCGCTGCGCGACAGTGGCGTTGCCGAGTTGCTGCCGACGGTCGATGCGGTGGTGTTCGACGAGGCCCACCAGTTGGTCGAGATCGGCCTGCAGTTCCTCGGCAACACCCTGTCCACCGCCCAGGTGCTGGACTTCAACCGCGACATGCTGGCGGTGGGCCTGGCGCAGGCGCGCGGGCTGGTGCCCTGGCCGGATCTGGCCGGCGCGCTCGACCGCGCCGCACGCGAGCTGCGCCTGGCCTGCGCCGGGCACCTGACGGAGTTGCGCGGCGTGGTCAAGTTGCGCTGGGACGAGCGTGCTGCCTCGGCGGACTTTGCGGCTGCGCTGAGCGCGCTGGCCGCCGCAGCCAGCGCCGCGCATGCCGGCGTGAAGATCGTCGAGGCGACCGCAGCCGACTTCACCCGCCTGGCCGAGCGGGCCCTGCGCCTGGCCAAGCTGTGCAGCGACTTCAGCCAGGCCGCCGCCGACGACCGGGTGCGCTGGATCGACATTGGCCCGCGCGACGCCAGGCTGGTCGAGTCGCCGCTGGACATCCGCGCGCTGTTCGCGGCGCAGCGTGCGGCCGCCCCGCGTGCCTGGATCTTCACCTCTGCCACCCTCGGCAGCGACGACGCGCTGAGCTGGTTCAGCACGGCCGCAGCGCTCGAGGACGCGCGCAAGCTGCGCGTCGGCAGCCCGTTCGACTATGCCGCCCATGCCCGTACCTGGGTTCCACCGCGCTTTCCCAAACCCAACGAGGCGGGCCATCCGCAGGCGGTGGGCGAGTTGGCGGCGCGGCTGGCGATGCGCCTCGGCGGCCGCACTTTCGTGCTGACCACGACGCTGCGGGTGCTGCCACTGATAGCCCAGGCGATCACCGACACCAGCGCCCAGGCTGGCCAGCCGCTGCATGTGCTGGTCCAGGGCAGCCACCCCAAGCGCAGCCTGCTGCAGCGCTTTCTCGACACCCCGGGCAGTGTCTTGGTCGGCTCGCAGAGTTTCTGGGAGGGCATCGACGTGCGCGGGTCGGCACTGCAATGCGTGCTAATCGACAAACTGCCATTCCCGCCGCCCAACGACCCCTTGGTGCAGGCCCGGGCGCGACAGCTTGAACGCCAGGGGCGGGACCCGTTCAACGACTACTACCTGTCCGAGGCGGCGATTTCGCTCAAGCAGGGCGCCGGCCGGCTGATCCGCAGCGAGACCGACCTGGGCCTGCTGGTGATCACCGACGTGCGCCTGCGCCAGATGCCCTACGGCCGGCGCCTGCGTCAGGCGCTGCCGGACATGGGCGCGCTGGACACCGAAGCCGACGCGCTGGCCTGGCTGGACCATCTCGGCGCAGCAACCTCAAACCACCGCAACTGAGCGCCCCACCATGCCAATTGCCGATGCCCCACCCCAGCCACCCTTGAGCGCCGCCGCGCCGGTCGAGATCCGCCTCAGCGTCGAGCGCGTGGCGGTGGACCAGGGCGCCCAGATGGGCCTGGCCGGCCTGCACTACCTGCGCCGGCTGGGTCAGAACTGGGTCGGCGGCGTGTCGGTGTTCGGCGCCACCCAAGGCGACCGGGGCGGGTTCTTCGGCTGGGGTGTGCAGGCCTTGTACCGCCAGCGCTGGGGCGACTGGTCGGGCGAGGCCGGATTGTTCGTCGGCGGTGGCGGTGGCAGCCCGAGCTGGGTCGGTGGCGGCTTGATGCTGCGCCCGCAGTTGCTGCTGGCCCGGCATTGGGGTGATCTCAGCCTCGGTCTGGGCGTGTCCGAGCTGCGCTTTCCCAATGGCGCGGTGCATGGCACCCAGCCCTTCCTCAGCCTTGGCCTGGCCGGCGATGTGCTGTTCGGCCCAGCCGCAGGGCAGGCGGCCGCTCCCTTGCCCGAGCGCGAGCAGTTGCAGGCCCTGGCGGGCGGGGTGTCGGCGCTGGCCGGCAGCTATGCCCTGAGCGCCGGCTCGGCACGTCGCGATGGCACCGGCCCGGCCAGTGACCTGCGCTTCGGCGGGCTGGTGCTGCGCCGCGCCTGGGCGCCGGGCAGCGCGGCGCTGCATCCGTATTGGGCGATCAGCGCTGCCGGCGCCCTGTCGGCGGCCTATGCCGGCTATGCCGAGCTGGTCGGCAGCCTGGGCCTGCAGTACAGCCCGCTGCCGGCGCTGGCCCTGCGCGCCGAGGTCGGCTTGGGTTCGGGCGGTGCCGGCAGCGCGGTCGACACCGGCGGCGGCCTGCTGCGCAAGGCCACGTTGGGTGCCAGCCTGAACCTCGGGCCCAGCCTGAGCCTGTCGGCGGGACTGGGTCGGATCGCCAGCCACGGTCGTTTCCAGGCCAACGAGGCGCGGCTGGAGTTGGGCCTGCGCGGCTTTGACCTGCTGCCGCGCGGCACGGCCCCGGCCGTCGCCTGGCCCGAGGGTGCATACGCCTGGGCGCCGTGGACGCTGTCCAGCGTCTACGCCCACTACGCCCAAATGGCCCGCGACGCCGGCGGCAGGGCAGGGCTGGGTTTGACCGCGCTCAAACTCGAACGCGAGCTGGACAGCCATTGGCGGCTGCTCGGCCAGGCCGGGATCGGTGTCGATGGCCAGGCAGGCGGCTACGCCACCGGCCAGCTCGGGCTGGGCTGGCTGACGGCCAGCGTCGCCGACCCAGGCTGGCGATTCGGTGCCGAGGCCAGTCTGGGCGCTGCCGGCGGCGGCGGCGTCAAGGTCGGGGGTGGTTTGATCGGTCAGGCGCAGTTGCAGGCGCGGCGGGCGCTGACGCCCGAATGGTCACTGCAGGCCGATGCCGGCTGGCTGCGCAGCCGCAGTGGGGCGCTGTCCAGCCCCTTTGTCGGCGTCTCGGCGGTGTATTCGTTCTCGCGCCTGCAGATCGGGCGCTGACGCCGGCCTGCGGCGCTGGCTCAGCGCTGCCTGGGCATTACCAGAAGCGCCACCACGACCTGTCCGACTGGCCGGCACCGCGGCGCGCCTGGGCGCTGTCAGGAAAGTTCTTGCGCAGCACCCGCTCGGCGTCATCGCGCAGGTCGTTCAGGCCGAGCTTGTCGTATCCCGCGACCATGATGGCAAGCGCCTCGGCCCCAGACGGCGTGCGCGGGTACTCGCGCAGCACCTGCTGGGCGCGGTTGGCTGCCGCCAGATAGGCGCCCCGGCGGAAGTAGTAGCGCGCCACATGCACCTCGTACTCGGCCAGAGCGTTGACGATGTAGTCCATGCGCTGGCGGGCGTCGATCGCGTACTTGGACAGCGGGAACTGCTCGTTCAACTGCTGGTAGGCCAGGTAGGCGTCGCGCGAGGCCTGCTGGTCGCGCTCGGACAATTCTTGGCGCGCGATGAAGCTCAGGAAACCGGCCGTGTCGTTGAAGTTCATCGAGCCCTTCAAGTACAGCGCATAGTCCAGCGCCGGGCTGGAAGGGTAGAGCTTGATGAAGCGGTCGATCGTCGCCAGGCCCTGAACCTTCTCTGCGCTCTTCCACTGCGCATAGGCCATGTCCAGCACCGCCTGCTGTGCCAGCAGCGTGCCCGAGGCGCGTCCTTCGACCTTTTCCAGCGACTTGATCGCCTTGTCCCAGGCGCCGCTGTCCAAGTCTTCCTTGGCCTGTGCATACAATTTCTCGGCATTCAGCGACTGGTCGTCGTCACGCGCAGTGGTGCCGCAACCGCCGAGCTGGGCCAACAGGGTTGTGCCGGCAAGCAGCGCAAGCACCCAGCGGCGCACTCCAAAGGACTGTCTCATCGGTGTCTGCGGCCGATTGGCGGCCGGCGTCCTTCCAGGGCAATCAAGCAAATCGGCAGATTCTAGTGGGCGCAGAACAACACACTACCGGCACGTCTGCGGCTTCGCCGCCCGTCGCCGACGAAGACGAGGATGACGCGGGCGAGGCGTCGACCGTTGCCACTGCGGAGCCGGGCGGCGCGGCCGCAGCGTACGAGTCGCGCACTCGTCTGGTCAGCACCGCCGAGCACGGCCAGCGGCTGGACAAGGTGCTGGTGGCGATGGCGCCGGAGTTCTCACGCAGCCATCTGCAGTCGCTGATTGCGCTTGGCCACCTGCGCCTGGATGGCCAGGTCCAGACCACGCCCTCGCGCAAGCTGCGGCTGGGCCAGGCGCTGGCACTGGATTTGGTGCCGACCGCGCAGAGCCAGGCCTTCGTGCCCGAGTCGATGGCATTGGCGATCGTCTATGAAGATGCCCAGATGCTGGTGCTCGACAAACCGGCCGGTCTGGTCGTTCACCCGGCGGCCGGGCACTGGTCGGGAACCTTGCTCAATGGCCTGCTGGCCCACCATGCTGGCGCCGCCGGCCTGCCGCGGGCGGGGATAGTCCACCGCCTGGACAAGGACACCAGCGGCCTGATGGTGGTGGCCAAAACCCTGCCGGCGATGACCGCGCTGGTGCGCCAGATCGCTGCCCGCGAGGTGCGCCGCATCTACCTGGCGTTGGTCCACGGCGCCGTGGCCTGGGAGAGCCAGCGGATCGAGGCGCCGATCGCCCGCGACCCGGCCTCGCGCCTGCGCATGGCGGTGGTGGCCGGCGGCAAGCCGGCTCGCACCGACATCACCCGCCTGGCGCTGGGGTCGGGTGCCGCGCAGGGCGTGTCGGCGCTGCGCTGTGCCCTGCACACCGGGCGCACCCACCAGATCCGCGTCCACCTGGCCTGGCGCGGCCACCCGCTGCTGGCCGACGCGGTCTACGGCGGGCGGCCGGCGCTGGGCCTGCAACGGCAGGCCCTGCACGCCACCGAATTGGCGCTGGCCCACCCTGCGGACGGCCGGGCGATGCACTGGACAGCGCCGCCGCCGGCCGATCTGGCAGCGGCCTGGGCGCAGGTGCTGGCGTGACCCCGCTGCGCTGGCGCCAACACGGCGCCGGCCATGCCGCTAGAATCGCCGACCAAAGCCAGCCGGCCGATGCTTCGAACACGGCGCAGGTTTGGCGACAACGGGCTCCATTTAGATCTTTGCGCCGCGCGGTCGGGTTGACCGGTTGCGCCCTTGGATTGCAGCCCCCGCTCCCCTTGAATTGCGCCTGAGCCACGGGCGATTGGGTTGGCCCTGAAGGCACTCGACCAGGTTGCAGGCGCGCTGGGCCGCCGCAGTCAGTCCACACGCCGGAACCCAGAGCCGATCCTGTTGTTGACTTCAGGCCGAGGTTTTCGGCCGCCTGTTTGGTCATTTGCCGCGCACTGCGCCGCATCCCACCCCGCGTTGAGCGGATCCTTATTTATGTACCGTTGATGGACACCTTGGAGGCCAAGCGGGTGCTGGAAACCGCGCTGATCTGTGCCCAGCAGCCCTTGCCGCTGCAGGACATGCGCAGCCTGTTTGCCGACGCCTTGGACGCCGACGCCCTGCGTGGCCTGCTGGACGAACTGGTCCGCGACTGGTCGCCCCGAGGGGTCGAATTGGTCTGCCTGGCCAGCGGCTGGCGGCTGCAGAGCCGGCCCGAAATGCGCATCTTCCTGGACCGGCTGCACCCAGAGAAGCCACCACGCTACTCGCGCGCGGCGATGGAGACCCTGGCCATCGTGGCCTACCGCCAGCCGGTGACGCGGGGCGACATCGAAGACATCCGCGGCGTCAGCGTCAGTGGCCAGATCGTCCGCCAGCTCGAAGAGCGCGGTTGGATCGACGCGATCGGCTACCGTGAGGCGCCCGGCCGCCCGGCGCTGTACGCGACCACGCGCCAATTCCTCGACGACCTGGGCCTGAGCAGCCTGGACCAGCTCCCGGCGCTGGATGCCCCGCCCGGGCCAAGCAGCTTCGACCTGTCCAGCCCGCGCCAGGCTCCCTTGCAAGACGCCGACGGTGCCGACCCGGCCCAGGCCAGCCTGGCACTGGAGCCGGTCGAGCCGGGCCAGGCCAGCTTTTCCCATTTCCCACCTGCGACGAACGCATGAACCCCACCGACATCAACCCGCCTGCGACCTCAGACACGATCCCTGACGCAGCGCCCGCAGAGCCGACCCAAGCGGCAGCCATGGCGGCGACCGCGCCAGCGCCCAAGCCGCGCCGCCGCCGGGTCGCGGCAGCGCCGGTCGAGGCTGGCGCCGAGGCCGTGGACCCGACCGCGCAGGCCTCGGCCGACCCGGCCGCAGCGGTGGCAGTGCCGCCGGCCGCGGCCGTTCCAACGGCGTTGCGGCCGCTGGTGGCTGATGCGCCCATGGCGGCGCCTGCGGCCGACCAACCGGTGCCCGGTCCGTCCATCGATGCGGCGGCAGCGCCCGGCGAGGCCGAGGCTGACGGCCAACGGCAGCGCAACCGCAACCGGCGGCGCGGCCGGCGCGGCGACGACTCGCCCCTGCCCGAGGGCGCGACCGTGCTGACCGTCAGCGCCGGTGACGACGACGATGATGATCTGGCGCTGGACCAAGGCGCTGTCCCGGCGGCGCCTGGCGACGGCCCAGCCGGCACGGCCACGACAAACGAGGCTGGCGCGTCGCCTGCGGCCACGCTGCCTGCGGTCGACGCCGGCGAGACCTTTGCCGCCGTGCTGTCGGGCGCCTTTGACGCCGATCCGACCGACGCCGCCGAGGCTGGCGGCGACGACCGCCGGGTGCTCTCGGCCGAGCCCGATTCACCCAAGCTGCACAAGGTGCTGGCGCAGGCCGGCATCGGTTCGCGCCGCGACATGGAGGAGTTGATCGCCTCGGGCCAGGTGCAGGTCAATGGCGAAGTCGCCCACACCGGCCAGCGGATTTCGTTCGGTGACCGGATCAGCGTCGGCGGCCGGGTGATCCAGGTGCGGATCGTACCCGGGCCGGCCCGGGTGCTGGCCTACCACAAGCTGGTCGGCGAGGTGGTGACCCACGACGACCCGCAGCACCGCCCGACCGTGTTCCGGCGTTTGCCGCGCCTGGCTCATGGCAAGTGGCAGTCGGTCGGGCGACTGGACATCAACACCGAGGGCCTGCTGTTGTTCACCAACTCCGGTGAGCTGGCGAACCAGTTGATGCACCCGCGCTTTGGGGTCGAGCGCGAGTACGCGGTGCGGGTTCTAGGCCGGCTCGACGACAACGGTCGGGCGCGGCTGCTGGAAGGCGTCGACATCGACGGCCAGCGCGCCGCCTTCAAGTCGGTCGAGGACGGTGGCGGCGAGGGCGTCAACCACTGGTACCGGGTGGTGATCAACGAAGGCCGCAACCGCGAGGTGCGCAAGCTGTTCGACAAGGTCGGCCTGGGCGTGAGCCGGCTGATCCGCATCCGCTATGGCTGCGTGGTGCTGCCGCGTGGCCTCAAGCGTGGCGTGTTCGTCGACCTGCATGGCGGTGAGGTGGCGCAACTGCGCAGCCTGGCCAGCCCGCGTGGCGGGCAGAAGGGCCAGCCCGGGCCGCAGGCTGCGCGCGAGCCGCGCCCGGAAGTGGCGATGCGCGACGTCCAGCGCCCGGCCGACAACCGCGAGCGCAACGACCCGCCCCCGGCCGGTGGCCACAAGCGCAACCGGCGTGGCAAGCGTGGCAACGAGCCGCGCGAGCGTGGCCAGCAGGGGGCTCAGGGTGCTCAGGGCGCTCAGGGCACTCAAGGCGGGCCGGGCGGCGGCGGATTCAACGGGCCTCACCCGGCTCAGGGTGGCGGCCAGGGGATCGGCCCGCGCAATGGCCCGCGCGAGCATTCCGCCGACCGCTGCGTCGAGCGTCCACCGCGCCAGGTCGCAGAGCGGCCGCCTCGGCGTGAACCCGAACGCGACTACCCGCAGGGCGCCGACCATGACCGCGACGACCCCATCGATTTCCGGGCCATCCCCAACCCCTTGATGCAGACCTTCGACAAGCGGGCGATCCGCGATGCGCGCCAGCCACGCCGCGAGATCGCCGAGGATGGTCCGATCCCGAACCCGCTGGAGCAGACCTTCGACAAGCGCTTCGTGCAGAAGCCGCACGGCTTTGGCGGCGGCGGACCGCGCCAGGGCGGCGCTGGCGGCCAGCCCGATCCGATGAAAACCTCGGTCGGCTACATCGGCGCCGACGCCTTCGTGCGCAAATTCCAGTCCAGCGGTGCCGGTGGCGGCGGCGGTGGTGGGTTTGGTGGTGGCAGTGGTGGCGGCGGTGGTGGTGGTGGAGGCCCACGCGGCGGCGGCAAGCGCGGGGGTCGGCAACGCTAGAATTCGCGGTTTTGTTCGGCGCTGCACCGCGCCGGCCCGCAGCAGTTCAACCGCAGAAGTGAGCACCATGGCCATCGAACGCACCCTGTCCATCATCAAGCCCGACGCCGTCGCCAAGAATGTCATCGGCCAGATCTATGCCCGCTTTGAAGGTGCCGGTCTGAAAGTGATCGCCGCACGCATGGCGCAGCTCTCGCGGCTGGACGCCGAGGCCTTCTACGGCGTGCACCGCGCCCGCCCTTTCTTCAACGCGTTGGTCGAGTTCATGATCTCCGGCCCGGTCATGATTCAAGTCCTGCAAGGCGAGGGCGCGATCACCAAGAACCGCGAATTGATGGGTGCCACCGACCCCGCCAAGGCCGACCGAGGCACGATCCGCGCCGACTTCGCCGACTCGATCGACGCCAACGCGGTGCATGGCTCGGACGCGCCCGAGACCGCTGCGGTTGAAGTCGCGTTCTTCTTCCCGGCGATGGCGGTCTACAGCCGCTGACCGAGCGCCGCGTCCGCCAGGCCCGCCAAGCGCTCCACGCCGCCTTGCCGCAGCAGGAGTCCCACGGCGTGATCCGCACTTCACTGCTGGACTTTGACCTTGAGGGGCTGGTTGCCTACTGCGCCAGCCTGGGCGAGAAGCGTTTTCGGGCGGTGCAATTGTTCCGTTGGATCCACCAGCGCGGACAGGCCGATTTCGCGACCATGTCGGACCTGGCCAAACCCTTGCGCGACAAACTTGGCGCGGCTGCCGAGGTCAAGCCGCTGCCGGTCTTGAGCGAACAGGCATCGGCCGACGGCACGGTCAAGTGGCTGTTCGATGTTGGCAACGGCGATGCGGTCGAGACGGTCTTCATCCCCGAGGCCGACCGCGGCACGCTGTGCGTGTCTTCCCAGGCCGGCTGCGCGGTCGGTTGCCGCTTCTGCTCGACCGGGCACCAGGGCTTCTCGCGCAACCTCGACACGGGCGAGATCGTCGCCCAACTCTGGTTTGCCGAGCACGCCTTGCGGCGTCGCCTGGCCAGCACCACCCGCGTCATCAGCAACGTCGTGCTGATGGGCATGGGCGAGCCGCTGCAGAACTACGCCGCACTGCTGCCGGCGCTGCGGGTGATGCTCGACGACCACGGCTACGGCCTGTCGCGGCGCCGGGTCACGGTGTCGACCTCGGGCGTGGTGCCGATGATCGGGCGCCTGCAGGCCGACTGCCCGGTGGCGCTGGCGGTCTCGCTGCATGCCCCCAACGACGCGTTGCGCGACCAACTCGTGCCGCTGAACCGCAAGTACCCGCTGGCCGAACTGCTGCTGGCCTGCCGAAGCTACCCGGAGGCCGCGCCGCGCGACTTCATCACCTTTGAGTACTGCATGCTCGATGGCGTCAACGACAGCCCGGCCCAGGCGCGCGAACTGGCCGAACTGGTGACAGGCCAGTCGGGCCTGCTGGCGGTGAGTTGCAAGCTCAACCTGATCCCGTTCAATCCCTTCCCGGCCTCGGGCCTGCTGTGCTCGCCACGCGAGCGGGTGCTGGCTTTTGCCAAGGTTTTGCAGAATGCCGGCATCGTCACCACCGTGCGCAAGACCCGCGGCGACGACATCGCCGCAGCCTGCGGCCAACTGGCCGGCGAAGTTCAGGACCGCACCCGGGTCGACCAACGCATGGCGCGCCAGGCGATCCGCATCCAGCCGGTGGACGCGCTGTGAGCCGGCGGCTGCAATCAGCGTTGCGGGTTGGGCTGCTTGTGGCCGCAGTGTTGGGCGGCTGCACCACCACCAGCACCACCACCACCACCGTCGCCGGCGGCTCGCCCAGCCTGCCGGTCCCAACCGAGGCCGGCGCCGCACGCGGCCGTGTCACCGCGTCTGACCAGACCGACAACGAGCGCCGGGCCAAGGTGCGGCTGGAACTGGCCAACGCCTACTTCGAGCGCGGCCAGTTGGAAACCGCGCTGGACGAGGTGAAGCTGTCGCTGTTGGCAGGCCCGAACAACACCGACGCCCTGAACCTGCGTGGCCTGGTCTACGCCGCGCTTGACGAACCGCGACTGGCCGAGGACAGCTTCAAGCGGTCGCTGCAGGTCAACCCCAGCGACGGCGGCTCGATCAACATCTACGCCTGGTTTTTGTGCCAGCGCGACCGCCTGGCCGAGGCCGACACGCTGTTTCAGCAGGCGCTGGCCCTGCCGCAATACCGCGACGCCAAGCGCAGCCTGCATGCCCGCGGCATCTGCCTGTCGCGCGCCGGTCGCTGGCTGGAGGCCGAGGGCGCCTTGCAGCGGGCCTATGAAATGGAGCCGGCCAACGCCGGCATCGCCTTCAATCTGGCCGATGTGTTGTACCGCCGCCAGGACTATGCACGGGCCAGGTTCTACATCGACCGCGTCAACAACATCGAGGCCGCGGCCAATGCCCAGACGCTGTGGCTGGCGGCGCGGATTGCCCGTAAGCTGGGCGACGAGTCGCAGTTGAAGCTGCTTGCGGACCAATTGCGCGGCCGCTTTGCGCAGTCGCCCCAGGCGCTGGCCTTGGCGCAGGGGCAGTTCGATGAGTGAAGCGGCTTCGCCCGGCGCCGTCAGCGACCCTGGCGCACGCATCCGCGCCGCCCGCGAGCGCCAGGGCATGGCAATCGAGTCCCTGGCCACCCTGCTGAAGGTGCCCCAAGCCAAGCTGGAGGCGCTCGAAGCCGGGCGCTTCGAGGCACTGACCGACGCCACCTTCGTGCGCGCGCTGGCCCAGGCGGTCTGCCGCGTGCTCAAAGTCGATCCGGCGCCGATCTTGGCCGGCCTGCCCAGCGGCGGCACGGCCAGGCTGGCGAAGCTCAGCGATGGCCTGAACACGCCCTACCGCGACCGGCCGGGCAGCGTTGTGCCGGCCGACTTCACGCCCTGGCGCAGGCCGGTGTGGTGGGCGGTGGGCAGCTTGATCGTCGCCGCTGCCGCGTTCGTGCTCGCGCCACCGCGCGCGGTCACGCGGCTGGTGCCGGCCCGGCCTGCGGCCAGCGCTGCGGCGGCGGCCGAGGTGGTGCCCGAGGTGGTGCCCGACATGGCCCTGGCGGCTTCGGCACCGGCTGCGCCGGCCGCCACCGGTCCGGCCTCGGCCGCGGTCGCAGACCCGGCCTTGAGCGCCGCCCAGGGTGCGGTTGTGGTGGCTGTGCAGCCGTCCTGGGTGCAGGCCACCGACGGCGCCGGCCAAGTGCTGATGTCGCGCCTGTTGACGGCCGGCGAATCGCTGGAGCTGGTCGGCACGCCGCCGATCCGGCTCAGGATCGGCAATGCGTCCGGAACCCAATTGCGCTACCGTGGCAAACCGGTGGATTTGCTGCCGGCCACACGCGACAACATCGCCACGCTGGAATTGCGCTGACGCCCCGACCATGAACACCCCCGCCGACCTCGTCCACACCCCCATCTGTGCCGCCTTGCCTGCACCACGGCACAGCCGCCAGGCGCGGGTGCGCTGGGGCGACCATGTCGTCACCGTCGGTGGCGACGCCCCGGTGCGGGTGCAGTCCATGACCAACACCGACACGGTCGACGTGATTGAGACCGCGATCCAGGTCAAGGAACTGGCGCAGGCCGGTTCGGAGCTGGTGCGCATCACCGTCAACACCCCCGAGGCCGCCAAGGCGGTGCCGGCGATCCGTGAGCAGCTCGACCGGATGGGCATCTCGGTGCCGTTGATCGGCGACTTCCACTACAACGGCCACACCCTGCTGACCGAGTACCCCGATTGCGCTGCAGCGCTGTCGAAATACCGCATCAACCCCGGCAACGTCGGCAAGGGCCAGAAGCGCGACCGCCAGTTCGCCGCCATGATCGAGGCCGCCGTGCGCCACGACAAGGCGGTGCGCATCGGCGTCAACTGGGGCAGCCTGGATCAGGAGTTGCTGGCCGCGCTGATGGACGACAACGCCGCCCGCAGCCAGCCCTGGGACGCCAAGTCGGTGATGTACCAGGCGCTGCTGCAGTCGGCGCTGCAATCGGCAGACTGGGCGCGCGAGCTGGGCCTGGCCGCCGACCAGATCATCATCAGTTGCAAGGTCAGCGGCGTGCAGGACCTGATCACGGTCTACCAAGCCTTGAGTGCGCGTTGCGACTACGCCCTGCACCTGGGCCTGACCGAAGCCGGCATGGGCACCAAGGGCACGGTCGCCTCCGCCGTGGCGATGGGCCAGTTGCTGCAGGCCGGGATCGGCGACACGATCCGCGTCAGCCTGACGCCGCAGCCCGGCGAGTCGCGCACCCAGGAGGTGCTGGTGGCGCTGGAGATCCTCCAGTCGCTGGGCCTGCGCAGCTTCAACCCCAGCGTCACCGCCTGCCCGGGCTGTGGCCGCACCACCAGCACCACGTTCCAAGAGCTGGCCAAGCAGATCGACGACCACCTGCGGGCGATGATGCCGCAGTGGAAATCGCGCTACCCCGGGGTCGAGAAGATGAAGGTGGCGGTGATGGGCTGCATCGTCAACGGCCCGGGCGAGAGCAAACATGCCGACATCGGCATCAGCCTGCCGGGCACCGGCGAGGCGCCGGCAGCGCCGGTCTTCATCGACGGCCAAAAGGCCATGACGCTGCGCGGCGCGGGCATCGTGCAGGAGTTCCACCGCGTGGTCGAGGGCTACATCGAGCGGCGCTACGGCAGCGCAACAGCGGCGCATTGACGCTGCCCGCCGCCCGATCCCACCCAGACTGGCCCGGCCCCGCCTGGCAGCCAGCCCCGGCCGACTGACCGCGCTGCGGTCAGGGCCGCCCCCTGTACCCTGAGCATCGACCATGGCCGAACCCCTGCAAGCCGTCAAAGGCATGAACGACATCCTCCCGCCGGACTCCGCCCGCTGGGAGTGGCTGGAGGACAAGGTGCGTGCGCTGATGCGCCGCTACGCCTACGCCAATATCCGCACCCCGATCGTCGAGCCGACCGCGCTGTTCGTGCGCGGCTTGGGCCAGGTGACCGACATCGTCGAGAAGGAGATGTACTCGTTCACCGACGCGATGAACGGCGACCAGCTCAGCCTGCGGCCGGAGAACACCGCCGGCGTGGTTCGCGCCGCCATTGAACACGCAATGCTCTATGACGGTGGCAAGCGGCTGTTCTACATCGGACCGATGTTCCGCCACGAGCGGCCACAGCGCGGCCGCTACCGCCAGTTTTACCAAGTCGGGGTCGAGGCGCTGGGCTTTGCCGGCCCCGATGTCGATGCCGAGGTGATCCTGATGGCCCGGGCACTGTGGCGCGATCTCGGCCTGGGCGAGGTCCGGCTGGAGCTCAACAGCCTGGGCCAGGCCAGCGAACGGGCGGCCCACCGCACCGCGCTGGTCAGCTACTTCGAGGCCAACGCCAGCCAACTCGACGGCGATGCCCAGCGCCGGCTGCACAGCAACCCGCTGCGCATCCTGGACAGCAAGAACCCGGCGATGCAGCCCTTGGTCAACGCCGCGCCGCAACTCATGGCCTATTTGGGCGAGGCCTCGCTCAAGCACATCGATGCCGTCAAGGCGGTGCTGGATGCGGTCGGCCAGCCCTACACGCTCAACCCGCGGCTGGTGCGTGGCATGGACTATTACTGCCACACCGTGTTCGAGTGGGTCAGCCCGCTGCTCGGCGCGCAGGGCACGATCTGCGGCGGCGGGCGCTACGACGGCCTGGTCGAGATGATGGGCGGCAAGCCCGCGCCCGGGGTCGGCTGGGGCATGGGGCTGGAGCGGGTGCTGGACCTGCTGACCCAGGTCGGCAGCGCGCCGCCTGCGGCGTCGCCCGACGCCTACGCCGTTCTGCCCGACGCCGCCAGCCTGGCACCGGCGCTGGCGACGGTCGAGGCGCTGCGCTCGGCCGGCGTGGCGGTGCAGGTCCATGCCGGCGGCAAGGACGGCATGGGCAGCATGAAGTCGCAGTTTCGCAAGGCCGACGCCAGCGGCGCCCGGTTCGCGCTGGTGTTTGGCGCAGCAGAGTTGGCCCAGGGCATGGTCGCGCTCAAGCCATTGCGTGGCCCGGGTGGCGAGCAGAGCCTGCGTCCGCTGGAGGCTGCCGGCAACTGGGCGGGCGAGTTGCGCAACGCATAATCCGACTCTTTGGCTGAACCCGGACTGGCCCCTTTCCATGGCAAATGCGCTGGACCTGCAGGAGCAGGAACAACTCGACGAACTCAAGGCATTCTGGGGCAAATGGGGCAATGCGATCACCTGGGTGGTGACGCTGGCGCTGCTGGCCTTTGCCGCCTACAACGGCTGGAACTGGTACCAGCGTGACCAGGGCCTCAAGGCCAGTGCCATGGCCGACGAGTTGGACAAGGCGGCAGCCGGTGGCGACCATGAGCGGGTTGGCCGGATCTTTGCCGACCTCAAAGAGCGCTATCCGCGCACCGCCTACGCCGCCCAGGGTGGCCTGGCGGCCGCCCGGCTGCAGTACAGCAAGGGCCAGACCGACGCCGCCAAGGCATCGCTGGGCTGGGTCGCCGAGCAGGGCGCCGAAGTCGAAGTCCAGACCATCGCCCGGCTGCGCCTGGCCGGTGTGCTGCTCGATGCAAAACAGCACGACGAGGCGCTGAAGCAGCTCGATGCCGCCAAGGCACCGACCTTTGCCGCCCTGGTGGCTGATCGGCGCGGCGATGTGCTGCTGGCGCAGGGCAAACCGGATGCCGCCAAGGCGGCTTACCTGGCGGCCTACGCTGCGATGGACGAGCGAATTGACTACCGCAGGCTGCTCGACGCCAAGCTGACGGCGATGGGCGCGGCGCCGCCTGCGCCTGCCAGCAGCGCCGCGGTTGGCGCCGCCGGGGCCAGCAAGTGACGGGCGGCTTCGCTGCCGGCCGCAGCCTGAGGCGCTGGCTGGCTTTGGCGCTGGTGCTGATTCTGGCGGCATGCTCCAGCGACAAGCCAAAGCCGACGCCGTTGGAGACCTATGCCCCCGCTGCCCCCGCTGCCGCCGTGCAGCAGGCCTGGGCAGCGCGGGTCGACAGCATCAAGTTCCCGCTCGGCGTGGTTGCCCGCGACGGGCTGTTCGTGGTCGCCGGCAGTGACGGTGGCGTCGTCGCGCTGCAAGCCGACAACGGCTCAGAGCGCTGGCGCGGGCAGGCCGGCAAGGCCTTGTCGGCCGGGGTCGGCAGCGACGGCCGCTTTGCCGCCGTGGTCAGCACCGACAACAGCCTGATCGTGCTCGACCGCGGCAAGCCGCTGTGGACTACCGCCTTGGCCTCGCGCACCGCCACCGCGCCGCTGGTGGCCGGCGAGCGCGTGTTCGTGGTCGGCGTCGACCGGGTGGTGCACGCCTTTGACGCCCTCGATGGCCGGCGCCTGTGGCGCTTTCAGCGCAACGCCGAGCCCCTGACCCTGGCCCACCCGGCGGTGCTGGCGGCCTACAAGGACACGCTCCTGGTCGGCCAGGGCGCGGTGTTGATCGGTCTGGATCCGACCAAGGGCACGGTCCGCTCCGAGGTCGCGTTGACCCCGCCGCGCGGCACCAACGAGGTCGAACGGCTGAACGACCTGGTCGGGCCGCTGCTGCGGGTCGGCGACACGGTCTGCGCCCGGGCGTTCCAGACCGGACTCGGCTGTGTCGACATGTCGCGCAACCTGCTGCGCTGGACCCGCAACGGTGGCGGTATCCAGGCCCTGGGCGGTGACGTCGAGCTGGTGTTCGGCGCCGATTCCAGCGACCGTGTCAGTGCCTGGCGGGCTGGCAGCGGCGAACTGGCCTGGACCCACGACCGGCTGATCCACCGCGGCCTGAGCGCGCCGCTGGCCCTGCCCAAGGCCCTGGTCGTGGGCGACCTTGAGGGCTATGTCCACCTGCTCGCGCGCGACGACGGCCGGACCCTGCAGCGTCTGGCCACCGACGGCTCGGCGGTGGCAGCGCCACCGGTGTTGGCGGGCAGCACCTTCCTGGTCGCGACCCGCAACGGCGGCCTGTTCGCGTTCACCGCGCCCTAGCCCCAGCGCGAAGCGACCGCGCAGGCAGTCTATGAAACCCGTCATTGCCCTCGTTGGCCGACCCAACGTCGGCAAGTCAACCCTGTTCAACCGCGTCACCAAGAGCCGCGACGCGATCGTCGCCGACTTCGCCGGGCTGACACGCGACCGCCACTATGGCGATGGTCGGCACAACGGCCGCGAGTTCATCGTCATCGACACCGGCGGCTTCGAGCCCGACAAGCCCAGCGGCATCGTGGCGCTGATGGCGCGCCAGACCAAGGCAGCGGTGGCCGAAGCCGATGCGGTCGTGCTCGTGGTCGATGCGCGACAGGGCGTGACCGGCCAGGACCACGACATCGCGCGCTATTTGCGCACCGCCAACAAGCGCATCTTCCTGGCGCTGAACAAGGCCGAGGGCTTGACCGAATCGCCGCGCCTGGCCGAGTTCCACGAGTTGGGCATAGGCCAGCCGCACCCGGTCTCTGCCGCCCACGGTCAGGGCATCCGCAGCCTGCTCGATGCGACGCTGCAAGACTTCGCCCCCGACGATGAGAGCGACGACCCGGCCGGCCCCGACAAGCCGATCCGTCTGGCGGTTTCCGGGCGCCCGAACGTCGGCAAGTCGACCTTGATCAACACCTGGCTGGGCGAGGAACGCCTGGTCGCTTTCGACCAACCGGGCACCACCCGCGACGCGATCAGCGTGCCGTTTGAGCGGGCCGGCGCAAAGTTCGAGCTGATCGACACCGCCGGACTGCGGCGCAAGGGCAAGGTGTTCGAAGCAATCGAGAAGTTCTCGGTCGTCAAGACCTTGCAGGCCATTGCCGACGCCAACGTGGTGGTGCTGTTGCTGGATGCGACCCAGGGCGTCAGCGACCAGGACGCGCACATCGCCGGCTACATCCACGAGGCCGGACGGGCGGTGGTGGTGGCGGTGAACAAGTGGGATGCGACCGATGCCTACCAACGCGAAATGTTTGAGCGCAGCCTCGCACAGCGCCTGGCATTCCTGAAGTTCGCCGACCAGTTGCACATCTCGGCGGTCAAACGCCAGGGGCTGGGCCCGCTCTGGAAGGCGATCGCCGAGGCCCACGCCGCCGCCACCCGCAAGCTGCCCACCCCGGTGCTGACCCGCTTGCTGCTCGAAGCGGTCCAGCACCAGCAGCCCAAGCGCGCCGGCATGTTCCGCCCGAAGCTGCGCTATGCACACCAGGGCGGCATGAACCCGCCCATCGTCGTCATCCACGGCAATGCCCTGGACCATGTCACCGAGGCCTACAAGCGCTATCTGGAGGGCCGCTTTCGGGCCCATTTCAAGCTTGTCGGCACGCCGCTGCGGATCGAGTTGCGCTCGTCGCACAACCCGTTCGACGCAACCTGAGCCCGGCTGGCGCGGCCCTGCAGCCGCACTGGCAGGCGGCTCAACCCGGCTGTGATAATGTCCATGGTCTCAATGCGAATCTTCAACTGCTTTCAACACGGAGCCATATCGTGAGTAACAAAGGGCAACTCCTACAAGACCCATTCCTGAACCTGCTGCGCAAAGAGCATGTTCCCGTCTCGATTTACCTCGTCAACGGCATCAAGTTGCAGGGTCACATCGAGTCGTTTGACCAGTACGTGGTGCTGCTGCGCAACACCGTGACGCAGATGGTCTACAAGCACGCGATTTCGACCGTCGTGCCTGGCCGGCCGGTGAATTTCCACGCGGCCGACGTGCCGGACGGCGCCTGAGCAGCACAGCAGGCCAGGGCAGGGCGTCGGGCGATCCGGCGGCTTTGCTGGCCGACGGCCCGGCGCCAGTGGTGCTGGTCGGCGTTCAATTGCCCGGTCTGGCTTTCGAGGAGTCGCTGGACGAATTGGCCTTGCTGGCCGAGTCTGCCGGCGACCGGGTGGTGGCGCGGGTCATCGCCCGGCGCAAGGCGCAGGACGCGGCCTTGTTCGTCGGCAGCGGCAAGGCCGACGAGATCAAGGAACTGGCGCTGGCCCATGGGGCGCTGGGCGTGATCTTCGACCAGGCCTTGTCGCCGGCCCAGCAGCGCAACCTGGAGCGGCATCTGGGCCTGTCGGTCGCCGATCGCACTGCGCTCATCTTGGAGATCTTTGCCCGCCGGGCGCAAAGCCACGAGGGCAAGCTGCAGGTCGAACTGGCGCGCCTGCAGTACATGGCCACCAGGCTGGTTCGACGCTGGAGCCACCTCGAGCGGCAGCAGGGCGGCACTGGGGTGCGGGGCGGGCCTGGCGAGGCCCAGATCGAGCTCGACAAGCGCATGATCGGCGAGCGCATCAAGGCCGTCAAAGCCAAGCTCGACAAGGTCAAACGCCAGCGTGGCACGCAACGCCAGGCGCGGCGCAAGAGCGCCAGCTTTCGCGTCAGCCTGGTGGGCTACACCAACGCCGGCAAGTCGACCCTGTTCAACGCCCTGGTAAAGACCAAGGCCTATGCCGCCGACCAGCTCTTTGCCACGCTCGACACCACCACCCGGGCGCTGTACCTGCCGGCCCTGGGCGGCACGGTGTCGCTGTCGGACACGGTTGGCTTCATCCGCGACCTGCCGCACAAGCTGGTCGAAGCCTTCGAGGCCACCTTGCTGGAAACCACCGACGCCGACCTGCTGCTGCACGTGGTCGACGCCGCCAGCCCGGACCTGCAGGTGCAGCGTGACGAGGTCGAACGGGTGCTCGGCGAGATCGGCGCGGCCGGGGTTCCCCAGATCGTGGTTTACAACAAGCTTGACCGCATGCTGCCTGCGCCGCGCGAGATGCAGGATTGGATCGCCCGCCCCGGCCACCCGTCGCTCGTGCCCCGGGTCTTTGTCAGCGCCTTGGTCGGCACCGGCCTGGACGGGTTGCGGGCCCTGCTTGCCCAGGCAGCATCGGCGCCGGGCTTGATTCCTCCTGGACAATCACCACCTTCGGACCTTGACGCAGGCCGGACCGATGCGGACGCTGGCGCCGCACCGGTAATGCCATCGAACCCGTTGGACCAGACCCCGACCGCCACCCACCCATGAACATCTTTGCTGCAAATTCGGCGTCGACGCAATCGGCGCAATCAGCGCAATCAGCGTTGTTGACCCGTCGGGCCAGGCTAGTCCAGTTGGCCAAGGCCGCAGCCGCGCTGGCGGGCGGCATCGGCAGACGCGCCTGGCGCGGTCAGCGCCAGTTGCCGCTGCAGATGGCCGGTGGCCGCAACGACGGCCCGCCCGACCTGGATGAGCTCTGGCGCGATTTCAACCGCAAGCTCAGTGGTGTGTTCGGCCAGAAACGCGGCGGCGGCAATGGCCAGCAGCCACCTTCGCGCGAGCCCAGTGGCCCCTCGTTCCAGCCCGACATGAAGAGCGCTGGGATAGGCATGGGCCTGATCGCCGCCGTGGTCGTGGTGGTCTGGGCCGGCAGCGGCTTTTTCATCGTCCAGGAAGGCCAGCAGGCCATCATCACCACCTTTGGCCGCTATTCGGCGACCGCAGATGCCGGCTTCCAGTGGCGCTTTCCCTACCCATTCCAGGCCCACGAGACGGTGTCGGTGACGCAACTGCGCTCGGTCGAGGTCGGCCGCAACAGCGTTGTGCCGGCCACCGGGCTGCGCGACTCGTCAATGCTGACGCAGGACGAGAACATCGTCGACATCCGCTTCACCGTGCAGTTCCGCCTGAAGGACGCGAAGAACTATTTGTTCGAGAACCGCGACCCCGACAAGGCGGTGGAGCAAGCCAGTGAGTCGGCGGTGCGCGAGATTGTCGGCAAGAGCCGGGTCGATCAGGTGCTGTACGAGCAGCGCGACGCGATCGCCGCCGATTTGGTCAAGTCGATCCAGGGCCAGCTCGACCGGCTCAAGGCCGGCATCCTGGTGGTGGCGGTGAATGTGCAGAACGTCCAGGTGCCCGAACAAGTACAGGCGGCGTTCAACGATGCGGTCAAGGCCGGCGCTGATCGCGACCGCCTGAAGAACGAGGGCCAGGCCTATGCCAGCGACGTGGTGCCCAAGGCGCGCGGCGCGGCCGCCCGGCTGCACGAGGAGGCCTCGGGCTATGCCCAGCGTGTGGTCGCCCAGGCAGATGGTGACGCGCAGCGCTTTCGCTCGGTGCTGACCGAGTACCAGAAGGCGCCACAGGTCACCCGCGACCGGATGTACATCGACACCATGCAGCAGGTCTTGTCCAACGTCAGCAAGGTGCTGATCGACAGCCGCAACGGTGGCAACAACCTGCTCTACCTGCCGCTGGACAAGCTGCTGCAGCAGGGCGGTGCGTCGGCGGCCTCGGGCATCGCCCAGGCGCCGGCGTCGAACCCGCCCAGCGAGAGCCAGCCGGCCGCAGCCGGCGCCGACGTGCGCTCGCGCGACGGCAGCCGCACCCGTGACCGCGACGGTCGTTGAAGCCCGAAGAGGAAGACGCCGCCATGAACCGCATTGGTTTCTACATCGCTGCCGGCTTGCTGGCCCTGATGATCCTGTCGTCGACCGTGTTCGTGGTCGATCAGCGCCAGTTGGCTGTGATCTACGCCCTGGGCGAGATCAAGGAAGTGGTCAGTGAGCCGGGGCTGAAGTTCAAGTTGCCGCCGCCGTTCCAGAACGTGGTGTTTCTCGACAAGCGCGTGCAGACCCTGGACAGCCAGGAGTCACGGCCGATCTTCACCGCCGAAAAGAAGAGCCTGATCATCGACTGGCTGGTGAAGTGGCGCATTTCCGAGTCGCGCCAATTCATCCGCAACAACGGCACCGACATCCGCAACCTGGAGGGCCGGCTGATTCCGGTGGTTCAGGCCGCGTTCAATGAAGAGATCACCCGCCGCACCGTGCGCGGCGTGCTCGCCGGCGAACGAGACAAGGTGATGCAGGATGTCCGCAAACGGCTAGAAGAGGAGGTCAAGGCCTTCGGCATCGAGATCGTCGACGTGCGGATCAAGCGGGTTGACTTCGTCGCCGACATCACCGATTCGGTCTATCGGCGGATGGAGTCCGAACGCAAGCAGGTGGCCAACGAACTGCGCTCGCAGGGCGGCGCCGAGGGCGAGAAGATCCGTGCCGACGCTGACCGGCAACGCGAGGTGATCATCGCCGAGGCCTACCGCGACGCACAGAAGCTCAAGGGCGAGGGCGACGCCAAGGCCTCGGCGCTGTACGCCGATTCCTTCGGCCGCGACGCCAATTTCGCGCAGTTCTACCGTAGCCTGGACGCCTACCGAGCGGCGTTTCGCAACCGCAGCGACATGATGGTGCTGGACCCGTCGTCCGACTTCTTCAAGGCGATGCGCGGCTCGGGCACGGCGGCCGGCGGCGCTGTCGCAGCCCCCGCGCCGAGGCGCTGACTGCGCAGCCCGCAGCATGGCTGACCTGATCCTCGGCGCGCTGGCGCTGATGCTGGTGTTCGAGGGCCTGCTGCCCTTCCTCAGCCCCAAGGCCTGGCGGCAATTCTTCGAGCGCGCCACGCGCCTGAGCGATGGCCAGATTCGCTTCCTCGGCCTGAGCTGCATGCTGATCGGCCTGCTGGCACTGGCGCTGTGGCGCTGACGCCCCGGCTGCGGGTCGGGCGATGGGCCATGCCCCGGTAGAATCCCGTTTTCAATTCCCCTGGTTTTTCCATGTCCTCTGCTTGGCTGTTGCCCGAGCACTTTGCTGATGTCCTGCCCGCTCAGGCGCGGCGCACCGAGGAGTTGCGGCGCAGCCTGCTTGACATGGCGCGCAGCTACGGTTTCGAGCTGGTGATGCCGCCGCTGCTGGAGCACCTCGAGTCGCTCCTCACCGGCACCGGACACGCGCTGGATCTGCGCACCTTCAAGCTGGTCGATCAACTCAGTGGCCGCTCGCTGGGCGTGCGCGCCGACTCCACCTCGCAGGTCGCGCGGATCGATGCGCACCTGCTCAACCGCCAAGGCGTGACCCGGCTGTGCTACTGCGGCCCGGTGCTGCACACCCTGCCGGCCAGCCCACGCGGAGGACGCGAGTTGCTGCAATTCGGCGCCGAGATCTACGGCCACGCCGGGCTTGAGGCCGACCTGGAAGTGCAGGATCTAGCGCTCGATGGCCTGCGGGCGGCGGGTGTAGGCGGCCTGCTGCTGGATTTGGCCGACGCGCGCATCCTGCGCGGTGTGCTGGCCGATGTGCGCCTGCCGGGCGCTGCGCTGGACGAGTTGGTCGCGGCATTGGCCAACAAAGACGTACCGGCACTGCGCCGCCTGTCGTCTGACTTTTCCAGCGAATCGCGGGCGGCGTTGCTGGCGCTGCCTGACCTCTACGGCGGCCCTGAGGTGCTGGCGCAGGCCAGCAAGCTGCTGCCGGCCCGGCCGCAGATCAGTGCGGCGCTGGCCGATCTGGCCTGGCTGGCGACCCACATTGCCCAGGCCCACGCCGAGGTGCAGGTCGGCTTTGACCTGGCTGATCTGGGTGGCTACGCTTATTACAGCGGCCCGCGGTTTGCGGTCTACGCGCCGGGTGCGGTCGATGTGCTGCTGCGCGGCGGGCGCTATGACGAGGTCGGCGCGGTGTTCGGTCGCAACCGCCCTGCGGTGGGCTTTTCCACCGACCTGAAGGCGCTTGTCGACAGCATTGCCCCGGTGCTGCGGCGGCCGGCGGTGCGCGCGCCCTGGGGCGAGGACGCGGCGCTGCGCGACGCCGTCCGGGCGCTGCGCCAGCACGGCCAGACGGTGGTCTGCGTGCTTCCTGGCCACGAACACGAGGGCGAAGAATTTGACTGCGACCGCGAACTCGTCTGCGCCGATGGCGACTGGCTGCTGCGCCCACTCTGAACCGATCCGATAACTAGAGACGACAGATGCAAGAGCGCATGCAAGCCGCCAAGCCCGCCTGCGGCCACAACGTGGTCGTGGTCGGCAACCAATGGGGCGACGAAGGCAAGGGCAAGGTCGTCGATTGGCTGACCGACCATGCCCAGGCGGTGGTGCGCTTTCAGGGTGGCCACAACGCCGGGCACACGCTGGTAATCAAGGGCGTGAAGACGGCGCTGCAGTTGATCCCGTCGGGGATCATGCGCGACGGCGTGCCCTGCTACATCGGCAACGGCGTGGTGGTCGATCCGTTCCACCTGCTGATCGAGATCGAGCGCCTGGAGAAGATCGGCGTCGAGGTCCGTTCGCGCCTGTTCATCAGCGAGTCCTGCCCCTTGATCATGCCCTTCCACGTGGCGGTCGACAAAGCCCGTGAGGCGGCGCGCGAGACCAGCGGCGCCGGCAAGATCGGCACCACCGGCAAGGGCATAGGCCCGGCCTACGAAGACAAGGTCGCGCGCCGGGCGCTGCGCGTGCAGGACCTGAAACACCCCGAGCGCTTCGCCGCCAAATTGCGTGAACTGCTGGCACTGCACAACTTTGCGCTCCAGGGTTATCTCCAGGGCGAGGTGCTGGCTTTCGAGCCGATCTACGCCCAGGCCATGGCTGCGGCCGAGCAACTCAAGCCGATGATGGCCGATGTCGGCTACCGCCTGCACCTGGCGCGCAAGGCGGGCGCCAACATCCTCTTCGAGGGCGCCTAGGGCACCTTGCTGGACATCGATCACGGCACCTACCCCTACGTCACCTCCAGCAACGTCGTCGCTGGCAATGCCGCCGCAGGAGCCGGCGTGGGCCCTGACCAGTTGCACTACATCCTGGGCATCACCAAGGCCTACACCACCCGGGTTGGCGGCGGGCCGTTCCCGACCGAACTCGACATCCTCGATCCGGCCAGCGTCGGCCACCACCTTTCCACGGTCGGCCAGGAGCGTGGCGTGGTCACTGGCCGGGCACGGCGCTGCGGCTGGCTGGACACGGCGGCGCTCAAGCGGGCGATCATCATCAACGGCGTGTCCGGCCTGTGTATCACCAAGCTGGACGTGCTCGACAGCCTGGCCGAGATCAAGGTCTGCGTCGGCTATGTCCTGCAAGGTCAGACTATCGATATCCTGCCCCTGGACGCGGACGAGATTGCGGCCTGCGATCCGATCTTCGAGACCCTGCCGGGCTGGCCAGAGTCCAGCTTTGGCGTGACCGAGTGGGACAAACTCCCGGCCAATGCCCGCGCCTACTTGCAGCGCATCGAGGCCCTGATCGGTGTACCGATCGACATGATCTCGACCGGCCCGGACCGCGAGCACACCATCGTCCTGCGCCACCCTTACCACGCCACCCCATCCGCCTGAGCGCCCCAGGCACCCGAACCATGCTCACCGACGACGGCAAACACCTCTACGTCTCCTGGGACGAGTACCACATGCTGATCGAACGGCTGGCGCTCAAGGTCGCGGCTTCGGGCTGGGTGTTCGACCAGATCCTGTGCCTGGCACGCGGCGGCATGCGCCCTGGCGACGTGCTGTCGCGGGTGTTCGACAAGCCGCTGGCGATCATGGCCACCAGCAGTTACCGCGCCGATGCCGGCACCATCCAGGGCCGACTCGACCTGGCCAAGTACATCACCCTGCCCAAGGGCGAACTGGCCGGTCGGGTGTTGCTGGTCGACGATTTGGCCGATTCCGGCGTCACCCTGCGTGCGGTGGTCGAGCGCCTGCGCGGCCTGCCCGCGATCGCCGAACTGCGCAGCGCCGTGGTTTGGGTCAAGGGCGTGTCGGCCTATTTGCCCGACTACCATGTGGAGCTGTTGCCAACCAGCCCCTGGATCCACCAGCCGTTCGAAGATTACGACGGCATCGGCATCAGCGGCCTGGCGCGGAAATTCTCGGTCTGAAGCCGCCCGTCAGAAGCGGGCTCGGGTCCGGCAGCGCAGAAACGACAAAGGCCGCCACTTGCGTGCCGGCCTTTGTGTCTTCTTCTCATGGTGCCCAGGAAGGGACTCGAACCCCCACGCCGCTAAGCGCTAGTACCTGAAACTAGTGCGTCTACCAATTCCGCCACCTGGGCCGCGATCAAACATCAATCGGCGAAGCTAAGAC
Source organism: Burkholderiales bacterium (assembly GCA_025350145.1). Lineage (GTDB taxonomy): Bacteria > Pseudomonadota > Gammaproteobacteria > Burkholderiales > Burkholderiaceae_C > Pseudaquabacterium. The sequence goes on along the minus strand of JANXYH010000109.1, from coordinate 70,714 downwards.
TCTAGCATAAGCACAACCCATTACCCCTTGAGAACAGCCACTTGACCACCTCCGAAAACCAAGCCGCCGCGCCTACCGGTTTGCCCGCTGCGGGCCTGCTCAGCGAGGTCGACGGCCAGATCATCGGCCACCGTGATGGCCATGGTTTCGTCCGCCGCGACGACAACCAGCCCGATGTCTACCTCTCGCCGCAGGAGATGCGCGCGGTGCTGCACCGCGACCGGGTCCGGGTGCGGATCGTGCGGGTCGACCGCAAGGGCCGGCCAGAGGGTCGAGTCGTCGACATCCTCGAGCGGCGCAAGGCGCCGATCATCGGCCGCTTGCTGCACGAAGCCGGCATCTGGCTGTGCGCACCCGAGGACCGGCGCTACGGCCAGGACATCATGGTGCCGAAGAACGCCATCGCCCAGGCCACGGTCGGCCAGGTCGTGGCGATCGAATTGACCGAGCCGGCGTCGATGTACTCGCAGCCGGTTGGCCGGGTCACCGAGGTGCTGGGCGAGATTGACGACCCCGGCATGGAGATCGAGATCGCGGTGCGCAAGTACGAGGTGCCGCACCGCTTCTCGTCCGAGACCCTGGCCCAGGCCGCAGCCATGCCCGACCATGTGCGGGCAGTCGACAAACGCCAACGCATCGACCTCACCGACGTACCGCTGGTCACGATCGATGGCGAAGACGCGCGCGACTTCGACGACGCGGTGTATTGCGAGCCGTTCAAGCGTGGCCGGGGCAAGACGGCCTTCAGCGGCTGGCGCTTGATCGTCGCGATTGCCGACGTCAGCCACTATGTCAAGCCCGGCGAGCCGCTGGACGAGGACGCCTACGAACGCGCGACCTCGGTCTACTTCCCGCGTCGGGTGATCCCGATGCTGCCGGAGAAGCTGTCCAACGGCCTGTGCTCGCTGAACCCCGAGATCGAGCGCCTGTGCATGGTCGCCGACATGGTGATAGCTGTCGACGGCAGCATCGACGCCTACCAGTTCTACCCGGCGGTGATGCGATCGCAGGCCCGCCTGACCTACACCGAGGTCGCGTCGGTGCTGGCAAATACCCGTGGCGTCGAGGCGACCCGGCGCGCCGCGCTGGTGCCGCAACTGCTGAACCTGCACGAGGTCTACCGCGCACTGCTCAAGCAGCGCGGCAGCCGTGGCGCCATCGACTTCGAGACCACCGAGACGCAGATCGTCTGCGACGACAACGGCAGGATCGAGAAGATCGTGCCACGCACCCGCAACGACGCCCACCGGCTGATCGAGGAGGCGATGCTGGCCGCCAATGTCTGCGCCGCCGAGTTCATCGCCAGCCAAAAGCACCCGGTGCTGTACCGCGTGCACGAGGGCCCGACGCCGGAAAAGCGTGTCCAGCTTCAGACCTACCTGCGTGCCCTGGGCATCGGCATGGCCTTGTCCGACGAGCCCAAGCCGGGCGAACTGCAGGCCATCGCCCAGGCAACCAAGGACCGGCCCGATGCCGCGCAGGTGCACACCATGCTGCTGCGCTCGATGCAGCAGGCGATCTACACGGCGGCCAACAGCGGCCATTTCGGCCTGGCCTACCAGGCCTATGCGCACTTCACCAGCCCGATCCGCCGTTACCCTGATCTTTTGGTGCACCGGGTGATCAAGGCCCTGCTGCTGCAAAAACGTTACCACCTCACCGGCAGCGTCATCGGCCTGCCGTCGGCGCCGCCGCCGCAGGCGCGCAAGGGCGGCAAGTTGATTGCCCGGCCGACGGTCACGGGCCACGAGGCCGAGTTGTGGGAAAGCGCCGGCGCCCATTGCAGCGCCAACGAGCGGCGCGCCGACGAGGCCTCGCGCGATGTCGAGGCCTGGCTCAAGTGCCGCTTCATGCGCGACCACCTGGGCGAGGAGTTCAGCGGCACGGTCAGCGCCGCGACGGCGTTCGGCGTGTTCGTCACGCTCGACGACCTGTACGTTGAGGGCCTGGTCCACATCACCGAGCTGGGGGGCGAATACTTTCGCTTTGACGAGGCGCGGCAAGAGCTGCGCGGCGAGCGCACCGGCCTGCGCTACGCCATCGGCAGCCGGGTTCGGGTGCAGGTCAGCCGGGTCGATCTGGACGGGCGCAAAATCGACTTCCGGATGGTCCACGAGGGCGAACTCGACCCCATGCAGCAGCGTGGCCGCAAGCTGGCCACGACCGCGCTGGTCGAAGTCAAGGCGCTGGACCGCAGCGTCAAACGCGCCCGCAAGGACGCGGTCGCCAGCCGCGGTCCGGGCAAGCCCGGGGTCACCCAGGTGGCTGCGGGCAAGAAGGCCAGCCTGGCGGGCGGCAAGACCAGCAAGGAGCGCAAGGTGCGCTGATTTCCATCTGGCGGCCGGGCGCGGCTCACACCGGCGTTCGGGCCAGCGCCGTGCCATCGGCCACCCGCACCATCGCTGCGGCCAGGTGCCCGGCGCTGCGCGGCCACCACAGCCGGTCGGCATCTGCCGCCTGGCCGTGCAACCAGGCGCCGGCAATAGCGGCCTGCGCCGGCCCGGCCGCCACCGCGCCGGCCCACCAACCGCCCAGCCAGCCGGCCAGGACATCGCCCGAGCCGGCGCAGGCCAGGTTGGCGTTGCCGGTTGGGTTGATCCAGGGCAGTTGGCCAGGCGCCGCCACCACCGTGCCCGAGCCCTTGAGCAGCACGACGCATTGCCAACGCTCTGCCAAGGCCTGGGCGCTGGCCAGCCGGTCGGCCTGCACCTGGGGGGTGCTGCTGCCCAGCAAGCGCGCCGCCTCCAGCGGGTGTGGCGTCAACAGGCTGGCCTGACCGCGCTCGGCGCGACCGGCCAAGGCGCTGGCCAGAGCGGGGTCGGCGGCGACCGCGTTGAGCCCGTCGGCGTCCAGCACCAGCCGGGCGCTGTGCGCCAACACGGTCGGCAAATGGGCCGCAATCGCCGCGCCACCGCCGCAACCGCAGACCAAGGTGGCCGCACCCAGGTGCCCAGGCGCCAGCACCTGCGCCAGGCTGCGCGGCATCAACTCGGGTTGGGCCGCGTCGGCCAGGCCCTGGCCATCCAGCCTGGCCAGCATCACCCGCCCGGCGCCGGCAGCCAGCGCCGCCCGAGCCGCCAGCAGGGCCGCGCCGCCCATGCCCTCGGCGCCGCCCAAGACCGTGACGTCGCCAAAGCTGCCCTTGTGCTGGGCATGCTGGCGCTGCCGCGACAGGGGCGGGCCGCCAAGCCAGGCGCTGGCCAGGCTGTCGTCGAGTGGCAGGTCCAGGGTGTCCAGCCAAACCTGGCCCGCGGCATCGCGCCCAAGGCCGGTGAACAGACCGGGCTTGAGCGTCAGCAGCGCGAGCGTGTGGTGGGCGCGAACCAGCGTCTGGACGCTGCCCAGCGGCTGGCCGCTGTCGGCCGACAGGCCGGAAGGCAGGTCCACCGCCAATACCGGGCAGGGCAGGGCATTCAACAGCCCGATCGCCTCGGCCATGCGTCCCTGCGGCGCCCGGGCGGCGCCCAGTCCCAGCAGGGCGTCTATCGCCAGTGCAGTGCCATCCGCCGGCGGCGCGACCGGGTCCAGCCCGGCCGAGATCGGCACGCCGGCTGCGCGCGCCTGGCGCCAAGCCCAGGCAGCGTCGGCAGGCAGCCGCGTCGGATCGGCCAGCAGACTGACCTGCACGCGCTTGCCGGCCTGGTGCAGCAGGCGTGCCGCCACCAAGCCATCACCGCCGTTGTTGCCCGGCCCGGCGGCGACCCAGACCGTCCCGGCATGCGGCGCCAGCGCCAGCGCCAGACGCGCCAGACCCAGACCGGCGCGCTGCATCAGCGCCTGGGGCGCAGCCGCGGCCAGCGCCGCTTGCTCAACCCGTCGCGACCCGGCCAGACCGTGCAGCGGCCAGACCCGGCGCGAGGGCAGCACCGCACTGATGGGGGTGTGGGCTGCGGTCAGCATCGCCATGGTCGGGCGATTGTGGCCGGGTGCTGCCCAGGTTCTCCCGCCGCTGCGCCGGCCGGGGTTTACCGCGACCGCCGCACGGCCTGGCTGCGGTTATCGTGCCCACCCTGGCCTGTCAGTTCGACCGCACAGGCCCGTCCGCCACCCTTTGACTCTGTCCGGAAATCCCATGACGCCCATCCGCCATCTTGCTGCTGCCGTGCTGGCCCTGGCCGCCGTCGCCAGCGCTTCGGTCCAGGCCCAGCAGTTCTTCCGCATCGGCACCGGCGGCACGGCCGGCACCTATTACCCGGTCGGCGGGATGATCGCCAACGCCGTCTCGCAGCCGGGCAAGATCGTCGTCAGCGCGCAGGCCAGCAACGGATCGCTGGCCAATGTCACCGGCATTGCCGGGGGGGCGGTCGAATCCGGCTTCAGCCAGGCCGATGTCGCCAGTTGGGCCTACACCGGCAAGGGCATCTACGAGGGCAAGCCCCATGTCCCCGGCCTGCGCCTGATCGCCAACCTCTATTCCGAGAGCGTGCACCTGGTGGTGCGCAAGGGCATGAACATCAAGAGCGTCGCCGACCTGCGCGGCAAGCGCGTGGCGCTGGACGAGCCGGGCTCGGGCACCCTGGTCGATGCCCGCATCATCCTGGCCGCCTACGGCCTGAAGGAATCGGACATCAAGCCCGAGTACATCAAGCCCAACCAGGCCGGCGACAAGCTCAAGGATGGCGCGCTCGATGCGTTCTTCTTCGTCGGCGGTGCGCCGGCTGGGGCGATTGCCGAGCTGGCCTCGTCCGGCGGCGGGATCGAACTGGTGGCCATCGACGGGCCGCAGGCCGACGCAATCCGCAAGAGCGACAGCTTCTTCGCGCCCGACACCATCCCCACCGACACCTACAAGGGCGTGGCCGGCGTCGCCACCCTGGCGCTGGGCGCCCAATGGGTCACCAGCGACAAGGCCGACCCGAACATGGTCTACGAGATCACCAAGGCGCTGTTCTCGGAGGCCACCCAAAAGGCGCTGGCCGCCGGCCACGCCAAAGGCAAGCAAATCACCAAGGAGAACGCGGTCAAGGGTGCGGGCATCCCGTTCCACCCTGGCGCGGAGCGGTTCTACCGGGAAGTCGGCCTGCTGAAGTGAGACGCAGACCATGACCGCAGCCGCAGCGCCGGACCCGCAGGCGCTGGACCCGCAGGCACTGCAGGCGCTGGAGCAGAAGTTCGATCCGGAGATGCGCTTTCGGCCGCTGCTGCCGCCGGCCGCCTGGATCGTGCCGGCGCTGCTGGTGGCGCTGTCGCTGTTCCACTACTACACCGCCGGTTTCGGCCTGCTGCAAGAGGTTACCCACCGCGGCGTGCACCTGGCCTTTGTGCTGGGCTTGATCTTTCTGGTGTTTCCGCTGCGTGCGGCGATCCTCACCCGGACGCCCAGCGCCAGCCGGGCCGCGCCCGGCGGCCTGCCCTGGTACGACTGGCTTCTGGCCGGCGGCGTCGCCGTGGCGGTGCTGTACGTGCCGTGGACCTTCGATGACCTGGCGTTTCGCGTCGGCAACCCCAACCCCCTGGACGTGGCGATGGGCACGCTGCTGATGCTGGCGCTGCTCGAAGCGACGCGGCGCTGCATGGGGCCGGCGCTGCCGCTGATTGCCATCGCCTTCATGGTCTACGCCCTGGCCGGGCCGGTCTTTCCCGGGCTGCTGCAGCACGCCGGGGCAAGCTGGTCACAACTCGTCAACCACCAGGTGCTGACCAGCCAGGGTATCTACGGCGTCGCGGTCGGCGTGGTCGCGACCTTCGTTTTCCACTTCGTGCTGTTTGGCGTGCTGGCCACGCGGATCGGCTTGGGCCAGCTCTTTCTCGACCTGGCCTCGGCGATTGCCGGGCGCTACGCCGGCGGCCCGGCCAAAGTCAGCGTGTTTGCCTCGGCGCTGTTCGGCATGCTGTCGGGCTCGTCGGTGGCCAATGCGGTGACGGTGGGCTCGCTGACCATCCCCGCGATGATCCGCGTCGGCTACCGGCGCGAATTTGCCGGGGCGGTCGAGGCGGCCTCATCGACCGGCGGGCAGATCACCCCGCCGGTGCTGGGCGCGGCAGCGTTCTTGATGGTCGAGTTCCTGGCCTTGCCTTACCGAACCATCATCATTGCCGCGATCGTGCCGGCCTTCATGCACTTCTTCGGCGTGTTCATGCAGGTGCACTTTGAGGCCAAGCGCTACGGCCTGCGCGGCCTGAGTCCGCAGGAGATGCCCGACCTGCGGGCCAGCCTGCGCCAGCGCTGGCCGACCCTGCTGCCACTGGCGCTGTTGATCGGCCTGCTGGTCGGCGGGCGCACCCCCTACCTGGCCGCGTTCGCCGGCATCAGCTCCTGCATCATCGTCGGCCTGACGACCCAGGCCAGCGGCAACCGTGCCAGGCATTGGGCGTTGTTTGCGGGCCTGCATCTGGTGCTGGCACTGATCTCGTTCGGCGACTTCGAGTCGCAGTCGTTGCGCCTGGGTATCTTTATCGCCGCCGCAGTCGCCACCCCGCTTTTGTGCCAGGCACTGGGCGTGCGCGGCCGGATCAACGGCCCGGCGCTGCGCGAGGCTTTCGAGACCGGCGCCAAGTACGCGCTGGCGGTCGGCGCGGCGGCGGCCACGGTGGGCATCGTGATCGGCGTGGTGACGCTGACCGGCGTTGGCTTCAAGCTCAGCACCATCGTCACCGGCGCGGCCACCGGTGTAGCCGGCGGGTTGACGTCCATCATCCCGCTGGCCTGGGCCTCGCCAGCGACGCTGGCCCTGGTGGTGGCGCTGGTGATGACGGCGCTGGTCTGCATCCTGCTGGGCTGCGGCGTGCCGACCACGGCGACCTACATCATCATGGTCACGGTCGCCGCGCCGACCCTGGTGCAGATGGGCGTCGAGCCCTTGGTGGCGCACTTCTTCGTCTTTTACTACGGCGTGCTGGCCGACATCACCCCGCCGGTGGCGATTGCCGCCTATGCCGCTGCGGGCATGGCCGGCAGCGACCCCTTCAAGACCGGCAACATGGCCTTCCGGCTGGGCCTGGCCAAGGCGCTGGTGCCGTTCGTGTTCGTGTTCTCGCCGGCGATGCTGATCGTCGCCAAGGGGTTCACGCTCAGCGAATTCGCCGTCACCGTCAGTGGCTGCCTGGTCGGCATCGTCTTTCTGGCCGCGGCGCTGTCGCGCTACATGCTGGTCGAGATGCGCCGCTGGGAGCAACTGCTGTGCGGCCTGGGCGCGCTGCTGATGGTGGCGCCGGGCCTGCTCAGCACCGCCGTCGGGCTGGTGGTGGCAACACCGGTGGTGCTGGCGCAGATCGGCCGCCGCCGCTCAGGCCTGGCGGCGGTGTAGCCGCGTCAGGCGCAGGCCTTCGTCGTCTATTGCGGTGGGCCGGCCGGCGATCTGGTCGGCCAGCAGCCGGGCCGAGCCGCAGGCCAGTGCCCAGCCGCTGGAGCCGTGGCCGAGGTTGAGCCAGAGCCCTGGCTTGCCGCTGGCACCGACAACCGGCGGCCCGTCGGGCAGCATCGGCCGGGCGCCTTTCCAGGCCTGCACCTTGGCCTGCTGGGCGCAGCCCGGGTACCAGTCGTCGAGCACCTTGTAGAGCGTGGCCAGGGCCTGGGGGTTGTGGGCCTCCGGCCGGCCGCCGATCTCGGCGCTTCCGGCCACCCGAACCCGGGCACCGAGGCGGCTGATGGCGACCTTGTAGCGCTCGTCCATCACCCCTGAGCGCGGGCCGGTGTCGGTGGGGTGGTCGAAGTGGCGCAGTGGCGCGGTCAGCGAGTAGCCGTAGACCGGCAGCAGCGGCAGGCGCAGGCCCAAGGGCGCCAGCAGCCGGGGCGAGCCCATCGCCGCGCAGACGACGACGGCATCGACGCTTGCCTGATCCGCCACGGCGCCCTGCGCTGGCGCGTCGACGGAGCGATGCAGCACAACCGGCGCCGGCCCTGGGCGAATCGCCACGACCTCGCGCTGGAACCTGAAGTCGGCCCCCAACGCCTGCGCCTGCGCCTTGAGCAAGTGGCTGAACTGGCGGCAATTGCCAACCTCGTCGTCGGGCAGGTGCACCGCCGCGTGCAGCGCGGTCTGCGGGTTCAGGCCAGGCTCGATCTGGCGCGCGCGCTCGGGCGTGACGAGGCTGAAGTTGACACCCATCTCGGCCAGCAGCTTCAAGCCGCCGCGCGCCTGCGCCAGTTCACTGGCCGATCGCAGCAGCACCAGATAGCCGGCGCTGGATTCACGCTCCAGCGCCAATGCGCCGGTCAGCCACTGCAGCCGCTGCTGGCTGTAGCGGGCCAGGCGGAACATCTGCGTCCGGTTGGCGGCATAGGCCGCAGGCCGGCAGGCCCGCCACCAACGCCACAGCCAGGGCAGTTGGCCCGGCGCCAGCGGCCAGCCCAGCCGCAGCGGTGCATGGCTGCCCAGCAGGTGGCGCAGCAGCTTGGTCGGCATGCCGGGTGCCGCCCAGGGCGTGACATAGCCCGGCGCGACCACGCCGGCGTTGGCAAAACTGGTTTCTTCGGCAACGCTGCTGCGGCGCTCGAAGACGCTCACCCGATGCCCGTCGGCGGCCAGTTCATACGCCGTCGTGACGCCGACGATGCCGGCGCCAATCACCGCCACCCGCATGCTCAGGCGCGGTGGTGGCGCAGGGCCAGCGCCGCTTCGACCGCCAGCGATACGCCCAGCACCGCGTCATCGGCCAGCGCGCCTGCCCAGACCATCAGCCCGACCGGCATCTGCCCCGGCGCCTGGCAGGGCAGCGACAGGGCGCAGCCGTCGAGAAAGTTGACCAGCGAAGGGTTGCGCAGCAGCATCGCGTTGATCGCGAAGAAGCGCGGATCGCTGGCCAGCAGCGGCGCCAGTGCCGGCGCCACCATCGGCACGGTCGGGCTGAGCATCGCGTCGTAGTCGCCCAGCAGCGCCGCCATGCGGGCAATCCAGTCGCGCCGGGCCAGGTGCAGGTCGATGTAATCGGCGGCGCTGAACGCCTCGCCACGGCGGATCCGGGTCACCACCCGGGGGTCGTACAGCGGCGCGCGCTCGCCCAGGCGCTTGCGGTGCCAGGCCCAGCTCTCGGCGGCCGAGAACCCGCCCTGCGCATTCAGTGCTGCCAACTCGTTGAGCGGCGGCAGGTCGATCTCGTCGATCCGCGCCCCGGCCGCGCGGAGCGTGGCCAAGGCGTCCTCGAACGCCCGTTTGACATCGCCGTCCAGGCCGTCAAGCACCAGGGTCTGGGGCACGGCCAGCCGCAGTGCCGGCAGCGGCCTGGCCAAGGGGCGCGGCGTGCGCGCGGCCAGGATGCCGTGCAGCAGCACCGCGTCGCCGACCGAGCGGGTGATAGCGCAGGCCGTGTCCAAGGTCGACGACAGCGGTACGGCGCCGTCCAGCGGCGTCAGGCGCTGGGTGTTCTTGAAGCCGACCAGCCCCTGCAAGGCCGCCGGAATGCGGATCGAGCCGCCGGTGTCCGAACCCAGCGCAGCCCAGGCGGCGCCGGCCGCGACCGACACCGCGCCGCCCGAGGTGCTGCCGCCAGGCACCCGCAGCGTGGCGTTGTGCACCAGCGTGGCGGGGTTGGTCGGCGTGCCATGCAGCGGGTTGATGCCGACGCCGGAGAAGGCGAATTCGCTCAGGTTGGTGTGACCGATCAAGGCCGCGCCGGCAGCCCGCAGCCGCGCCACCGCGCTGCAGTCGTCGCTGGCCGGCGGCTGGTCGGCCATCGCCGCTGAACCTGCCGTGGCCGGCCAGCCGGCAACGTTGAACAAGTCTTTGACCGAGATCGACAGGCCGGCAAGCGGCGGCAGCGGCATCAGCGCGGCGCAGGCCTCGTCGACCGCTGCGGCGCAAACCAGCGCCTGCTCGTCAAAACGGCGGATGAAGACGTGGGCACAGGCCGCTGCGTCTGCCGCCATGATCGACTGGGTCAGCAGCGCTGTCGCCGTCGCGCGGCCCGAGCGCACCGCCTGGGCCGCCGCCAGCAGGTCCATGGCCGGCTCCGATGCTATAATCTTTGGGTTTTTCTGGGTGTCCATGCACTGACCGGGGCCAAGCCAAATTGAGGGCGCCGAACGCTTGCCGCGTTCAGCCGTTGAGGAAGGCGAATCACCGCGGATCGTCGGCAAGGACAGCGCGGTGCGGCACGCAAGCGATCTGGCGGCTATTTGCCGGGTCGGCTACAAGTCGTCGTGGGGCGCCGTGGGGCCGTTGTGGGGCCGTTGCGGTCCACCTCCCGAAAAACAAATCGCGAACCGGCGACCAACAAGGTGTTGCCTGGGTTTTGTCCTCGATACGGGGCGTACTCCCAGGCGATTCGCGCCGGATTCTAGACTCAACCTTTTGGAGTGATAAATGTCAGTCAGCATGCGTGAAATGCTCGAAGCCGGGGTCCATTTCGGACACCAAACCCGCTTCTGGAACCCGAAGATGGCGCCGTTCATATACGGCCATCGCAACAAGATCCACATCATCAACCTCGAGAAGACGCTGCCCAAGTTCGAGGAGGCGATGAAGTTTGTGCGCACCTTGTCCGGCAAGCGCGGCACCATTCTGATGGTCGGCACCAAGCGCCAGGCGCGCGAGGTGATTGGCATGGAAGCCGGCCGCGCCGGCATGCCCTTTGTCGACCAGCGCTGGCTCGGCGGCATGTTGACCAACTTCAAGACGGTCAAGGCCTCGCTGAAGAAGCTCAAGGACATGCAGGCCACCCGCGAAGCCGGGCTGGAGGCCATGAGCAAGAAAGAGTCGCTGATGTTCGAGCGCGAGATCGCCAAGCTCGAAAAAGACATCGGCGGCATCCAGGACATGGTCGCACTGCCCGACGCGCTGTTCGTCATCGACGTCGGCTACCACAAGATCGCCGTGGCCGAAGCCAAGAAGCTCGGCATCCCGGTGATCGGCGTGGTCGACACCAACCATTCGCCGATCGGCATCGACTACGTGATCCCCGGCAACGACGATTCGGCCAAGGCCGTGGCGCTGTACGCCAAGGCCGTCGCCGAGGCGGTGCTGCAGGGCAGGGCCAACGCGGTCAACGAGGTGGTCAGTGCGGCCGCAGCGGGCACCGACGAGTTTGTGGAAGTGAGCGACGGCGCCTGAGTCGCCCCGCACCTGACCCGTGGAACAGGGGCTCTTCAGCCCCTTTTTCACGCTGTTTTCTGATCCACCGGCCGATCCATTCGGCCGGAACCCAAGCTGGAGAATTGAAATGGCTGCAATCACCGCAAGCATGGTCGGCGCGCTGCGCGCCAAGACCGACGCGCCGATGATGGAATGCAAGAAGGCGCTGACCGAGGCCGAGGGCGACATGGACCGGGCCGAAGAGATTCTGCGCGTCAAGCTCGGCAACAAGGCCGGCAAGGCGGCCTCGCGGATCACTGCCGAGGGCGTGATTGCGATCGCCTCGCGCGGCAACCAGGGCGCCATGCTCGAGGTCAATTGCGAGACCGATTTCGTATCCAAGAACGACGCCTTCCTGGCCTTCGTCAAGGCCTGTGCCGAGTTGATCGCCGAGTCCAATCCGGCCGATGTGGCGGCGCTGTCGGCGCTGCCGCTGGTGCAGGAGGGCTTCGGCCCGACGGTCGAGGATGTGCGCCGCGGCCTGATCGGCAAGATCGGCGAGAACCTGGCGCTGCGCCGCTTCAGCCGCTTTGCCGGCCAGGCCAGCCTGGCCAGCTACCTGCATGGCACGCGCATCGGCGTGGTGGTGCAGTACAGCGGCAGCGAAGTCGCGGCCAAGGATGTGGCGATGCATGTCGCGGCGATGAAGCCGGTGGCGCTGTCGCAGGCCGACGTGCCGACCGAACTGGTCGAGCGCGAGCGCCGCATCGCCGCTGAGAAGGCCGCCGAAGATGCGGCGACGGCGGTGGCCGCCGGCAAGCCGGCGCAGTCGCCCGAGATCGTCGCCAAACGGGTCGAGGGTTCGGTGCAGAAGTACCTCAAGGAGGTCTCGCTGTTCAACCAGAGCTTCGTCAAGAACGACAAGCAGACGGTCGAGCAAATGCTCAAGGCGGCGGCCACCACGGTCAGCGGCTTCACGCTCTACGTGGTTGGCGATGGCATCGAGAAGAAGGTCGATGACTTCGCCGCCGAGGTCGCCGCCCAGGTGGCCGCAGCCCGGGCCCAATAGCACGGTGGCGTCGCCGTGCACGCCCGCTGCGGCCGCGCCGGGCGTGCTGCTGACGGCGCCGATTAAACTCCCGGCTCACCCTTTTCCCCTAGGAGCAACACCTGCATGGCGGCCTACAAGCGCATTCTCCTGAAGCTGTCCGGCGAGGCCCTGATGGGTGACGACGCCTATGGCATCAACCGCGCCACGATCGTGCGCATGGTGCGTGAGATTCAGGAGGTGACGACGCTGGGTGTGGAGGTGGCGGTGGTGATCGGCGGCGGAAACATCTTTCGCGGTGTGGCCGGCGGCTCGGTCGGCATGGATCGCGCCACGGCCGACTACATGGGCATGCTGGCGACGGTGATGAACGCCTTGGCCTTGGCCGACACGATGCGCCAAGAAGGCATGACCGCGCGGGTGATGTCGGCCATCAGCATCGAGCAGGTGGTCGAGCCCTACGTCCGGCCCAAGGCGCTGCAATACCTCGAAGAGGGCAAGGTGGTGGTGTTCGCCGCCGGAACCGGCAACCCGTTCTTCACTACCGACACCGCTGCGGCGCTGCGCGGCGCCGAGATCGGCGCCCAGGTCGTCCTCAAGGCGACCAAGGTCGACGGGGTCTACAGCGCCGACCCAAAGAAGGACCCGAATGCCACGCGCTACGCCAGCCTGAGCTTCGACGAAGCCATTTCAAAGAACCTGCAGGTCATGGACGCCACCGCTTTCGCGCTGTGCCGCGACCAGAAACTGCCAATCAAGGTGTTTTCGATCTTCAAGGCCGGTGCGCTCAAGCGCCTGGTTTTGGGCGAGGACGAGGGCACGCTGGTACACGTATAACGTTCGAACCCGCCAGCGGCCGCGCCAGGGCCAGGAGCAGAGCATGACGATTGCCGACATCAAGAACAACGCCCAGACCAAGATGGCCAAGTCGGTCGACGCGTTCAAGGCGGACTTGCAGAAGATCCGCACCGGCCGGGCCCATCCCGGCATCCTCGACCAGGTGCATGTTGACTATTACGGCTCACCGGTGCCGATCAGCCAGGTCGCCAATGTGTCCCTCTTGGACGCCCGCACGATCAGCGTCCAGCCCTGGGAAAAGAGCATGGCGGCGAAGATCGAACGCGCCATCCGCGAGAGCGACCTGGGGCTGAACCCGTCGTCGCAGGGCGACCTGCTGCGCGTGCCGATGCCGGCCTTGACCGAAGAGCGCCGCAAGGATCTGACCAAGGTCGTGCGCAATGCCGGCGAGGAGGCCCGGATCGCGGTGCGCAACCTGCGCCGCGATGCCAACGAGCACCTCAAGCGGCTGCTCAAGGACAAGGTCGTGGCCGAGGACGACGAGCGCCGCGCGCAGGACGAGGTGCAGAAACTGACCGACCGCACGGTGCAGGAAGTTGATCGCCTGGTCCACGCCAAAGAAGCCGAAATCCTGGCGGTCTGAGATGGCCATCGCGTCGATACCCTGGGCCGCCGCGCTTGACTGCTGAGACCCGCACCCTGGACACGCCAGCGCCCAGCCCTGTGGCCCGCGACCCGGCCGTGCCGCGGCATGTGGCCATCGTCATGGATGGCAACGGGCGCTGGGCCAAGAAGCGTTTTCTGCCGCGCTTCTTTGGCCACAAGGCCGGCGTCGATGCCCTGGTCAAGGTGATCAACGCCTGCGCCGACCGGGGGGTCGAGTACCTGACCGTGTTTGCGTTTTCATCGGAAAACTGGAAGCGCCCCGAGGACGAGGTTTCTGGCCTGATGGGCCTGGTGATCGTCGCCGTGACCAAGTACCTGGCCAAGCTGGCGCGCGATGGCGTGCGCATCACCATCGTCGGCGACCGCTCGACCGTCTCCGAGCGGCTGCGCGCGGCCTGGGCCGAGGCCGAAGATTCGACCCAGCACAACCACCGCATCACCTTGTCGGTGGCGTTCAACTACGGTGGCCGCTGGGACGTGGTGCAGGCCTGCCAGCAGGCGCTGGCGGCTGGCCTCAAGCCCGAGCAGATCACCGAGGCAGCGCTGTCGGGCTTCATGGCGATGCGCCACGCGCCCGATCCCGACCTTTTCATCCGCACCGGTGGCGAGGTCCGCATCAGCAATTTCCTGCTCTGGCAGGTGGCCTACTCCGAGCTCGTCTTCACCGATTGCCTGTGGCCCGACTTCGGCGTCGCCGAACTCGACGCCGCGCTGGCCGACTATGCCGGCCGAGACCGCCGTTTCGGCCGGGTCGACAGCGGCAGTGGCCCGGCCTGAGGCTCGCGCCATGCTGGCCCAGCGCGTCGTCACCGCCATTGCCCTGCTGGCCCTGCTGCTGCCGGCCTTGTTCGCCAACGATGCCCGTTACTTCAACCTGTTGACGCTGCTGCTCATCAGCGCCGCAGGCTGGGAATGGGCGCGGCTCAACGGCATGGCCGCAGACCGGCTCAGTTGGGGCACGGGCGGATTGCTGGCGCTGCTGTGTGCGCTCAGCCTGGCGCAATTGCCTGCGCTGGGCGAGGGCGGGCTGTGGCTGGCGGCGGGCGCGGCCTGGTTGGCCGGCGGCGCCTGGGCGCTGCGGCGCGGGCCGGCCGGCTGGGGCCGGGTGCCCAAGCCGCTGCGCTGGCTGCTGGGGTTGGCGCTGCTCTGGCTGGCCTGGACCGCCCTGGTACTGGCGCGGGCCATCGGCGTCAATTTCCTGCTGTCGGTGATGTGCATCGTCTGGGCCGCCGACATCGCCGCTTACTTCAGCGGCCGGGCGTTCGGCCGACACAAGCTGGCGCCCGCCATCAGTCCCGGCAAGAGCTGGGAGGGCGTGGCCGGCGGGGTGCTGGGCGTGGCCGTGCTGGCGCTGGTTTGGAGCGCTCTGGAGTCGCACTGGAGCCTGGGCTCGGCCAGCGTCTTTCGGCTCCTGCAGCAACGCCATGGCCTGCTGGGCCTGGGGCTGGGCCTGGTGCTGCTGACCGCCCTGAGCGTCATCGGTGACCTGTTCGAGTCCTTGGTCAAGCGCGCCGCCGGGGCCAAGGACTCGAGTCGTCTGCTGCCCGGCCATGGCGGCGTGCTGGATCGGGTCGACGCCCTGTTGCCGGTGCTGCCTGCGGCCCTGGGCCTGGTGTTCATCTGAGGGCGCGGGCGATGGTTCAGCGCATCTGCATCCTCGGTGCCACCGGCTCGGTCGGTACCAGCACGCTGGCGGTGATGGCCCTGCACCCGGAGCGTTTCGAGGCGACCGTGTTGACCGCCTTCAGCCGCATCGACGCGCTGTTTGCCCAATGCCAGCAGTGGCGACCGCGGCTGGCGGTGGTGGCCGACGCGGCCCAGGCGCAGGACCTGGGCCAGCGCCTGCGCGCCGCCGGGCTGCGCACCGAAGTGCTGTACGGCGCCGAAGCGCTGTGCCAGGTTGCCGCCCACCCGGATGTCGACAGCGTCATGGCCGCCATCGTCGGCGCTGCCGGCCTGCCCGCCTGCATCGCCGCCGCGCGCGCCGGCAAGCGCCTGATGCTGGCCAACAAGGAGGCGCTGGTGGTCGGTGGCCGGCTGTTCATCGACGCGGTGCGCCAGGGCGGGGCGACGCTGCTGCCGATCGACAGCGAGCATTCGGCGATCTTCCAGTGCCTGCCCGAGGACCGGCGCAGTTGGGGCGAGCGGATCGACCATATCGTGCTGACCGCTTCGGGCGGGCCGTTCCGCAGCCGCGATCCCGCCAGCTTCGGCAGCATCACCCCCGAGCAGGCGGTGGCCCACCCCAACTGGGTCATGGGGCAGAAGATTTCGGTCGATTCGGCAACGATGATGAACAAGGCGCTGGAGGTGATCGAGGCGCGTTGGCTGTTCGACCTGGCACCCGAGCGGATCAAGGTGTTGCTGCACCCGCAGAGCATCGTCCACTCGATGGTGGTGTGCCGCGATGGCTCAGTGCTGGCCCAGCTCGGCACTCCCGACATGAAGGTGCCCATCGGCGTCGGCCTGGCCTACCCCGACCGGGTCGCCTGCGGCGCGCCGGCGCTGGACTTTCTGGCGATTGCGCCGCTGAGCTTTGAGCCTGTTGACCCGCGGCGTTTCCCCGGCCTGCAACTGGCCTACGACGCCCTGGCAGCGGCCGAGGGCACCAGCACCGTGCTCAATGCCGCCAACGAGGTGGCGGTGGCCGCTTTCCTGGATCGGCGGGTCGCATTCACCGACATCCATTGCGTCAACGCCCAGACGCTGGGCCAGGTCCTGCCGGCTGCCGCCGATGTCGCCTCGGTGGCTGATCTGCTGGCGCTGGACGCGCGCGCCCGCAGCTTCGCCGCAACGCTGGTGCAGAGGTTGGCACGATGACCACGGTGCTGGCCTTCCTGCTCACCCTGGGCGTGTTGATCGTCGTCCACGAGTACGGCCACTACCGCGTGGCGGTGGCCTGCGGTGTCAAGGTGCTGCGCTTCTCGGTTGGCTTTGGCCGGGTGGTCTGGCGTCGCCGCTTCGGCCCCGACGGCTGCGAATTCGTGCTCTCGGCGCTGCCGCTGGGCGGCTATGTGCGCATGCTCGACGAGCGCGAGGGCCCGGTCGCAGCGGACGAGTTGCAGCGTGCCTTCAACCGCAAGCCGCTGGGCCAGCGTGCGGCCGTGGTCGCGGCAGGGCCGGTCGCCAACCTGGCGCTGGCGGTGCTGCTGTTCGCGGCCTCGCACTGGATCGGGGTCGACGAGCCACGGGCGGTGTTGAGTGCGCCTGTCGAAGCCAGCTTGGCCGAGCGCGCGGGGATGCGCTCGGGTGACTGGGTGCAGGCCTGGCGTGACGACACCGATTCGCCCTGGCAGGTGGTGCGCTCGATCAACGACCTGCGCTGGCAGGTGACCCAGCATGCCCTGCGTGCCCAGGCGATCGACCTGCAAGTCAGCGATGGCCGTGGCCAGGGGCTGCACAGCCTGCACCTGGCGTTGGACCAGCTCAATGGCAGCACCGCCGACGCCCTGCTGGCCAGACGGGTCGGGCTTGGCCAGGCGTTCAGCCGGCCGCAGATCGGCGACGTCAAGGCCGGTGGACCGGCGGCGCTGGCCGGGCTGCGACAGGGCGACGAGGTGCTGCGGGTCGACGACCGGCCGGTGGCCGACGCCCAGAGCCTGCGCGAGCGCATCCGCGCCACCGTGCCCGATGGCGCTGCCAGGCCAGGCGTGCCCGCCGCCTCCGCTCCCAGCTTGCGCCTGGCGGTGCTGCGCGGCGGCCAGGACCTGAACCTGGTGGTAAGCCCGCGCCCGGTCAAGGAGGGCGAAGGCTTGGTCGGCCGGATCGACGCCTATGTCGGCGCGCCGCCTGCCATGGTCAGGGTTCAATTCGGACTGGTCGATGGCCTGGCCCAGGGCGCCCAGCGCACCTGGGACGTGTCGGTGCTGAGCCTGAAAATGCTCGGCCGCATGCTGATCGGCGAGGCCTCGCTGCGCAACCTCAGTGGGCCGCTGACGATTGCCGATTTCGCCGGCCAATCGGCACAGCTCGGCCTAGCCTACTACCTCGGCTTCCTGGCACTGGTCAGTGTCAGCCTGGGGGTGCTGAACCTGTTGCCGCTGCCCATGCTCGACGGCGGGCACCTGATGTACTATCTTTTCGAGAGCCTGACCGGGCACCCGGTTTCCGACCTCTGGCTCGCGCGGCTACAGCGCGGCGGCATCGCAGTCCTCCTGCTGATGATGTCGGTGGCTCTCTTCAACGACGTGGCCCGGCTCCTGGGGCAGCACTGAAACCTCGCATGCGCCCTTCCAATCCCCTGTTCCAACCTACCCCTTTTGTGATCGCCGTCGCCGCCCTGGCGATGGTCTGCGCCGCGCCGCCGGCACGCGCGGTCGAGCCCTTCGCGCTGCAAGATATCCGGGTCGAAGGCCTGCAGCGCACCGATCCCGGCACGGTCTTCGCGGCATTGCCGTTTCGCGTCGGCGACACCTATACCGATGACAAGGCGGCGGCGGCGTTGCGCGCGCTGTTCGCCACCGGCCTGTTCAAGGACGTGCGCATCGAGATCGACGGCCAGGTCGCGATCGTGGTGGTCGAGGAACGGCCGGTGATCCAGAACGTCAGCTTCTTGGGCCTCAAGGAGTTCGAGAAGGACACCCTGGTCAAGTCGCTCAAGGATGCCGGCATTGGCGAGGGCCTGCCGTTTGACCGCGCCCTGATCGACCGCGCCGAGCAGGAGATCAAGCGCCAGTACCTGACCCGCAGCCTCTACGGCGCCGAGGTCGTGACCACCGTCACGCCGGTCGAGCGCAACCGCGTCAATGTCAGCTTTGCGATGACCGAAGGCGATGCCGCCAAGATCCGCGAGATCCGCATCCTTGGCAGCAAGGCCTTCAGCGAGTCGACCCTGACCGACCTGATGGACCTGACCAGCGGCGGCTGGCTGACCTGGTACACCAAGAACGACCGCTACTCGCGTGCCAAGCTCAACGGCGACCTGGACACGATCCGCGCCTACTACCAGAACCGCGGCTACCTCGAGTTCGTGATCGAGTCGGCCCAGGTCACGATCTCGCCCGACAAGCAGGATGTGTCGATCTTGGTCACTGTCAAAGAGGGCCAGCTTTTCACGGTCACCGGGGTCAGGCTGGCGGGCGACTACCTGGGCAAGGAAGAGGACTTCAAGCAACTGGTGCAGATCCGGCCGGGCGAGCCCTACCGGGCGACGGCAGTGACCGAGACGACCAAGGCCTTCAGCGACCGTTTCGGCATCTTCGGCTATGCCTTTGCCCGCGTCGACGCGCGCCCCGAGATCGACCGTGCCACCGGCCAGGTGGCCCTGGTCCTGGCGGCCGAGCCGCAGCGCCGGGTCTATGTCCGGCGCATCGACGTCGCCGGCAATACCAAGACCCGCGACGAAGTGATACGGCGTGAATTCCGCCAGCTTGAGTCGTCCTGGTACGACGGCCAGCGCATCAAGCTGTCGAAGGAGCGGGTTGATCGGCTGGGCTACTTCAAGGATGTCAACGTCGAGACCAACGAGGTCGGAACGGCGCCTGACCAGGTCGATCTGGCGGTATCGGTGACCGAAAAGCCCACCGGCAACCTCTCGCTGGGGGTGAGCTACTCCAGCGCCGACCGCTTTGCCCTGACCGCCGCGATCAAGCAGGACAACGTCTTCGGCTCGGGCAACTACCTGGGGCTGGAGATCAACACCAGCCGAGTGGCACGCAGCCTGGTGTTCAGCTCGGTGGACCCGTATTTCACCGTCGACGGGATTTCGCGCGGCATCGACATGTACTACCGTACCTCGCGACCGTTCAACAGCCTGGGCAACCAGTACCAGATCGCCAGTCCCGGCGCGTCGGTGCGCTTCGGCGTGCCGTTCTCGGAATACGACACGGTCTTCTTCGGCGCGGGCATCGAGCAGACCGTGATCGGCACCGCCTCCGGGTTGCCCAACCAGTACTTCGAGTACCGCTTCCGCTACGGTGAGCGCAGCAACGCCCTGCCGCTGACGCTGGGCTGGTCGCGTGATTCGCGCGACAGCGTCTTGACCCCGACCGCCGGACGCTTCCAGCGTGTCAACTTCGAATGGAGCGCTGTTGGCGATGTGCGCTATACCCGCACCAACCTGCAAATGCAGCAGTACCTGGCCTTGCCCTACAAGCTGTCGCTGGGTCTGAATGGCGAGCTGGGGCTGGGCCACGGGATCGGCAGCCGACCCTATCCGGTGTTCAAGAACTTCTACGGCGGCGGCCTGGGCTCGGTCCGGGTGTTTGAGCAGAACTCGCTGGGCGTGATCGACCCGACCGGGGCCTACATCGGTGGCGCGACCAAGCTCAACCTCAGCACCGAGCTGTACTTCCCGGTGCCAGGCACGGGCAACGACAAGTCGCTGCGCATCTTCGCCTTCGTCGATGCCGGCAATGTCTGGCGTGAGGGTGAGGCTTTGACCTGGGACAGCCTGCGTTCATCGGCCGGCTTGGGCCTGTCGTGGATCTCGCCGGTCGGCCCGCTCAAACTCAGCTATGGCGCACCATTGCGCAAACAGTCCACAGATAGAATCCAGCGCTTCCAATTCCAGATCGGGACCGCGTTCTGATGATCACTTCTTTGTTCCAGTCGTCGGCCTTGGGCCTGGCACTCGCGCTGACGACGTTGGCCCCGGCAGATGCGCAAGAGCTCAAGATCGGCTATGTCAACAGCGAGCGGGTGTTGCGCGAGGCAACGCCGGCCAAGGCCGCGCTGGCCCGCATGGAGGCTGATTTCAGCAAGCGCGACAAAGACCTCAACGACACCGCCGCCAAACTCAAGGCGGCTGCCGACAAGCTCGAGAAAGACGCGCCCACCCTGCCCGAGGCCGAGCGCAACAAGCGCCAACGTGATCTGGTCGAGCAAGACCGCGACCTGCAACGCAAGCGGCGCGAGTTCCAAGAAGACCTGAACCAGCGGCGCAACGAGGAAACGGCGGCCATCGTCGAGCGCGCGAACAAGGTCATCAAGGGCATCTACGAGACCGAGAAGTACGACCTGATCGTGCAGGATGCGGTCTTTGCCAGCGCCAAGGTCGACATCACCGAGAAGGTGATCAAGGCGTTGAACGGCGCCGCACGTTAAGTGCAGGCCTGACGCTCGGGGTGAGCGCCGCGACTGCTCCGGCCACGCTGGCCGACATCGTCGCCGCCCTGGGTGGAACCCTGTACGGTGACGGCCAGACCCCGATCCACCGCCTGGCGCCATTGGACAGCGCCGATGCCGGCAGCTTGGCCTTTGTCGCCCAGGCCGGTTATGCCAAGCAGTTGGCCAGCACCCTGGCCGCCTGCGTGATCCTGGCGCCGGCCCTGGCCGAGCAAGGCAGGGCACGCGGCGCGGTGATCGTCGCCGACGACCCCTACCTCTACTTCGCCCGCCTGACCCAGTGGTGGGCGGCACGCGCGCGCCGCCCGGCTGCGCCCGGTGTCCACCCCAGCGCCGTGGTCGAGCCGGGCGCACAGGTCGACCCCAGCGCCAGCATTGGCGCGCTGGCCTACGTCGGCGCCGGCGCGCTGATCGGCGCCGGGGCGGTGGTCGGCCCGCAATGCCACATCGGGGCTGCGGCCGTGGTCGGGGCGCAGTCGCGGCTGGCCGCCCAGGTCACGCTCGGCCAGGATTGCCGGGTTGGCCTGCGCGCCATCCTCCACTCGGGCGTGGTGATCGGTGCTGACGGCTTCGGCTTCGCAGCCGCGGCCAGTGGCGACGCGGCGCACTGGGAGAAGATCGAGCAACTTGGCGCGGTGGTGATAGGCGACGATGTCGAGATCGGTGCCAACAGTTGCGTCGACCGGGGTGCCTTGGACGACACCATGATCGACGACGGTGTCAAGCTCGACAACCTCGTGCAGGTCGGCCACAACGTGCGGATCGGTGCCCACTGCGCCATGGCCGGCTGCGTCGGCATCGCCGGCAGTGCCCGCATCGGCCGCCACTGCACCGCTGGCGGAGGCGCCATCATCCTCGGCCACCTGACCCTGGTCGACCATGTCCACATCAGCGCCGCGACCGTGGTCACGCGCTCGATCCTCAAGCCGGGTCGGTACAGCGGCCTTTTTCCCTTCGATGACAATGCTTCCTGGGAAAAGAATGCCGCCACCTTGCGGCAGTTGTACAGCTTGCGTGAGCGCCTGCGCGCCGTGGAGAAACGATCGTGACCAAGCCGGTGATGGACATCCATCAGGTGATGAAGATGCTGCCCCACCGCTACCCTATCCTGCTGGTTGACAGGGTGGTCGAGTTCGAGGCCAACAGCCGCATCCTGGCGCTGAAGAACGTCACCATCAACGAGCCATTCTTTGGTGGCCACTTTCCGCATCGGCCGGTGATGCCCGGGGTGATGATGCTTGAGGCGCTGGCCCAGACCTCGGCGCTGCTGTCGTTCATGTCGCTGGGCGAAGCGCCCGACGAGAACACCGTGGTCTATTTCCTCGGCATCGACGGTGCGCGCTTCAAGCGTGTGGTCGAGCCTGGCGACCAGTTGCTGCTGGAGGCGCGGATCGACCGCGCCAAGGCCGGCATCTACAAGTACAAGACCCGCGCCAGCGTCGACGGCGAGACGGCGGTCGAGGCCGAGTTGATGTGCACCATGCGCAAGGTCGGCTAAAGCCGCGCCGCGATGCCGCGCATCCACGCCAGCGCCCAGGTTGATGCCGGCGCCGAGCTGGCCGATGGGGTCAGCGTCGGAGCCTTCACGGTCATCGGGCCGCATGTGCGCATAGGCGCCGGCAGCAGCGTCGGCGCGCACTGCGTGGTCGAGGGCCATACGGCCATCGGCCGCGACAACCGGATCTTTCAGTTCGCCAGCGTCGGCGCGGCGCCGCAGGACAAGAAGTACGCTGGTGAGCCGACCCGGCTGGATATCGGCGATGGCAACACGATCCGCGAGTTCTGCACGCTCAACACCGGCACGGTGCAAGACGGCGGCGTGACCCGGGTCGGCGACGACAACTGGATCATGGCCTATGTGCACATCGCCCATGACTGCCAGGTCGGCAGCCACACCATCATTGCCAACAGCACCCAGCTCGGCGGCCATGTCCAAATCGGCGACTGGGCATTTCTGGGGGGGCAGTCGGGCGTGCACCAGTTCGTCCGCGTCGGTGCCCATGCCATGACCGGCTTCCAGACCCGATTGGCGCAGGACCTGCCGCCCTTCATCACCGCCGCAGGCAACCCTGCCGCAGTCACCGGCATCAACGCCGAAGGCCTGCGTCGGCGCGGCTTCTCGCCCGAGCGCATCGCCCTGGTCAGGCAAATCCAGCGGCTGATCTACCGCCAGGGCCTCACACTGGCCGAGTCGCTGCGGCAGGTGTCGGCGCTGCAAGGCACCGCGCCCGACAGCGAGGCCGACCTGGCGCTGATGCTCGACTTCCTGGGCGACGCCGGGCGCGGCATCGTCCGCTAGCGCCGTGGCCGCGACGGCGTTGCGGCTGGGCCTGGTCGCTGGCGAGGCCTCGGGCGATTTGCTCGGCGGACTGCTGCTTCAAGGCCTGCGCCAGCGCTGGCCCGATTTGCAAGCCTGCGGCATCGGCGGCCAGGGAATGCAGGCGCAGGGGCTGGAGTCGTGGTGGCCGCTGGAGCGGTTGTCGGTGTTCGGTTATGTCGATGCCCTGGCGCGCCTGCCGGAGTTGCTGCGCATTCGCCGCCGACTCGGCGACCGGTTGCTGCGCGAGCGTCCGGCGGCCTTCGTCGGCATCGACGCGCCGGACTTCAACTGCGGCCTGGAGCAGCGGCTGCGCGGCGCCGGACTCAAAACCATCCACTTCGTCTGCCCGTCGATCTGGGCCTGGCGACCGGAACGGGTGCAGATGCTGCGCCGCGCCGCCGACCATGTGCTGTGCCTGTTCCCGTTCGAGCCGGCGCTGCTGCACCAGCATGGCCTGGCCGCGACCTATGTCGGGCACCCCTTGGCCGACGCCATCCCGCTGGAGCCGCCGCGCGCCGCCAGCCGCGCCACGCTGGGTTTGTCCGATCTGGCCGAAGTGGTCGCCCTGCTGCCGGGCAGCCGGCGCAGCGAGATCGTGCACATCGCGCCGCGGCTGCTGGCCGCCGCCGCGCTCTTGCAGCGCCAGCGGCCAGGCCTGCGCTTCGTGCTGCCGGCGGCACCCGGGCTGCGCAGCCTGATCGAGCCTATCCGCGCCGCGCAGGCGCCTGGCGTGGATATCCAGGTGCTGGATGGCCAGGCCCATGCCGCGCTGGCCGCCTGCGACCTGGCGCTGCTGGCCAGCGGCACCGCAGCGCTCGAGGCAGCACTGTTCAAGCGGCCGATGGTGATCGTCTACCACCTGGCGGCGCTGAACTGGTGGCGGATGCGGCGAATGGCGCTGCAGCCCTGGTTTGGTCTGCCCAACATCCTGAGCGGCCGCTTTGTCGTGCCCGAGCTGATCCAGGACGCGGCCACACCCGAGGCGATTGCCGACCAGGCCCTGGCCTGGCTGGACGACGCACCACGCCGCGCCGCCGTCGCCGCAGGCTTCAAGGCACTGCACCTGCAACTGCGCCAGAACACCGCCCAGAAGGCCAGCGATGCCATCGCCAAGATCGTCGCAGCGGCCTAGCTACCCCAAGCTTGTCTGGGACCGGCAACAGTTGATGGCCGGCGTCGACGAGGCCGGACGCGGCCCCCTGGCCGGGCCGGTGGTGGCCGCCGCCGTGATCCTCGACCCGAACCGGCCTATCCACGGCCTGGCCGACTCCAAGGCGCTGACCGCGCTGCGCCGCGAGCGCCTGTTCGACCAGATCCGCGCCCAGGCGCTGGCCTGCTGCATCGCCCAGGCCAGCGTCGCCGAGATCGACGCGCTGAACATCCTCAACGCCACCCTGCTGGCGATGCAGCGGGCGGTGGCCGGTCTGAGGCTGCCACCCAAGCTGGTGCTGGTCGACGGCAACCGCACGCCGGTCTTGCCCATGGCCAGCCGTGCCATCGTCAAGGGCGACGCGCGGGTGGCGGCGATCTCGGCCGCGTCCATCCTGGCCAAGGTGCAGCGTGATCGGCTCTGTCTTGACCTGGACGCCGCCCACCCGGCCTACGGCTTTGCCCGGCACAAGGGCTATCCCACCGCCGAACACTTGGCCGCCCTGCGCCAGCACGGCGCCTGTGCCGTCCACAGGCGCAGCTTCGGCCCGGTTCGCCAGGCGATGATGATCGGCCTGCCGGATGTCGCGCCGGACGCTCAGGCATGACGCCGCCCGAGCGCATCAGCTCGCGCGACAACCCGCTGCTGCTGCGGCTGCGCAAGCTCCAGCGCGACCCGGGCGGCTACCGCCAGGCCGGCCAGGTCTGGCTCGAAGGTGAGCACCTCTGCCAGGCGCTGCTGGCACGCGGCCAGCGGCCGACCCAGGCGCTGCTGACCGAGGCGGCCTGGTCGGTGCCGGCGCTGCACGATCTGGCCAGCGCCGCGCCGCGGGTGCTGTTGCTGACCGAGCCACTGTTCGCCGCACTCAGCACTCTGGCCTCGCCGGCCGCGATCGGCTTTGTCTGGGCGCTGCCGCCGGCCGCGCCGATCGAGCCAAACGCCCCCAGCCTGGTGCTGGACCGGCTGCAGGACGCCGGCAATGTCGGCAGCATCCTGCGCAGCGCCGCCGCGCTGGGGGTTCGCCAGGTGCTGGCATTGCAGGGCACGGCGGCGCTGTGGTCGCCCAAGGTGCTGCGCGCCGGCATGGGCGCGCATTTCGGCCTGAGGCTGGTCGAGTCGCTGCAGCCGGCCGAGCTGCAGGCGCTGACGGTGCCGCTGCTGGGCACCAGCGCACACAGCCCGCTGCGCCTGCACGCCACGCCGCTGCCGCAGCCCTGCGCCTGGCTGTTCGGCCATGAGGGTCAGGGCGTCGCACCGGAACTGCTGGCCCGCTGCGCGCTGGTGCTGGGCATCGCCCAGCCCGGTGGCGAGGAATCGCTCAACGTCGCGGCGGCTGCCGCAATCTGCTTGCACGAGGCATTGCGCCAGCGGATCAGTAGATGAGCCGGTCCGGCCGGATGTCGCGCAGCACGGTGGCGGCGATTTCCTCGATCGACTTGTGGGTCGAGCTCAGCCAGTTGACGCCGCTGCGGCGCATCATCGCTTCGGCCTCGCGCACCTCCATGCGGCAGTTGGCCAGGCTGGCGTAGACGCTGTCGGGCCGGCGCTCGTTGCGGATCTGCGCCAGCCGCTCCGGGTCAATCGTCAGGCCGAAGCATTTGCGGACGTGCGGTGTCAGCGCCGGGGGCATTTGCTGGCGTTCGAAATCTTCGGGGATCAGCGGGTAGTTGGCGGCCTTGATGCCGTGCTGCAGCGCCAGGTACAAGGAGGTGGGGGTCTTGCCGCTGCGGCTGACGCCCAGCAAGATCACGTCGGCCTGGGCCAGGTTGCGCGACGATTGGCCGTCATCGGTGGCCAGGGTGTAGTTGATGGCTTCGATCCGGTCGTGGTACTCGTTGCTCTTGGCGACATCGGAGAAGCGCCCGACCCGGTGGTTGGACTTGAGCTCGAATTCAAGCTCCAGTGGTTCGATGAAGGCGCGGAACATGTCCAGCACCAGACCACCGCAGGCGGGCGAGGCCACCACCTGACGCACCTCGTCGTTGACCAAGGTGACGAAGACAATCGGCTTGCGTTGCTCATGCAATGCTGCGGCGTTGATCTCGGCCACCACCTGGTGGGCCTTCTCGACCGAGTCTATGAACGGCCGGCGCACATGCCGGGGCTTGGCACCGAACTGCGCCAGGATCGAGTTACCAAAGGTCTCGGCGGTGATGCCCGTGCCGTCGGAGACAAAGAAGACACTGCGGTTGAGCATGGCGGAAGGCGTCCGTGCCGAAGTTGTCGCCCGATGATAGGGTGGGCTCCGTAGAATCCGGCGCAATTCGCCAACCCATGGCCTGCAGCCTCTCCTGCCCCGTGACACCACTCCGATGCGCAGGATCGCAGGCTGGCCATGACCGCAGTGCGGCAATGCTTTCTCACCCTCCTGGAGTTTGTCCATGTCCACCCCCAACCTGGCGACCGCCCTGGTCGCGCCGCTTGAGCAGTTGAGAATGACCGATGTCGAGGCGGTCGGCGGCAAGAACGCCAGCCTCGGCGAAATGATCAGCCAACTCTCCGCCAGCGGCGTGCGCGTGCCGGGCGGTTTTGCCACCACCGCCCACGCCTTTCGCCAGTTCCTGCGCCATGGCGGCCTGACCGACAAGATCAGCGTCCGCCTGGCCGGACTCGACAGCGACGACATCCATGCACTGGCTGCGGCCGGGGCGCAGATCCGCCAATGGCTGATCGACGCGCCACTGCCGGCGGAGTTCGAGGCTGCGGTGCGCGCCGCCTATGCCGACCTGGCCGCCGACCACCCGCAGGCCAGCTTTGCGGTGCGCTCGTCGGCCACCGCCGAGGACATGCCCGCCGCCTCGTTTGCCGGCCAACAAGAGACCTTCCTCAACGTGCAGGGCGTCGACGCGGTGCTGCACAAGGTCAAGGAGGTGTTCGCCTCGCTCTACAACGACCGGGCGATCAGCTACCGGGTGCACAAGGGCTATGCCCACGATGTGGTCGCGCTCTCGGTCGGGGTGCAGCGGATGGTGCGCTCTGACCTCGGTGCGGCCGGCGTGGCGTTCACCATCGACACCGAATCCGGCTTCGAGGATGTGGTCTTCATCACCGCCGCTTACGGCCTGGGCGAGACCGTGGTCCAGGGCGCCGTCAACCCCGACGAGTTCTATGTCCACAAGCCGGCGCTGCGGGCCGGCAAGCTGCCGATCATTCGCCGCAACCTCGGCTCCAAGCTGATCCGCATGGGCTTTGCCAGCGACGCCGAGCGCGCCGCCAGCGGCAGCCTGGTCACGACCACCGACACCCCGCCCGAGCAGCGCAACCGCTACGCCTTGAGCGATGAGGACGTGATCGAACTGGCCCGCTACGCGCTGGTGATCGAGGCCCACTACGGCCGGGCGATGGACATCGAATGGGGCAAAGACGGCATCGACGGCAAGCTCTACATCCTCCAGGCCCGGCCCGAGACGGTCAAGAGCCAGGCCAAGAACCAGACCGAGCACCGCTACAAGCTCAAGGGCCAGGGCACGGTCCTGGTCGAGGGCAGGGCGATCGGCCAGAAGATCGGCGCCGGCCCGGTGCGGGTGGTCCATTCGGTCAACGAGATGCACCTGGTCCAGCCCGGCGATGTGCTGGTCAGCGACATGACCGACCCGAACTGGGAGCCGGTGATGAAGAGGGCCTCGGCGATCGTCACCAACCGCGGCGGACGCACCTGCCATGCCGCGATCATCGCCCGTGAGCTCGGCATCCCGGCGGTGGTGGGCTGCGGCGACGCGACCGAGAAATTGAGCGACGGCGCGCTGGTGACCGTGGTCTGCTCCGAGGGCGACACCGGCTTCGTCTACGACGGCTTGCTCGAGACCGAGGTCAGCGAGGTCCAGCGTGGGCAGATGCCGTACTGCCCGGTCAAGATCATGCTCAATGTCGGCAACCCGCAACTGGCCTTCGACTTTGCGCAGATCCCGAATTCCGGCGTCGGCCTGGCGCGGCTGGAGTTCATCATCAACAACGCCATCGGCGTGCACCCGAAGGCGATCCTCGACTACCCCAACATCGATCCCGACCTGAAGAAGGCGGTCGAATCGGTGGCCCGCGGCCATGCCTCGCCGCGGGCCTTCTACGTCGACAAGCTGGTCGAAGGCATCGCCACCATCGCCGCCGCGTTCTGGCCCAAGTCGGTGATCGTGCGGCTCTCGGACTTCAAGTCCAACGAGTACAAGAAGCTGATCGGCGGTTCGCGCTATGAGCCCGACGAAGAGAACCCGATGCTCGGTTTCCGCGGCGCCTCGCGCTACATCAGTGGCGCCTTTGCCGACGCCTTCGCGATGGAGTGCGAGGCCTTGCGCCGGGTGCGCAACGACATCGGGCTGACCAATGTCGAGATCATGGTGCCGTTCGTGCGCACCGTGCGCCAGGCCGAGAGCGTGGTGCGGCTGCTCGGCGAGCACGGCCTGGAGCGCGGCAAGAACGGCCTGCGCGTGGTCATGATGTGCGAGGTGCCGTCCAACGCGATCCTGGCCGACCAGTTCCTCGAGCACTTCGACGGCATGTCGATAGGCTCCAACGACCTGACCCAACTGACCCTGGGGCTGGACCGCGACTCCGGCCTGGAGCAGTTGGCTGACGATTTCGACGAGCGTGACCCGGCGGTCAAGGCGCTCATTTCGCGCGCCATCGCCGCCTGCCGGGCGACCGGAAAATACGTCGGCATTTGCGGCCAGGGCCCCAGCGATCACCCCGACTTTGCCGACTGGTTGGCGGCCGAAGGCATAGGCTCGATCTCGCTGAATCCCGACAGCGCGGTCGAGATCTGGAAGCGGCTGGCGGCACGCTGACCCTGGCTCCGGCGGCCGCGCCGGCTATGCTGCCGGCCGATGCCAAGCCACGACACTGACGCCAAGCTGCGGCAATTCAAGCGCCGCCTGCACCGGCGTTACGCGGCCTACACCCTGGGCGTCGGGGCCTTCATCGGCCTGATGGCGATGGCCGAGCGGGCCGGCATGTCGCGCACCGGCATAGGCTCGTGCTTCCTGCTCGGCACGGTGCTGGTCTACGCCGTCATCGGCCTGATGAGCCGCACCACCAACGAGTCGGAGTACTACGTCGCCGGCCGGCGCGTGCCGGCGGTCTACAACGGCATGGCCACCGCCGCCGACTGGATGTCGGCGGCCTCGTTCATAGGCACCGCCGGGGTGCTGTACCTGCAGGGCTTTGCCGGCTTCGCCTACATCCTGGGCTGGACCGGCGGCTACTGCCTGGTGGCGCTGCTTCTTGCGCCCTACCTGCGGCGCTTTGGCCGCTTCACCATCTCTGACTTTCTGGCCGCACGCTATGGCGGCAGCGCGCCGCGGCTGATCGGTGTCGCCGCGACCGTGCTGGTCTGCTTCGTCTACGTGGTGGTGCAGGTCTATGGCGTCGGGCTGATCACCTCGCATCTGACCGGTCTGAGCTTTGAGATCGGCATCTTCGTCGGCCTGGGCGGCGTGCTGGTCTGCTCCTTCCTGGGCGGCATGCGGGCCGTCACCTGGACGCAGGTGGCCCAGTACATCGTGCTGATCATTGCCTACAGCGTACCGGTGATCTGGCTGGGACTGCAGCAGACCGGCTCCTGGGCACCGGTGCTGAGCTATGGCGAGCAACTGCGCGTGGTGACGGCGCGCGAGCAGGCGCTGCGCGACGACCCCAAGGAGCTGGAGGTGCGGTCTATCCTGCAGCAGCGCGCCCAGGCCTACCAGCGGCGGCTGCAGGACGTGCCGGCGGCGATGCAGCGCGACAGCGCCGAGTTGGCGGCCGAGCTCGTGCAACTGCGCGCTGACAACGCGCCGCTGGCCACCATCCAACAGGCCCAGCGCCGGCTCGAACGCTTGCCGCGCGATCCCTTGCTGGCCAAGGAGCTGTACCAGCGCGAGCATGACCTGGCCTTGGCGCAGGCGCGGCCCTTGGCCGGCCTGGCGCCGCAGGCGCAGGCCTTTCCCGAGTCGGCGGCAGAGTCTCCGGCCGCCGGCTCGGGCAGCGGTAGGCGCAATTTTCTGGCGCTGGTGTTCTGCCTGATGCTGGGCACGGCGGCCATGCCGCATGTGCTGACCCGCTACTACACCACCGCCTCGGTGGCCGAAACCCGGCGCTCGGTCGCCTGGTCGCTGCTCTTCATCGTGCTGCTCTACCTCAGCGCCCCGGCGCTGGCGGTGATGGTCAAGTACGAGGTGCTGAACCACCTCGTGGGCAGCTCGTTTGCCAACCTGCCCGACTGGACCCGGCGCTGGGCCAAGCTCGACCCGTCGCTGATCTCGCTGACCGACATCAACCACGACGGCTATGTGCAACTGGCCGAGCTGCGCCTGGGCGCCGACATGATCGTGCTGGCGGCGCCAGAAATGGGCGGGCTGCCACTGGTCGTCACGTACTTGGTCGCCGCAGGTGGCCTGGCGGCCGCGCTGTCGACGGCCGACGGCTTGTTGCTGACCTTGTCCAACGCCATCTCGCACGACTTCTTCTTCCGCTACCTGGAGCGGCGCAGCACGCCGATTCGCCGGGTCATGCTGTCCAAGCTGATGGTGCTGGTGGTGGCTGTGCTGGCGGCCTGGGCGGCCTCGCTGCGCGTCACCGCCATCCTGCCCTTCGTCACCGCCGCGTTCTCGTTGGCGGCGGCGGCGTTCTTTCCTGCCCTGGTGATGGGCATCTTCTGGCGCCGTGCCAACCGCCAGGGCGCCGTCGCCGGGATGCTGGTGGGGATGGCGGTCTGTGGCTGGTACATGGTCACCGGCCTGGCGGGCCCGCGCGCCTGGCTTGGAATCCAGGGCACGCTGGCGGATGCGCGCTGGCTGGACATCGACCCGATGGCCGCCGGCGCCTTCGGCGTGCCCGCCGGCATCCTGGCGCTGGTGCTGGTCAGCCTGCTGACCCCCCCGCCCGACGGGGCCGAGGCCGAACTCGCCGCCAGCCTGCGCCGGCCACCGCCACCGCTGGCCTGAGCGCGGCTGCGACCCGGGCCCGCTCGCGCCGCCTCGGCAGCGCGCCTCAGACCCGGACCTGCTCCAGCGTGGTCGGCGCAAACAGGTCGGCGATCGTCATCGCCCGCGCCGACAGGCCCTGCCGGTAGTGGTAGCGCAGAAAGGCGTTAAGCGCCGACCCGTTGTCGGCCACGCCGTAGCGCCAGAAATCCCTGCCCATCGCGGCCACCGACTCCTCGACCTCGCTGGCCAGCCAGGGCAGGGTCAGCTTCAGCGCTGCCACCTCGGACAACTCGCGCAGGGCATGGTCCTTGGCCAGGGTGAATGCCTTGAGCACACTCGCGGCCAGCCAGGGGTGCTGCTCGACCAGGCGGTTGCGGATGCCGACCACATGCATGATCGGGAAGATGCCGGTCTTGGCGAAGTAGGCCTTCTCGACCCCGCGGAAGTCGGCGAACAATCGGCCCACCTCCGGCCGGCCCTGGACAAAGGCGGTGGGCGCGCGCGGTGCGATCAGGGCGTCGATGCGGCCATCAAGCAGCGCCTGGTTGAGGGTGTCGTCGGCGGCAATCGGCGCGATCTCGATCTCGGCAGGCAGGTGCAGCGCGACCTTCTCATGGCGGCCGGGCTGCTCAACCCCGCCGCTGCGCCAGCGCAGGTCGGCCGGCTTGACGCCGTACTCGTCTTCGAGGATGCCGCGCACCCAGACCGGCGCGGTGAGCTGGTACTCGGGCACGCCTACCGTCCGGCCGACCAGATCGGCCGGCTGACGAATGCCGCTGGCCTTGTTCACGTAGATCGCCGAGTGCCGGAACATCCGCGACAGAAACACCGGCACGGCGGTGTAGGGCGACTGGCCACGCGAGCGCAGCATGGCGTAGCTGCTCAGCGACAGCTCGGCGATGTCGAATTCTTCACCACGCAGGGCGCGGAAAAAGGTCTCCTCGACCGGCAGCGACAAGAAGTTGGGCGCGCAGCCCTCGATCTCGATCCGGCCGTCAAACAGGGCGCGTGTGCGGTCGTAGTCCCAGCAGGCGACGGTCAGTGGCAGTTTCATGGTCGGATGGGTCTTGCGGCGTGGGTGGTCGGCGGGCCTGGCCGTGTCGAAGGGCAGCGCGAGCGGGCAGCGCCACAGGCCCGGCCCGCCCAAACCTGGCGAGCGATGGCTGTTGCCAGGCTATAATCACAGGCTTTACCTTGCCGCACCGACGTTTTCAGACGCTGTCGGGCGGCTTCCGATCCCCGGAACCCACAAGGAGCATCCATGCGTCATTACGAGATCGTCATTCTGATCCACCCGGACCAGAGTGAGCAGGTTCCAGGCATGCTGGAACGTTACAAGTCCACCGTCACCGCCGCTGGCGGCAAGGTGCACCGGGTCGAGGATTGGGGCCGGCGCCAGTTGGCCTACCAGATCCAGAAACTCGGCAAGGCGCATTACCTGTGCCTGAACATCGAGGTCTCGGCCGAGGCCCTGGCCGAATTGGAGACCGGCTTCCGCTACAACGACGCGGTCCTGCGCCACCTGACCGTGGCCCGCGACAAGGCCGAGGCCAACCCGTCGGTCATGATGAGGGCGGTCGAGAAGGATGAGGCCCGCAAGGCCGCGCAGGAGGCCAGCCACTGAGCTCGGCAGCCGCGCCCGCTGCGGCCGAGGCTGTCGCGCTCAACCACCTGGTGTTGACCGCGCAGTTGGCCGCCAGGGGCGCCCTGAGATACACCCCCGCAGGCATCCCGGCCATAGATTGCACGCTCCTGCATGCCTCGACGGTCCATCAGGATGGACAGGCTCGCCAGGTCAGCCTGGAGCTCAAGGCACTGGCGATTGGGGTAATTTCAGGGCCCTTGGGAGCGCTGGCGCTGGGCGGCACGGGGGTCTTCTCCGGCTTCCTCGCCAGCGCACGCAACGGTCGCGGACTGCTTTTCCACATCACGTCGCTGAGCACCTGACGCGATCGCCCATCGATCGCATTCACACACCGATTTCTGAAAGAGGTACACCATGCCCCCGCCAAGAGGTAAAGGTAAGTTTTCCAAAGACCGCAAGCCCAAGCGCAACCAGCAATCGCTGCTGTTCAAGCGCAAGCGCTTCTGCCGCTTCACCGTCGCCAACGTGGTCGAGATCGACTACAAGGACGTGGACGTGTTGCGCGATTTCGTCGGCGAGAACGGCAAGATCACGCCGGCCCGCCTGACCGGCACCCGCGCCTACTACCAGCGCCAGTTGACCACCGCGATCAAGCGCGCCCGTTTCCTGACGCTGCTGCCGTTCAGCGACCAGCACCGCGTCTGACAGGAGTACCAAGACATGCAAGTGATCCTGCTCGACAAGGTGTCCAACCTGGGCAACCTGGGTGACGTGGTCAAGGTCAAGGACGGCTACGCCCGCAACTTCCTGATCCCGACCAAGCGCGCCCGCCGTGCCACCGACAGCGCAATCAAGGAGTTCGAGGGCCGCCGCGCCGAACTCGAAAAGGTCGCCGCCGAAAAGCTCGCTGCCGCTGCCAAGATCGGTGAAAAGATCGCCGGCACGACCGTGACGATCGCGCAGAAGGCCGGCGTCGACGGCCGGCTGTTCGGCTCGGTGACCAACGCCGACGTGGCCGAGG
The DNA here is from genome assembly GCA_025350145.1 of Burkholderiales bacterium. Classification (GTDB taxonomy): domain Bacteria; phylum Pseudomonadota; class Gammaproteobacteria; order Burkholderiales; family Burkholderiaceae_C; genus Pseudaquabacterium. The sequence goes on along the minus strand of JANXYH010000109.1, from coordinate 37,216 downwards.
GCCTGAAGAAGCTCGGCTTCGACATTGCCAAATCGCAAGTGCGTTTGCCGACCGGCCCGTTGAAGGTCGTGGGCGAACACGCGGTTGCCGTCGCTGCCCACACCGACGTGGTGGTGAACATCAACGTCAAGGTGGTGGCTGAGACCGACTGACCGCCCGCCGGGTGTGCGCCGCGTATGGCTGACTGCTGAAAGGCAGTCGGCCATTTTTCATGGGCCGCGCCGGCCTACTCCTCCACCCGCTTGCCGCAGGTTTCGAGCTTGCGAGGCAGGCGCTGGCGCGGTTCTACACTGCGGCGCATGGCCCTGTTGACCCGAGCCGCCGCCACCGCGTCGAACGCCCAACTGGCGGCCTTGCTGGACCACAGCGACGAGGCCATGCTGCTGTTCGACGCCCGCCCGCGCCTGGCCCACGCCAACCGGGCTGCGCGGCAACTGCTGGGGACGCACGCCGGGCAGAGCCCGGAGCAGGCTCTGGCCAGCCTGGATGCGGCCTCGGGCGCGGCCCTGGCCACGGCGCTGGCCGAAGGCAAGCCTCTGGAGCTGCAGGTGCTGGTCGGCAAGCTGCCGTGCCAGGCCAGCCTGGGCTGCCTGGCGCCGGGTGGGTATTCGTTGAAATTCAAGCCTGTGCCGGGCTTGCCGGCGCAGGCCGATCCCGGCCAGTCTGGCGCGCTGGTGCGCCTGCTCTGGGACGGTGGCCAGCCCTTGCTGCTGCTGGGCCAAGATTTTCGGGTTCAGGCCGCCAACCGGGCGCTGTGTCAGTTGTTCGGGCTGCCGCTGGACCAGGTATTGGGCCGCGACGGCGATGCCTTCTGGGCCAACGACGGCAACGATCCTGACCAACCAGCGCGGCGCGAGGCCGAGCGGGCGGGGCTGCGCGCGGCGATGCAGGCGCGTCAGCAGCCGTCGATGGCCATCGAACGGCTGCTGCGCGACCGCTCAGGCGCTGCGCGCTGGTGGCGCAGCACGCCGCGCTGGATCAGCGCCGACGATGGCGCACCGCTGCTGCTGCTGCTGCTGCACGAGGTCACGCTGCAACGCCAGGTCGGCGCAGATGCCGAGCCCGCCGCCGCCGCTGCGCTTGGCTCGACGCCATGGTTCGAGCTGAACCCAATCGGCATGTTGGTCTACCGGCGCAGCGGCGAAGTGCTGGGCAGCAACCCAGCGTTTGCCGCCCTGGTCGGCGCTGCGCCCAGGCAGTTGCGCGACGCCCCCAGCGACCTCTGCGCGCTGCTGGGCTGGGATGGCGCGGCGATCCAACCCGAGCTCTGGCCCGACATCCCCAGGCCCGCGCCGCCGGCCGAGGTCGACGCCGCGCTGACCTTGGCCAGCGGCCGCCGGCTGCAGTTGCGGGCGCGGCTGCGCCAGCTCGGCGAGGGCGAGCAGGCGCTGGTGTTGGCGGTGGTCGAGGACCGCAGTCTGGAGGACGAGCGCGACCTGGCGCAGTTGGAGATCGGTGCGTTGATGGACACCGCAGGGGTCGGTGTCGCGACCTATGAGGCCTCGCGCGGCTGGTTGTTCAGCCGCATGCCACGGGGCGAATCTGCCGCCGCCGATGGCGAACTCAAATCCGGCCTGCACCCTGGCCTGCAGTCGATCCGCCGGGACCAGGTCGAGCCCGGCTCGCAGGCCGACTACGAGCGCCTTCAGGCAGCGCTGCGCAGCGGCCAGCCCGCCCAGGAGCGCTATGCCGTGCGCCTGCCGCAACTCGGGCTGCGCTGGCTGCTGACCCGGGTTGCGCCGGGCGAACTGGCCGGCGGCCGGGTGTCTGTCGGTGGTCACCCTGGACGTGACCGAGCAGGAGCTGGCGCACCGCCGCAGCGCGCAGTTGCTGCGCGAGCTCTCGACCATCCTGGACGGCACCAGTGCCGGCATCGCCTACCTGCGGGACGGCCGACTGCTGCGCTGCAACCAGGCATTCCAGGCGCTGCTCGGCCTGCCCCCTGGCTGTGTTGGCAACCCCTTGGCACAGGCCTTTGCGGGCCAGCCCGAGGTGCTGGCGCTGTTGGCTGGGGCGTTCGACGGCGCCGAGGCGCTGGTGCTGGAGCTGCCGCAGCAGACCCGCGCCAACGCCCGCGCGCCCTGGCTGGCGTTGTCGCTGACGCGCAGCCTGGCCGACGCGCAGGTTGAACTGGTCGCGGTGTTGACCGATGTCTCGCACCTCAAGGCCCAGCAACTGGAACTGGAGGCGCTGGTGCGCGAGCGCGAGCTGATGTTCAGCCTGTCCGAGGTCGGTATTGCCCATGTCCGCGGCGGCTGGATCGAGCGCGCCAACGCAGCCCTGGCGCGGCTGTCGGGCTACTCGGTGGCGGAGCTGGAGAAGCTGCCGCTGTCCAGCCTGTTCGAGAGCCCTGAGCAGTTTGCGCTGCTGACCGATCAGCAACACCACGCACTGACCCAGACCGGCCGCTTCAGCGGCGAGCGCCGCCTGCGCCGCCGCGATGGCCAGCTCGGCTGGGTGCAGGTCAGCAAGCGGCTGGTCGACCAGCACCAGCCCGGCGCCGGCCTGGTCTGCTCCTACGTCGATGTCGACGAGCGGCACCAGGTGCGCGAGGCGCTGCAACTCCAGGCCGAGCGCACCCGCGCCATCCTCGATTCGGTGCTGGTCGGGATCGTCACCGTCGGCGACGGCGGGATCGAGTGGATGAACCGCTCGGCACGGCGCATGTTCGGCGGCGAGTTGGCCGATTTCGTCGGCCAACCCATGGCCATCGTCGCCACCGACGAGGCCCAGCATCCGCTGCGCGCCACCCACTACCGGGAGGCGCTCAGCGACGGTCAGGCCGAGACCTTCGAATGCCGGCTGCGCGGCCGTGATGGGCGCGAGTTTTGGGTCGTTGGCAATGCCGTGGTCACCGGCCGCGAGGCGGTCACGGCCGGCGGCAGCCAGATCACATTTGCCCTGCTGGACATCGAGCGGCGCCGCCAGGCCGAGGTCAGCATCGCCCAGGCGCAGGCCTCGCTGCAACGCATCATCGACACCGCGCCGCTGGCGATCGCCCTGTTCGATGCCAGCAGCGCCCAGGTCCTGCGCCTGAACCAAATGGCCGCGACCTTCATCGGCCGGCCGGCCGGGCAGGTGCTGTCGCAGCCGCCCGAGGATTGGTTCGACGCCGATGCCGCGCAGTCATTGCGCCAAGACTTTGCCCTGGCGCAGCGCGGCGGCGAGGCGCTGCGCCGCGAGATCCTGCGGGCCGTGCCAGCCGGCCCTGACGGGGCGGCCGCCGCGACGCGGATCTGGGACGTGCGGATCGTCTGGCTCGACGCCGGCAGCCAGACCCAGTTGCTGCTGGTGGGCAGCGACGTGACCGAGCAACGCCTGGCCGAGCAGGCGCGCTTCGAGGCAGCGGTGTCGCAGCGTGAACTGCTGATCAAGGAGGTACACCACCGCATCAAGAACAACCTCCAGGGCGTGGCTGGTTTGCTGCAGCAGACCGCAGCGCGTCGGCCCGACGTGGCGCAACTGATAGGCGAGGCGGTCGGCCAGGTCCATGCCATCGCCCAGGTGCACGGCCTGCATGTCGGCCTGTCCGGCCCGCTGCTGATCGAGCCCCTGTTGCAGGCCATCACCGCCACCGTCCAGCGTACCTTCGGGCGGGGCATTCGGCTGTTTGTCGATGGCGCGCCGGCCCAGCGCTTTGCCCTGCCCGAGGCCGAGTCGATCCCAATCGCCCTGACCGTCAACGAATTGCTGACCAACGCGATCAAACACAGCGCCGACGGCGAGATCGAGTGCGGCCTGCACTGCGACGACGCGGTGGTGACCGTGACGGTGCGCAACCTGGGCAAGCTGCGTGCCGGCTTCAGCCTGGCCCAGGTGCCGCCGGGCGTCTCCGGCCTGGGCCTGGTCAGGGCGCTGCTGCCGCGCCGCACGGCCACCATGAGCCTGGTCCAGGACGGCAACAGCGTGCTCGCCAGCATCGCCTTGGTGCCACCCGGGGTGACCCTGCTGGCGCCTGCCGACGCGGTGACTTGAGGGGCGACAATCGCCGCCACCACAACCGATCACAACAGGAACCGACGATGAACATCACATCCGGCAACTGGGGCGGGCCACACGCGGCCGCGTCCAAGGCCCGGATTCTGGTGGTCGACGATGACCGGCTGGTGCTGGCGACGCTGGCCCATGGCCTGGCGCAAGCTGGCTACGAGGTGATCGACGCCGACAACGGCGACGACGCGATCCTGCTGGCCCGCCAACACCGGCCTGATCTGGCCTTGCTGGACATCCGCATGGCAGGCAAGTCGGGTTTCGACGTTGCCGCCTACCTGCGCGAGCACCTGCGCACGCCGTTCATGTTCCTTTCGGCCTTTGCCGACGACGACACCGTCCGCCAGGTGCGTGCCCTGGGCGCGGTTGCCTACCTGGTCAAGCCCCTGGACATCGGCCAAATCTTGCCGACGGTGGATGCCGCTCTGGCCAGTCTGGCCCAGTCCGATGCAGCCCGGGCCCGGATCGCGCCCAACCCCATCGGCCTGGCCAATGCACCGGCCAGCCGCCTGTCCGCCCAGACCCCGGACCTGGTGTGGATGGCGGTGGGGGTGTTGATGCACCGCTATTCGCTGCCGCGCGACCAAGCCCTGCTGCGCCTGCAGCGTCTGGCCGCTGAGGACGGCCAGACACTGGCCGGGCAGGCCGGCCGGCTGATCGACGCGCTCGAACTGCTGGCACGGCCAGGGCAGTGAGGCCGGCAGACCGGTTCAGGTCTTGAGGGTGAAGTAAAACCGCGCGCCGCGGTCGGGTTCGGCCTCGGCCCAGATCTCGCCACCATGGCGGCGGACGATCCGTTGCACCGACGCCAGGCCGACACCATGGCCAGGGAATTCACTGCTGCCATGCAGGCGCGCAAACACCCCGAACAGGCGGTGGGCCGAGCGCATGTCGAATCCGGCGCCGTTGTCGCGCACCTCGAACACGTGCCGACCGCCTTGCTCGATCTGGCCAAAGCTGATCTCGGACGATGCCAGCCTGGCGCTGTATTTCCAGGCATTGCCGAGCAGGTTCTCAAGCACCAGGTGCAGCAATGTGCCGTCGCCCACCACCCTCATGCCCGGCTGGATCTGGATTTTGACCTTGCGCTCGGGGTCGCTGCGCTGCAAGTCTTGCAGCACCTGCGTGGCCAAGTCCGACAGGTCCACGGCCACCCGCGCCAGCGGCCGGGTCGAGAGCTTGGACAGCGACAGCAGCGCGTCGATCATGTGGTTCATCCGCGCCGCTGCGGCCTGAACCCGGTCGAGGTGGCCGATGCCGATCCGGTCCAACTGGCCGCCGTAGTCCTCCTTCAGGATGCTGGCAAAACCGTCGACGACCCGGATCGGCGCCCGCAGGTCATGCGAGATGGTGTAGCTGAAGGTGGCCTGCTCCTGCGCCAATGCGCGGGCCTGGTCATCGGCATCGGCACGGCTGATGGCCAGCAGCCGGTTCAGGGCGGTGGCACCGGCCTCGCCGCCATCCAGGCTGCAAGTCCAGAGCGTCCAGCCCTCGGCATCGCTGCGGCTGTCGGCAGTCACCTCGGCGGTCGACGGGTCGGCCCATTCGGCCAGCCGCGCGGCCAGCGTCGACGGCAGTTGCGTTTGCAGCCGCTGCAGCGCGGCCGGCCAGGCCATGGCATCGCCGGGATCGTCGCCAAGGCTGTCGCCCCGGCCGAGCAACAGCCGGGCGGCAGGATTGGTGCGGCGGATGTGCCAGCCCGGGTCGGCCGCAGTGCGGCAGATCTCGCACAACGCCACCGGCCCGTCATGGAACAACCGGTCCAGGCCGCGCCGCGCCTGTTGGTCGGCGCCGTGGTCCCGGCCCAGTGGCTCGGCCGTGCCGATGTAGCCGGCGAACTGGCCACGCGCATCCAGCTTGGGGAGGCCGCGCAGCAGCCAGGTCGGCGCGGGCTGGTCGCCTGCCGTTGCAGCCAGCGTTATGCCCGGCTGGACGCTGCCGTGGCGACCCTGCACCTGCAGTGCCGACAGTGGCGTGTGCGCAGCCATGCGCCGAGCCAGCGTCTGGCTGGCATCTTCAAAGCGTTGCCAGAGCAGTTCGCCGCCGGGCGCGCCCTCGGCCCACGACGGCGACGCCGCGCCCACCGGCGGCCGCAGGAGCGTCAGCCGATGGTCGGCGTCGGTCTGCCACTGCCAGACGTCAAGCAACTGGTCGAGCAAGGCCTGTCGCGCGCGGGCATCGCTTAACTGCCGCTGCAACCGCTGTTGCCGCCACCACGACGCCGCAGCCAAGCCGCCAAGAGGCACTGCCAGCAGGGCCGTCAGGGTGTCGCCGCCAGGACGCAGGGCGACCGCCGCAACCACCACCATGCCCAGCAAGCAGCCAAGCAGCCAGCGCCACTGGCCGGCCGGGCCGGGCCCGCTCGCCGCTGCCGACGGCGCCGATTTCAACTCCGGGTGGGGATGCTTCAGCGGTGGCTTGTCGCGGGTGCGCGGCATTGGGCGGATTGTACGGAGCGGTCTGCGGCACGACCGTCGCCGCCTCGCTCGTCAGCCGGCGGGCGTTGGAGAGGGGAGGGTGGCGCCAAGTGTGCGGAACGTCGCAGATTGCGGCCAGTCGGGCCGTTACGGTCTTGACGCGCCGGAGCTCGGCGCGGATGCTGCCGCCTCCGCCAATCGGTCGGAATTGCCCGTGCTTTGGGTGGCAGTTGTGCCGAAGCCCAGTGCGACACCCCGGGCGACAATGCAAACGCGATTCGACCGCGACAGGTGCTGCACCTTGCCTGTGCGCCACCACACACAGACCAGCCTCCACGCTACCGTGACGCCGACGACCACGACCCAGCTTGATGCCAAGGCGCTGGGCAATCTGCGCCTGCTGGACCCCAATGCCAGCGCCGGGCTGCTGCGCCGCGTCATGGACACGTATCTGAAATCCTTGGCCAGGCTGCTGGTTCAGCTTGACGGCGCCGAGGCGCGCGCAGATGCCGCTGCGATCCGGCTGGTGGTGCATACGCTGAAATCGTCATCGGCCAGCATCGGTGCCCTGACCCTGTCGACGCTGTGCGGCGCCGCCGAGATGGCGGTGCGCGATGGCCTGACCGAGACCTTGCGCGCCTTGCTGGCGCAGGTGCGGCAGGAGGCTGAACAGGTGGTGCCCGCAGTACGCGAATTGCTGGCGGACTGAGCCTTCAGCGTCATGCTCCTTCAAGACGGCGGCGACGCCCTGGACATGTCCGAACGGCCAGTGGTGCTGCTGGTCGATGACGACGATGTCACCCGGATGCTGACCGGGATCGCCCTGCGCGAGCGCGGCTTCGACGTCACCGAGGCCTCCAGCGGCGAGCAGGCGCTGGAGTTGCTCGTCGAGTGGACGCCGGACGTGATCGTGCTCGATGCGGTGATGCCGGGACTGGATGGCTTTGACACCTGTGGCGCGATTCGCGGCCCGGCCGGCCTGGGCAACCTGCCGGTGCTGATGCTCACCGGCCTGGACGACGAGGCCTCGATCCTGCGCGCCTACCAGGTCGGGGCCACCGATTTTTTCGTCAAGAGCACGCAATGGAGCCTGCTGGCCGGGCGTCTGCGCTATGTGCTGCGCTCGGCCCGCACCCGACTGGAGCTCGAACGCAGCAAGGCCAAGTTGGCGCGCGCCCAGGATCTGGCACGCATGGGCAGCTTCGAGTGGCGCATGCCCAGCGCCCAGCAACCGGGTGGCCTGACGATGGCGCCGGAAGCCCTGCGCGTGTTCGGCTTCGGCGCCAACGACAGCGTCAGCGCCAGGGAGTTGATCCGGATGGTGCCTGCGCCCGAACGCCATGGCATGGTGCGGGTGTTCCGCAACGTCATCCACCACCACATCGTGCTGGCCATCGATGTGCCGGTGGTGCTCGGGGATGGCCGCTCGCGCGTGCTGCACATCGAGGCCGAACCCGAGTTCGGCGAGATTGGCGGTGCCCAGGGCTATACCGGCATCGTGCAGGACGTGACCGATCGCCGCGTGGCCGAGGACCGCATCCGCCACCTGGCCAATTTCGACGCCCTGACCGCCCTGCCCAACCGCCGGCAATTGATCTGGCGCACCGAGCGGGCACTCGACCATGCCCGTCGCCTGGGCCATTTGGCGGCCTTGCTGCTGATTGACCTGGACCGGTTCAAGGTCATCAACGACACCCTCGGCCACGCCGCAGGGGACGATTTGCTGATCGAGGTGGCGCGTCGGCTGCGTGCCTGCGTGCGCCACAACGACCAGGCGATGGAGGGCGGTTTCGACGCCTTCGGCACCCGCAGCCACCGCTCGCTGGAGGCCGTAGGGCGTCTCGGTGGCGACGAGTTCGTGGCCCTGCTGCCCGAGGTCAGCGATGAACTCGACGCCGAGCGGGTGTCGCTCCGCGTCCTCGAGGCGATGCGCGAGTCGATCTTTGTCGGGGGCCAGGAATGCTTCGTCACCGCCAGTGTCGGGATCGCGATGTACCCGCGCGACGGCCAGACGGTGGCCGATCTGCTGCGCAACTCCGACGTCGCGATGTACTCGGTCAAGTCCGCCGGGCGCAATGCCTCGGCGATCTACAGCCCGCAACTGGCCGGTCGCGGGCGCGAGAAGATTGAGCTCGAGGGCGCCCTGCACCGCGCCATCGAACGCAATGAACTGGTGCTGCACTACCAGCCCAAGCTCGACGTGCGCGGCGCCAAGATGGTCGGGGTAGAAGCGCTGATGCGCTGGCAGCGTGGCAAGGCCCTGGTGCCGCCGGGCGACTTCATCCCGCTGGCCGAGGAGACCGGTCTGATCGTGCCGCTGTCCGAATGGGCGCTGCGCGAGGCGGCACGCCAGGCCAAGGTCTGGCGCACCCAGTTTGACTTCGACGACTCGATCGCGGTCAACCTGCCGACCCGCTTGTTTGAACGCAGCGACCTGGTCGAGACGATCCACGACGCGGTGATGGCCTGCGGCGTGCCGCACCGGTCGATCCAGCTTGAGATCACTGAGACCGGGCTGATGAAGGATCTGCAAAAGGTGATTCCGTCCCTGCATCGCCTCAATGAGATCGGGGTGGAGATCTCGATCGACGATTTCGGCACCGGCTACTCGTCGCTGGCCTACCTGACGACCCTGCCGATCTCGGAGCTGAAGATCGACCGCAGCTTCGTCCGCGATCTGGGCATCACGCCGCAAAGCACGGCGGTGGTCACGGCGATCATCGCCCTGGCGCGCTCACTCGGTTTGCGGGTGATAGCCGAGGGTGTCGAGGACCTGCGCCAGATGCAAACGCTGTACCGCGCCGGCTGTGGGGTGATGCAGGGTTTCCTGTTCAGCCGGCCGGTTCCACCCGACATGTTGGTGAAATGGTTGGACGAGATGATCCACAGCCGCAAGGCGCACTGGCTGGCGGCGATTGGCGATGTGCAGCCCATGGCGTCGACCGGCGTGATCGGCCACGGCCTGTGACCGGCCGTGCGCCCGGCCCCTGGTTGACCTGGTTTCCGACAACGCCTGCTGAGAACTGACCATGTTGGCGCCGCCCCGAACGCCTGCCGTCGCCGTCACCGCCGGCCCCGCCACAGACCCGGCCAGACTCGCCAAGGGTGCGCTGCGCCGCCTGGCGATGTCCCAGCAGGCGCCGACCCCGGAGAACTACGCCCGCGCCTATGCCCAGGAGCAGGGCCTGCCACCAGCGCCTGGCGGCAAGCCTCACGCTGGAGCCGAATCGCCGCCGGCGACGGCGACGGCGACGGACGCGGCGGCTGCCGCCAAGCCCTGGCTGCGCCTGATCCGCATCCTGGTGCGCGGCCTGGACCGTGGCAGCAAGCAATGGACTCTGGCCAAGCGCAAGGACAGCTTGAATCGGCTGCTGGATGGCGTCGACACCGATGACATGAAATTGGCCCAGCGTGTGGTCCAGTTGATCGGGCATTGGGATGCCGACCAGCCGGGCGAGGTGGCGGCAGCCTCCGGAGCAGCGGCCGGGCCGCAGGCCGATGTCGACGCCGCGGTGCCAGGTGGCCAGAACCCCCAAGCGTCCGCTGCCGTCGCTGCTGCGGCAGACCCTGCGGCCGAAGGGCCGCCGCCCAACCCGGCTGTCCCGGTGATCCATGCCCTGCGCCTGAGCCTGGTCGCTGCTCTGCACGGCGCCGAGCCAGAGGCCGCTGCGCTGGTCGACGGGTTGGCGGCCCTGACGCAACGGATCGAGCAGCGTGGCGTCGACGCCGCCGCGCTGGACGGCATCGAAGTCGCCTGCCGTCAGGCGCGGCGGCTGCTGGGCCAGCGCCACCTGCTGGTCGACGAGTTGATCGCGCTGTGTCGCTCGCTGACCGAGGGCCTGGTCGACATGGCCGAGGATCCCGACTGGGTGCGTGGCCAGACCCAGACCCTGCGCGAGCGCTTGAGCACGCAGATCGGCACGCGGGCGGTGCGCGCCGCGCGCGAATCCTTCGACCAGACCCGCGACCGCCAGCGGCAGATGCAGGCGCAGCGCATCGAGGCCCGAGTGGCGTTGAAGTCGAGCCTGGCGCAGATGCTGGTCGAACTCGGCATGCTGGGCCAGACCACCGGCCGTTTTGGCGACAAGGTGGGCCGCCTGGCGGTGGCGGTCGAGTCAGCGGATTCGCTGGAGAGCCTGGCCGATGTGGTCCGCGAGCTGCTGGCCGACAGCCGCGAAGTGCACGGCCTGGTCACGTCGGCGCGCGACCGCTTGTCGATCGAGCATGCCCGCGCCGGTGATCTCCAGACCCGTGTGCTGGCCCTGGAAGTGGAGCTGCGGCGCCTGTCCGACGAGGTCACCACCGACGCTCTGACCCAGGTCGCCAACCGGCGTGGGCTGGCCCAGGCCTATGCCGCCGAGCAGGCCAGGATCACGGCGGCCGGCGCCGCCATGCCGGCCTTGGTGGTGGGCCTGATCGACATCGACAACTTCAAGCGGCTCAACGACTCGCTCGGCCATGCCGCTGGCGACGAGGCGCTGAAGGCGCTGGCCGCGCGCGTCAAATCCTGGCTCAGGCCGACCGACCATGTCGCCCGCTTCGGCGGCGAAGAGTTTGTCGTGATGCTGCCCGGCATGGCCCTGGACGAGGCGCAGCAGGCGCTGAACCGGCTGCAGCGCCAACTCACCGCCAGCCTGTTCATGCACAACGGCAAGGAAGTCTTCGTCACCTTCTCCGCCGGCGTCACCGCCTGCCGCCCGGGCGAGAGCGTCGAGGCGGCCCTGGAGCGGGCCGACGAAGGCCTCTACGAGGCCAAGCGCAGCGGCAAGAACCGCACCTGCGTGGTCGGCTGAGGCCGCCTTAGCCAGCGCTCAGGCGCTGGCGCGCCAGGATCTGCCCACCACCGTAGCTGCTTTGCGCGGTCAGCGTGCCGCCGCGCGTCAGCTTGATCGCGCAGTACTTGAATTCCGGAATCTTGGCGAACGGGTCGAGTGCGGCATTGGTCAGGCGGTTGATCGCGGCTTCGTAGTAGCAAAAGGGCACGAACACCGCGCCGCGTGGCGAGCTGTCGTCGGCACGGGCATACAAGGTGACCTCGCCGCGGCGCGAGGCGACGGTCACGACATCGCCCGGCTCGGCGCCGAGTTCGGCCAGATCCAGCGGGTGGATCAGCGCCACCGGATCGGGCTCGATCGCGTCCAGCGCGGCCGCGCGGCGGGTCATGCTGCCGGTGTGCCAATGCTCCAGTTGCCGGCCAGTGATCAGCACCAGCGGGTAGTCGGCGTCGGGGCGCTCGTTGGCCGGGATGATGTCGGCCGGCACGAAACGGGCGCGACCACCTTCGCGCGGAAAATCGTCGACAAAAACCACCGACTGGCCAGGGTCGCCCTCGGCCATGCAGGGGTAGGTCACGGCGTGCTCGCGGTCCAGCCGCTCCCAGGTGATGCCGGCAATATTGGGCATCGCCCGGCGCATCTCGTCGAACACCTGACTGACATGGCTGTAGTTCCAGGCCAGCCCCATGCGCTGGGCGATGGCCTGGATCAGCCACAGGTCCTGCCGCGCCTGGCCGGGCGGCGTGATCGCCTGGCGGCCCATCTGCACCAGCCGGTCGGTGTTGGTGAAACTGCCGTCCTTCTCGGCAAAGGCGCTGGCCGGCAGGATCACGTCGGCTAAGTAGGCGGTCTCGGTCAGAAAAATGTCCTGCACCACCAGGTGGTCGAGCGCGGCCAGCGCCTCGCGGGCGTGGTTGGCGTCGGGGTCGGACATCGCCGGGTTCTCGCCCATCACGTACAGGCCGCGCACCGATCCGGCCAGGATCGCGTCCATCACCTCGACCACGGTCAGGCCGGGCTGGTCGTCGAGCGAGCCGGCAGGCACGCCCCAGGTGGCCTCAAAGCGGGCGCGGTGGGCGGCGTCGGTGACCGGCTTGTAGTCGGGGTACATCATCGGGATCAGGCCCGCGTCCGACGCCCCCTGGACGTTGTTCTGGCCGCGCAGCGGGTGCAGGCCGGTGCCGGGGCGGCCGATCTGGCCGGTCATCAGCGCCAGGGCGATCAGGCAACGGGCGTTATCGGTGCCGTGCACATGCTGCGAGATGCCCATGCCCCAGAGGATCATCGAGCCCTTGGAGCTGGCATACAGCCGCGCCACGTAGCGCAGCGTTTCGGCGTCGACCCCGCAGATCGGCGCCATCGCCTCGGGGCTGTAGCCCTCGACGTTGCGCCGCAACTCGTCGTAGCCGATGGTGCGGCTGGCGATGAAGTCGGCGTCGACCAGGTTCTCGGTGACGATGACATGCATCATCGCGTTGAGCATGGCCACGTCGGTGTCGGGCTTGAACTGCATGTAGCGGTGGGCGATGCGCACCAGATCCGAGCGGCGCGGGTCGCAGATGACCAGCTTGGTGCCGTTGGCCACGGCGTTCTTGATCCAGCTCGCCGCCACCGGGTGGTTGACGCTGGGGTTGGCGCCGATCACGATCACCACCTCGGCCTGGGTCACATCCATCACCGGGTTCGAGACCGCGCCCGAGCCTATGCCTTCGAGCAGCGCGACCACGCTGGAGGCATGGCAGAGCCGGGTGCAATGGTCGACGTTGTTGCTGCCGAAGCCGGTGCGCACCAGCTTCTGGAACAAATAGGCTTCTTCGTTGCTGCCCTTGGCCGAGCCGAACCCGGCCAGCGACTTCTTGCCGTGGCTGTCCCTGATGCTGGCCAGCTTGCCGCCGGCCAGCTCCAGCGCCTCTTCCCAACTGGCCTCGCGGAATACGTCGAGCACCCGCTCCGGGTCCATCGTGAAGTCGCCGCGCTTGGGCGCGTCGGCGCGGCGGATCAGCGGCACGGTCAGGCGCTGCGGATGGCGCGCGTAGTCGAAGCCGTAGCGGCCCTTGACGCACAGCCGGCCGTGGTTGGCCGGGCCGTCGCGGCCCTCGACATAGATGATCTGGTCATCCTTGACCGCAAAGCTGAGCTGGCAGCCCACGCCGCAGTAGGGGCAGACCGAATCGACCCGCTTGTCGGGCACCGGCAGCGCCGCATCGCGGGCCGGCATCAGGGCGCCGGTCGGGCAGGCCTGCACGCATTCGCCGCAGGCCACGCAGGTCGACGCGCCCATCGCGTCGTCCATGTCGAAGACGATCTTGGCGTGCTCACCACGCCCGGCCAGGCCGATCACGTCGTTGACCTGCTCGTCACGGCAGGCACGCAGGCAGCGGGTGCACTGGATGCAGGCGTCGAGGTTGACGGCCATTGCCGGGTGCGACAGATCCGCAGCCACCGCCGCCCGCGCCGCGAAGCGGGGCAGGCCGATGCCGAGCTTGGCCGACCATTGGTCGAGCTCGTTGTCGCGGGTGTAAGGCCGCGCCTGGCCGCTGGCCAGTGGCATGTCGGCCTGCAGCAGCTCCAGCACCATCTTCTGCGCGCGCACGGCCCGCGGGCTGTCGGTGGTGACCTTCATGCCCGGCGTGGCGGTGCGGCAGCAGGAGGCGGCGAGCACCCGCTCGCCGCCGATCTCGACCATGCAGGCGCGGCAGTTGCCGACCGCGTCCAGCCCCGGCTTGTAGCAAAGGTGCGGCACTTCGATGCCGTGGTCCTTGGCGATCTCGATGATCGTCTGGTCGGCGCGGGCGCTGACAGCCTGGCCATTCAACTCGAAACTGACGCTGGGCGAATCCAGCAGGGCCAACTCGGCCCGGGTGACGGCATTCATGGTGCGGGTTCCTGGCTGGATCAACCGAGTTCTTGGGGGAAGTACTTGATCACGCAATCGACCGGGTTCGGCGCCGCCTGGCCCAGGCCGCAGATCGACGCGTCGCGCATCACCTCGCTCAGCTCGCCCAGCAGCGCCACGTCCCAGCGCGGCTGGGCGATCAAGGTGCTGGCCTTGGCCGTGCCGTTGCGGCAGGGCGTGCACTGGCCGCAGGACTCGTGCTGGAAGAAGCGCATGGTGTTGCGCGCCGCCGCCATCGCCGTGTCCTGCTCCGACAGCACCACCACCGCCGCCGAGCCGATGAAGCTGCCGTAGAGCTGCAGGGTGTCAAAGTCGAGCGGGATCGCGTTCAGGCTGGCCGGCAGGATGCCGCCCGAGGCGCCGCCGGGCAGGTAGCCGTACAGGCGCTGGCCGGGCAGCATGCCGCCACAGTACTCGTCGATCAACTCCTGGACCGTGATGCCGGCCGGCGCCAGTTTCATGCCCGGATTGACAACCCGGCCCGAGACCGAGAACGTGCGCAGGCCCTTGCGGCCGTGGCGGCCCTGGCTGGCGAACCACTCGCCGCCCTTGTCGACCAACTCGCGCACCCAGAACAGGGTCTCGAAGTTGTGCTCCAGCGTCGGCCGGCCGAACAAGCCGACCTGGGCGACATAGGGCGGGCGCAGCCGGGGCATGCCGCGCTTGCCCTCGATCGATTCGATCATTGCCGACTCTTCGCCGCAGATGTAGGCGCCGGCACCGCGGCGCAGGTGGATGCGCGGCAGGGTGTTGATCGGCGGCTGGGCGCGCAGATCGGCCAGGGCTTGGGTCAGGATCGCCCGGCCGCCGTGGTATTCGTCGCGCAGATAGACATACACGTCGTCGATGCCAACCGCCCAGGCGGCGATCAGCATGCCTTCGATGAAGCGGTGCGGGTCGCGCTCAAGCAGCACCCGGTCCTTGAAGGTGCCGGGCTCGCCCTCGTCGATGTTCACCGCCATCAAGCGCGGGCCGGCCTCGGCGCGGACGATGCGCCATTTGCGTCCGGCCGGAAAACCCGCGCCGCCCAGGCCGCGCAGGCCGGAGTGCTCGAGCGTGGCGATCACTGACTCGACCCTGTGGCTGCCGGCCAGGCAGGCCTGCAGCAGCCGGTAGCCGCCGCCTGCCAGGTATTCGGCATGGCTGATTTCGGCC
The DNA here is from genome assembly GCA_025350145.1 of Burkholderiales bacterium. Lineage (GTDB taxonomy): Bacteria > Pseudomonadota > Gammaproteobacteria > Burkholderiales > Burkholderiaceae_C > Pseudaquabacterium. Next base: position 21,983 of record JANXYH010000109.1, on the reverse strand, counting down.
ACGGCGGCGGGCACCGCTGCGCCGCGCTGCTGCCCGGCCACCGCGCTGACCACGTCTTCGACCTGGGCGCGGGCCAGCGGCTGCTGGCCCACCGCCACCGCCGGCGCCTGCTCGCAGCGGCCGATGCAGGGCGCTGCCAGCACCCGAACCTCGCGCCCCAGCAGCGCCGGCAGGCGCGCCAGCAGGTCTTGCGCGCCGGCCATCTCGCAGGACAGGCCGTCGCAGACCCGCACCGTCAGCGCCGCCGGCGCGGTCTGGCCTTCTTTGACGATGTCGAAGTGGTGGTAGAAGCTCGCGACCTCGTAGACCTCGGTCTGCGCCAGCCTCATCTCCTGAGCCAGTGCCGCCAGGTGCGCCGCGCTCAGGCAGCCGAACTTGTCCTGGATCAGGTGCAGGTGCTCGATCAAGAGGTCGCGCTGGCGCGAGGCATCGCCCAGCAGCGCCTGGACCTCGGCCAGCGCCGCCGGCTCAACCCGCCGGCCTTTGGGGGCCTCGCGCTTGCGCTGGCGGACGGCGCCTGCGGCGACGATGGGGATAACGGGATGGTTCAAAGCAATATCTCCGGGGGGGCGCTGGCTGGCGCTCAGGGCCAATCAGATGACGCGTTCGGCGCGCAGGGCATCGATCTGCGCCGGGCTGAAGCCGAATTGTGACAAGACCTCGTCGGTGTGCTCCCCCAGCAGTGGCGAGCGGGTGACTTCGGTCGGGCTGTCCGACAGTTTGATCGGGTTGCCCACGGTCAGGTACTTGCCGCGCACCGGGTGGTCGACCTCGACCACCGTGCCGCTGGCGCGCAGCGAGGGCTCCTCGGCCAGCTCCTTCATCGACAGGATCGGTCCGCAAGGAATGTCGAGCTGGTTCAAGATGTCCATGGCCTCGAACTTGGTCCGGGTCATGGTCCAGCGCTCGATCCTGGCAAAGATCGGCTTGAGGTGCAGCAAACGCGCCGCCGGCGTGGCGTAGGCCTCGTCGTCGATCCAATTGGGCTCGCCGATGACCTTGCACACCGCCGGCCAGACCGCCGCCTGGGTGATGAAGTAGATGTAGGCGTTGGGATCGGTCTCCCAGCCCTTGCAGCGCAGGATCGCGCCGGGCTGGCCGCCGCCCGAGGCATTGCCGGCGCGCGGCACCGCTTCACCGAACTCGCCGTCGGGGTACTGCGGGTACTCGTGCATCGTGCCGGTGCGCTCCAGCCGCTGCTGGTCGCGCAACTTGACGCGGCACAGGTTCAGGACCGCATCCTGCATCGGCGCCAGCACCTTCTGGCCGCGCCCGCTCTGGTGGCGCTGCAAGAGCGCGGCCAGGATGCCCAGGGCCAGGTGCAGACCGGTGCCGCTGTCGCCAATCTGCGCCCCGGTCACCATCGGCGGGCCGTCGTCAAAGCCGGTGGTGGAGGCCGAACCGCCGGCGCACTGGGCGACGTTCTCGTAGACCTTGCACAGCTCGTACTTGCCTGGCCCGAAGCCCTTGACCGAGGCCACCACCATGCGCGGGTTGAGCGCATGGATCCGCTCCCAGCCAAAGCCCATGCGGTCTAGGGCACCTGGGGCGAAGTTCTCGACCAGCACATCGCAGCCGGCGATCAGACGCTCCAGCACCGCCTTGCCCTGCGGCTTCTTGGTGTCTATCGTGACCGAGCGCTTGTTGTGGTTGAGCATCGTGAAATACAGGCTGTCGGCACCGGCGATGTCGCGCAACTGCCCGCGCGTGGCATCGCCCTCGCCGGCCCGCTCGACCTTGATCACATCGGCACCGAACCAGGCCAGCAACTGGGTGCAGGTCGGGCCCGACTGGACATGGGTGAAGTCGAGGATGCGGTAACCCGCCAGCGCCTTGCTCATGGTGCTGCGGTCGGCTTGACTTGGGCTTGCAGCTCGGCAAGCTGCTGGCGCAGCGATCGCTCCTCGGCAAACCTCGCGGTCTCGTCGCGGATCACGGCGACGATGGCGCTGACCTTCTGGTCCGCAGTTTTGAGCATGGCCACGGTGAAGGCGATCGACATCGCCCGCCCGTCCTGGTGCACCGCCGGCACCTTCAACAGCGTGCTGCCGTAGCGGGTGGTGCCAGTGGCCATCGACTGGTAGTAGCCGGCCCAATGGCGCGCCCGCAGCCGCTCGGGTGTGATCAGGTCCAGCGACTGGCCCAGCGCCTGGGCAGCGCTGTGGCCGAACATGCGCTCGGCAGCGCCGTTCCAGACGATGATCTTGCCGCTGGCGTCGGCGACGACCACGGCGTCGCTGATGGCCCCGACCAGTTGCTGGTAGTCGAATCCGGGGGGGGTGGTGGCGTGCATGGCCCGGATTTTCGCCTGAACTGCAGGACTGGCCATCGCGGCAACTGCGCAACGAAGGCTTCGGGTTGATCCTTGGGGAAATCGACGCGGACCGAGTGGAAAATCCGCGCCACCTCAAGGTGCGGTCATGCACCACAACAACCAGGAGACTGAATGTCATCGACCATGTCTGGCCACCAGGACTCATTCCTGTCCAAGGAGCGGATCATCGCCGGCGCCGGTTTCAACCGCTGGCTGGTGCCGCCGGCAGCGCTGGCGATCCATCTGTGCATCGGCATGGCCTATGGCTTCTCGGTGTTCTGGCTGCCGCTGTCCAAGGCCCTGGGCGCAACCGGTGGCGGCACCTGCCCCAAGGACATGAGCCTGCTGGCCGAGCTTTTCACCACCCAGTGTGACTGGCGCATCGCCAGCCTGGGCTGGATGTACACGCTGTTCTTCGTGCTGTTGGGTTCGTCGGCCGCGCTTTGGGGCGGCTGGCTCGAACATGCCGGCCCGCGCAAGGCCGGCGTGGTCTCGGCGGTGTGCTGGTGCGGGGGTTTGGTGATCTCGTCGATCGGCGTGGCCACGCACCAGCTCTGGCTGCTGTGGCTGGGCTCGGGCGTGATCGGTGGGATCGGCCTGGGCCTGGGCTACATCTCGCCGGTGTCGACCCTGATCAAGTGGTTCCCTGACCGCCGCGGCATGGCCACCGGCATGGCCATCATGGGCTTCGGCGGCGGCGCGATGATCGGCTCACCCCTGGCGGCCGAGCTGATGAAGTCGTTCTCTGGCCCGGGTGAAGTCGGCGTGTTCGCCACGTTCCTGGTCATGGCGGTCGTCTATTTCGTCTTCATGATGGGCGGCGCCCTCGGCTACCGCGTCCCGCCCAGTGGCTGGAAGCCCGAGGGCTGGACCGCACCGGCCAGCGTCACCCAGAACGTGATGATCACCAAAGGCCATGTCCACGTCAGCAAGGTCTGGGGCATTCCGCAGTTCTGGATGGTCTGGGTGGTGCTGTGCATGAACGTGTCGGCCGGCATTGGCGTGATCGGCATGGCCAGCCCGATGCTGCAAGAGGTCTTCGGCGGCAACCTGATTGGCGTGGCCAAGAAGTTCGGCGAGCTCGACAAGGCGCAGTTGACGGCGATTGCCGGTGTCGCCGCCGGTTTCACCGCGCTGCTCAGCCTGTTCAATATCGGTGGCCGCTTCTTTTGGGCCAGCATGTCCGATCTGCTCGGCCGCAGGCTGACCTATGTCTGCTTCTTTGTCCTGGGCGGGGTGCTGTATTTCAGCGTCCCGGCCAGCTCGGCGGCGGGCAACAAGCTGCTCTTCGTGGCCGCGTTCTGCATCATCCTGAGCATGTATGGCGGCGGCTTCGCCACCGTGCCGGCCTACCTGGCCGATCTGTTCGGCACGCAGATGGTCGGCGCCATCCACGGCCGGCTGCTCACCGCCTGGGCCACCGCCGGCATCATCGGCCCGGTGGTGGTGAACTACATGCGCGAGTACCAGCTCGGCTTGGGGCTCCCGCGCGAGCAGGTCTACAACCAGACCATGTACATCCTGGTTGGCATGCTGGTGGTTGGCCTGATCTCCAACCTGATGATCCGGCCGGTCGACAAGAAGCACTTCATGACCGACGCCGAACTGGCCGAAGAGCGGCGCATCTCGCACGAGCGCGCCGCCGCCGCCGAAGTCGGGATGGGATCGGCCGGGGCCGAAAAGACGCCCAGCGCGGTGGTGCTGCTGGCCTGGCTGGCGGTGGGCGTTCCGCTGGCCTGGGGCGTGTACCGCACGCTGATCAGCGTGGGCAAGTTCTTCAACTGAAGCGCCATCGGCCGTCGCCGGCCCCGCAGAGCCGGACCGGCGTGGCCGTCAAGGTCGCAGCGACCTGCGCAAACCCGCTGCCTAGGCGCACTGCGCCTGAACCCGCTCGGCCCGACCTCTGGCGGCTCAACTGGCGGCCAGGGCGTCACCGTCCCGCTGGACAGCGCCGCCGGATCATTGTTTGCGCCAGAGCCACCGCGCCCTGCAGTTGCCGCGCCCGGCCGTGGTCGATCCAGGTGCGTGGACGGCTAGACTGGTCGCGTTGACGGTCTGCAGTGGTTGTCGGATCCGTGACCACTGGGGTGTGGGCCGATGTCCGGGGTGGATTGCAATGGGTTGATTTCAGGCCCGGCTTTGCGATGACCGTCGGGCCACGGATTTGCAGCGAACGCGACATCAACTTAAAAGCACCGACGTACAAGCATGCGCATCTGGATTGCAGTGATCGAAGTCGTGGCCATCGGCTTGCTGCTGGGTTGGGGCAGCGACGCGATCACCTTGGATGGCGAGCGCACTGTCTACACGCTCAAGTGTGCCGATGGGCAGTGGCAGGCCGAGTCGTGCGGCGGCCATGTCCTGGCCGGGGATCGCTTTCGTTTCCGTGCATTGAGGGCGCATGCGGAGGTGGTGTTCTGGACCGTGGGTGCGAGCGGGCCGTCGGGCAAGTTCAGCGACTGCAAGATCAGCGACGGGCGCAACTGGGCCTGCCCGGCGCAGGCCCAGACGGTACAGACGATCACCTTGGAGATGCGCAAGGGCCTGCCGATGCCAAGCAGCAGTGGCCAGACCAAGGCATTCCATGCGGTATCGAAGTGGCGCTGGCATCTGGCCCGGCTGGGCATGCCGATAGGCAACAGCGCCGACAACTGAGGGCGCCCGGCGCGTCAGCGCCTTGACGCCTTAGCGCCCATGGGCCTGTAGGCCTGCCGCCTCAGCGCCGCTCGCCCAGCCTGGGGAGCCGCAGTTCGCAGCGGATGCCACGGCCGAAGCGTTCCCGCCAGGCCACTTCCCCGTCGAGCAGCCGGACGCGCTTGCGCACCCCACCCAGACCCAGGCCGGGCGACCAGGATTCGGGTTGGCGACCGATGCCGTCGTCGGTCACCGTCAGCAGCAGCCGGCCGCGCTCGCATTGGGCAAAAACCTCCACCGTGGTGGCGTGGGCGTGGGCAATGATGTTGTTGACCAACTCGCGCAGGATCCGGGTCAGGGCCGACCACTGGACCACGCTCAGGGGCATGTCGCGGTCCATCGTGAATGACCAGGTCAGGTCGCAGTGGGTGGCCAGCAAGCGCTGGGTGATGTCGGCCTTCCATTCGGCCGCAGCGTGCGAGAGCTTGTGGCTGGAGGCGGCCAGGCCGCGGGTCAGCGTCTTCAGGTCCTGCAGGGTGTGCCGCAGGTACTCCTCGATCTCCGGGTTTTGCGCCTTGTACATCAAGGTCAGCAGCCGCGCGCCGATGTCGTCGTGCAAGTCCTGGGCGATGCGTGCGCGTTCTTCATTGCGGCCATGCTCGACCGCTCGGTCAAACACGATGGCGTGGCGCAGTTGCTCCATGACCCGGTCGATCAGGCGCGCGTCCTCGCGGGTGAACATCCGGGTACCGCGTTGCGCGGCGCGCAGCACGACCGAACGGTTGACGCTGCGCTCGCGCTCGGCATCGGTAGCCGAGGGCATCAACGCCGGGATCATCGGCATCGGCACGACCAGCGCCGAGCCGTCGGGCGATACCCTGGCGCGCGTCAGCACCCGCTGCAGGGGTTCGATGTGCTGTGGGTCGAACAGCTCGCGCAGCAGCCGCAGCACATGGTCTTGCGCCAGCTCGGGCAGGTGCTCGATGTCGCGGGCGGCGCGGTAGAGGCTGTCGAACATCTGCTCGGCGCTGGCCGCAGCGCCGCCGCTGCCAACCAGCCGCGCGATCAACCAGGGTCGGGCGGCAGCGTACAAGACGGTGGAAAGGGTCACCGCCAGGCCCACTGCCGCGCCGGGGCTGGGCACGATCCAGGCCACCAGCAGGTACAGCGACAGCGCCAGCATCCCCAGGCCGGCGACCAGTGCCAGCTCCTGCGCCCACCGGCGCGAGCGGGCCAGGAAGGGCGCGGCCAGGAAGATCGCACTCAGGCACAGCGTCCAGCCTGCGGCGCCAAACTGGAGCAGGCCCGCCGGGGCCGGCGGGCCGAACGCCGCCGCAAGCGCCGCCAGGCTCAGGATCACAAGCGCGATCAGGCCGAGTGCGGTCAGGCGCTGCAGCAGCCGGGTGTGCGGCCGCGCCGACTCGGCCGCCGCGTGCAACAGTGCCAGGCTGCCGGCGCCGCTGGCCAGCATCACCGCCTGCAGTAAGCCCCAGGCCTGGGGCAGGGCGTCCAAGGCGATGGCCGCCCACAGGCCGGTTGCCAGCCCGAGGATCGCGCCGGCCAGCCAGCGCGAGCTGCGCGCTGATCGGTGCCGAGCCCAGGCCCTGCCTGCGCCGGTGGCCGCTACGCCGGACGGGGGCGGGCCGAACAGCCCACCCTGACCGAGCGCCATGCTGGCCTGCCAGTCTGCGCCGGCGGGCGGACGATCCCGGCTGCGCTGGCCGGTCGGGCTCAACAAGATCGCGCAAGGCAACGCCGCTGCACTGAGCAGATCCAGGCCCGCACGCAGCAGCCAGTCGAGCTGCGCGAAGCCGACCGGCAGACCCAGCGGCGGCAGGTTCTCCAGCCCGATCAGCAGCAAGTTGGCCGCCTGCGCCCAGGCCAGGACACCGAAGCAGAGCCGGCCCAGGCTGGGTTGGCGCTGCACCACCCAGGCGCCGGCCAGGTACAGGCAAAGTGCGATCAGGGCAAACATCCAGAACGCCAGCCCCAGCCCGGTCCAGCCACGCGGCTGGGTGGGAACCTGCACAGCCGCGCCCATGCCGTCGATTTGCAGCGCCACGGTGGCCTGGCCCAGCCACTGGCCGAGCAAATCCTGCTGCGCAACATGCCGCGCGCGCTCGGCGTCGCCCACCAGCCAACGCGCTGAAGGCGCGGCAGCCACCGCCGCGTCAAGCGGCGCCCCGGCTACCCCTGCGTCCAGCGGCGCCCCGGCTACCGCCGCGTCCAGTGGCGCCGAGGCGCCGGACGCCGGGCCAACTGTCCGCAGCGCCTGTTTGGCGTAGCCGCGCAACTGCGGGTGCGGGCTGGACAGCAGCGCCAGGTCACCGTCGGCGCGCAGCCGCCAGCGTGCGTCAACGCTGCGCCAGGAAGCGACCTCGTGCACCAATGCGAGCAGCAGCACGGCGCCAAGCAGCGCCAGCGCCAGCATCAAACGCGGGTAGCGCAGCTTCGGCCAGCGGGCGCGATGCCACTGGCGAGAGCGTCCCGACGGAGTTGCTGTCGGCGTGGTTGCGGCGGGCGACAAGGCGACGGCCCTGGCCAGCTCAGACCAGCCCTTGCTTGGTCGCCAGCACGGCAGCTTCGGCACGGCTGGAGACGTTGAGCTTCTTGTAGATCGACTTGATGTGGTCGTTGACAGTGAACCACTTGATGCCCATCAAGCTGGCGATCTCCTTGATCGTGAAGCCCTTGCTCAGGTAGGTCAGCACCTCGCTTTCGCGCGGCGTCAGGCGCGCCTGCTCGGGCGCACGCTCAATCGGTACTGGGCGACTGTGGTTGACGAACTCCATCGGCATGGTGAAGCCCGAATCCTGCATCGCGACGTCGCTGCGGCTGCCAGCGCGAAAGTGGGTCAGCAGCCGCCGGGCAATCGCCGGTGACAGCGGCGGCTGGCCACGGACGATCTTCTGCAACTCCTCGACCAGCACTTCGAAGCGGTCTTCCTTGAGCAGATAGCCGTCGGCGCCACGTTGCAGCGCCGGGAACAGGTGGTCGTCGTCAGAGTAGAGCGTGGTCACGACCTTGGTCGCCGGGTATTGCGTCAGTTCGTCGAGCAACTCCATGCCATTGCCGTCGGGCAATTCCAGGTCCACCAGCACCAGCTTGAACGGATCGCCGCCACGCTGGCCGCGCCCGCCGCCGCTCAATGCGACCTGGCCGCGGGCGCTTTCGAGGTCGCCGGCCTCGGTGATGACGATGGCGTCGCTGAAGCTCTCGCGCACCACCCGGCAGAGAAAGCTGCGGGCGACCGGGTTGTCTTCAACGATGAGCACCTTGACCGACATGGCTGTATGTTTTCCCCTGACGATGAATACTAGCAGCCCGACTGCACCGCCAGGGCGGGCTCAGGCATTGCGCAGCACCAGCTTGCCCTGCACCTGGCGGCTGCCCATGCGGGCATAGGCGGCAGGCAGGTCGGCCATGTCCATGACCTGGTCGAGCACCGGCTTGACCTTGCCTTGCAGGTACCACTGGCCGAGCTGGCGCATCGCGGCGGCGTTGGCCTCGGGCTCGCGTCGGGTGTAGTCGCCCCAGAACACGCCGACGATGGAGGCGCCCTTGAGCAGCGCCAGGTTCAGCGGCAGCGCGGGTATCGGTCCACCGGCAAAGCCGATCACCAAGTAGCGGCCGCGCCAGGCTATTGAGCGGAACACCGGCTCGGCGAACGCGCCGCCGACCGGGTCGTAGACCACGTCCGGGCCCTTGCCATCGGTGGCTGCCTTGATCGCCTCGCGCAAGTTGGTGGCGCCGTTGTAGTTGATCGTCGCGTCGGCGCCGATGCGGCTGCAGAGCGCGCACTTCTCGTCGCTGGAGGCGGCCGCGATGACCCTGGCGCCCAGCGCCTTGGCAATCTGGATCGCCGAGGTACCGACGCCGCCGGCCGCACCCAGCACCAGCACCGTCTCGCCGGGCTGGAGCGCGGCGCGGTCGACCAGGGCATGGTGCGAGGTGCCGTAGGTCAGGACGAAGGCGGCCGCGTCCTCCATCGCGAAGCCGGCCGGCAGCGGCATCGCGCGCTCGGCGGCGACGATGGCGTGGGTGGCAAAACCGCCCGAGCTGCCGCAGACCGCGACCGGGTCGCCGACCCGCAGCGTGCTCACGCCGGCGCCGACGGCCTCGACGTGGCCTGCGAATTCGCTGCCCGGAACGAATGGCGGGGTCGGCTTGAACTGGTACTTGTTCTGCACGATCAGGATGTCGGGGAAGTTCAGGCTGGCGACGCGGATCGCCACCCGCACTTCGCCCGGGCCGGGCTCGGGCGTGGGCTGCTCGCGCCACTGCAGTTGGTCAACGCCGGTGGGCTTGTCGCAGATCCAGGCATGCATGTTGGGGTGTCCGTCGGTCAGGGTGGAGGTCAGGGTGGATGGGCAGGCAAGGCCGCATCATAGGCAAGCCAGGTCGGCTACCTACAATCGCCGCGATGCGGATCCTGATCGCCAACGACGACGGCTACCTTGCGCCCGGACTGGCGGCGCTGGTCGAGGCGATGCGCGGGCTGGGTGAGATCGATGTCTTTGCGCCCGAGCAGAACGCCAGCGGCACCTCCAACGCCCTGACGTTGGGCCGCCCGCTGTCGGTGTTCCGCGCCAGCGGGCCGGCGCAGGCGGGCTTCCATGTGGTCAACGGCACGCCCTCCGACTGCGTCCACATCGCCCTGACCGGGGTGCTGGGCCAGCGTCCAGACCTGGTGGTCTCGGGCATCAACCAGGGCGCCAACATGGGCGACGACACGCTCTACTCGGGTACCGTAGCGGCAGCGATGGAGGGCTACCTGTTCGGCCTGCCATCGATCGCTTTCTCGCAGGTCCAGGCGGGCTGGCAGCACCTGGACGCTGCCGCGCGGCTGGCTCGATCGGTGGTGCAGCAGTTGCTCGCCCAGCCGCTGCCGGCCGAGCCGTACCTGCTCAACATCAACATCCCCAACCGCGCCGATGCCGACACGCTGCCGCGCCGCGTCACCCGGCTCGGCCGCCGCCATGCCAGCGAGCCAGTGGTGCGGCAGACCAGCCCGCGTGGTGACCCGATCTACTGGATCGGCCCGGCCGGCGATGCCCGCGAGGCCGGCCCGGGCACAGACTTTCACGCCGCCGCCAGCGGCCAGGTGTCGATCACGCCCCTGCAGGTCGACCTGACAGACCACGCCAGTGCCCCGCGCTGGCGCGGCCTGTTCGAGCCGGCGCCACGATGACCGAGCACCAGGGCGCGCGCCGCCCGCGCTTTCCGGTGGCGCTGGAGCGGCTGGGTCGGCCCGGCGTCAGCGCCCAGCCGCGCACCACCCTGCGTCCGCAGCGGCCGGTGCACGAGGCCCACCGCGATGCCGGCCGGCCCAGCGCTGCCAGCGGCCTGGGCCTGGATTCGCTGGCGATGCGCCAGCGCATGGTGGCGCGCCTGGTGGCTGAAGGCATCCGCTGCGCGCCTGTGTTTGAAGCGATGGCGATGGTGCCGCGCCACGCCTTCGTCGACACCGCCCTGGCCAACCAGGCCTATGAGGACACCAGCCTGCCGATCGGTCTGGGGCAGACGATCTCCAAGCCCTCGGTGGTGGCGCGGATGTTCGAACTGCTGTTCGCCGGGCAGACCGCAGGGCGCGGCGCCGGCCTGGGCCGGGTGCTGGAAATCGGCACCGGCTGCGGCTACCAGACGGCGCTGTTGGCGCAAATGGCGCAGCGCGTGCTGTCGATCGAGCGCTTGGGCCCCTTGTTGGACCGGGCCACCCAGCACCTGTCGGCCTGGCGTGGCGACCGGGTCCGGCTGGTGCACGGCGATGGCCGGCTCGGCCACCCGCCGCAGGCGCCGTATGACAGCATCATCGCCGCTGCCGGCGGCGACGAGTTGCCCGATGCCTGGCTGGCCCAACTGGCGGTCGGTGGCCGCCTGGTCGCGCCCTGCCAACGCAGCGCCGGCCGCGGCCAGGTCCTGGTGGTGGTCGACCGCAACCCCGGCGGCTGTGTCCGCACCGAGCACGAGGCGGTCCGCTTCGTCCCCTTAAAATCTGGGGTCGCCTGACTTGGCCGCCCAGCCCGCACCGATGAACCTGCGTACCCGCCTGCCAGCCCTGCCGTCGCGCCGATCAAACTGGGCGCTGGCAGGCGCGCTGTGCTGGCTGGTTGGCTGCGCCACGGCACCGCCGCAGCGCGCGCCAGTCGAGGAACGCCGGACGGCGCCGCGCGCGGTCGGGGTGGCAGCGCTGCCCCAGGCCGCTGGCGCAGCCGAGGCTGGCGCTGGTGCGGCGGTTGCGGCGGACGCCAAACCGGCGCTGCCGGGCGCTGAAAACGCCGGCAAGCCGGGCTACTACAGCGTCAAGCCGGGCGACACGCTGATCCGCATCGGCCTGGACAACGGCCAGAACTGGCGCGACATACGCCGCTGGAACGATCTGCCCGACCCGAACCGTATCGAGGTCGGGCAGGTGCTGCGGGTGTTGCCGCCGAATGTCGACGCCGAGGCCGTGACCGCGCGCGGCGTGGCCGCGGCCAGGGTCGATGCCCGGCCGCTGGACGCCAGGGCGGCAGCCGCGCCGGCCAGTGCCGCATCCGCGCCGGAGGCAACGGCGGCGGCGCCCGGCGGCAGCGCGCCTGCGGCGGCGGTCAGCGACGACAACCTGAACTGGCAGTGGCCCGCCGCCGCGGCGCTCAGCGGCAGCTTCGAGGAGGGCAAGAGCAAGGGCATCGTCTTGGCCGGCAAGGCCGGCGACCCGGTGCTGGCCGCCGCCGACGGCCGGGTGGTCTATGCCGGCGACAAGCTGCGCGGCTATGGCAACCTCGTGATCGTCAAGCACAACGCCACCTACCTCAGCGCCTACGCCCACAACCAGGCGCTGCTGGTCAAGGAAGACCAGGTGGTGCGGCGCGGCCAGAAGATCGCCGAGATGGGCGCCAGCGACGCCGACCGGGTGCAACTGCATTTCGAGATCCGCCGCCTGGGCAAGCCGGTCGATCCGACCAAGCTGTTGCCGCCGCGCTGAGGCGCCTTGGCCGGCGCGCTGTCGGCGCGGATCAGTCCTTTGTGGTCAGCGCCTGCACCTTGCCGATGAACTCGTGGACATCCTCGTGGATCTCGTCCGCTGTCATGCCCGATGCCACGGCTTCGCGGGTCAACTCGACCGAAGGAACTTCCAAGCGCAGTTGCTGAAACAGGCTGTCGGCGTTCTCGAACAGGATCTTCTTGCCATTCACCAGGCTGAAGATGTTCGCGCTGACCTGGCGCCAGGTGCGGCCCGGCGGCAGGGTCAGGTTCTGGTCGGCGAAGAAATTGTCAATGGTCTTGATCGTCAAATCGGCCAAGAGGTCATCTGCCGGCGGTCGGTTTTTCCCCAAGGCCGCGCGGCGCCATGCGTCCGGTACCAGCAGGTAGTTCTCGATGTTCTTGCGCTTCCACTCGGCCAGCACGGCGTTGCCCGCCTCGGGATGGAAGGCCTCGTCGGCGTCGTCGAAGTCGAACAGCATCAGCCGGGCGACACCCGGCACGATTTGCTGCAGCGCGTCGAAGTGCGCATCGGCACGCTGCTTCATGTTCTTCTTGCCGCCGCCGCCCATGGTCTTGAAGCAGACCTCGGCCATCGCCTTCTGGGCGCCGCAGGCGTCGGCCCACGCCCGCAACAGCCGCTCGTCGCTTTCGCCCTCCACGTACAGGATGCAGGGCGACGCCATCAGTCGCGTGATCTCGTCGTTGGACACATCGGCCATGGCCTGCAGTACGGCCGAGGTCGATTCGACCCGCTTCGGCTCGCGATTGAGCAGCGAGATGATCTGGCTCGCATCTACCGCGCGCGCGAGCTCCTCCGCATGGGTGGCGATCAGGAACTGCGTGCCGAGCTGCTGCGACTTGCGCTTGAAGTAGTCGAGGATCTGGCGCTGCAGGTTGACGTGCAGGTGCGCGTCGGGCTCATCGAGCAGGATGGTGGTCGGCTGATAGCCGAACAGAAAGGCCAGCAGCGTCAGCGCCTGGTGGAAACCGCTGCCACCGGAAATGATGTCGAACTTCCGATTGCCGTCGACGTAGGCCACCGTGATGTAGACATCCTTGGTCGATTCGTAGCGCGGCGGGCTGATCTTGACGGCGAACCAGCGCTCCACCATGGCGGCCAGTTCTTTCCAGTCTTCGGCTGTGGGCGCCCGAAGTGGTGACTGCGCGCCGTTGTCACGCGCTGTCGGGCTGTAGACGCGCAACAGCAGGTTGCGCAACACACTGCCCGGCTGGCCCTTGCCAACCTGCTGGCGCATCGGCGAGATGTCCAGAAATTTCTCGGTCGGCTCCAGGCCCGAGAACGGGGGCACATAGGCGATACGCGGGAGAGAACCGGCCTGCTCGCACTCGCGGAACGCCGACCAGCCACCCGACGGGATGGCGTAGATGGTCTGCGGCGAGTGGTAGCGCAGTTCGACACCGAAGGCGCCGGTCTTGCCGGCGGCATCTGGCCACTCCAGCAGAATTTCGATGAGCACGAACTCCTGCTTCTTTTTGCCCGTGGCCGGATCGGGCGGATAGTTCCGGTCGGTGCGGTCCTTCCACAGCAGGATGAACTCCGGCACCGGCAGCGCGGTGAAGTTGGGCAGCACGATCTGGATGCCGGTGTTGCCGGTGCGCTTGGAGCGGTGGAACTCGTCGACGCAGAACTGCCAGATCGCCATGGCCTGCAGCACCGTGCTCTTGCCGCTGTTGTTGCGGCCGACAAGCAGGTCGAAGCGGGTGAAGTCATAGACCTGCTTGCCCACGCTCTTGAAGTTGCGCAAGGTCAGTTTCGAGATCATGCGGTGGACTCGGTGGGGCTTGGGTGGGGCATGGGGAAAACGTCAGCGGAAGGCTCGGGACAGGAGGGCGTCGAAGGTGGCCTGAGCCCTGGCCGGCGCTGGCGCAGCGGCTCAATCGGCCTGGATCCGCTGCTCCCGCACGACCCGCGCCCAGCGCGGCGCGTCTTTCTCCAGCAGCGCCCTGAACTCGGCTGGGCTGCTGCTGGCCGGGGTCATGCCCTGGGTCTCGAACGCGGTGCGGACATCGGCCCGGGCCAGGATCGCCCGGATCTCGGCGTTGAGCCGCTCGACCGTTGCCGTCGGCGTGCCGTGCGGCGCCAGCACGCCGTACCACATCTCGACATCGAGCTGCCCCAGGCCCAGGCCACGCAGCGGTGGCACTTGCGGCAGCAGCGGGCTGGGCTTGTCGCTGCTGATGCCCAGGGCGCGCAGCTTGCCGGCCTTGACATGCTGCAGGGCGACATGGATGGGCAGGAACATCAGGTCGATCTGGCCGCCGAGCAGATCGGTCAGGGCCGGGCCGCTGCCGCGGTAGGGGATGTGGGTGATGAAGCAGCCGGTCTGGGTCTTGAGCAACTCCATCGCCAGGTGGTGCGGCGTGCCGCTGCCGGGCGAGCCATAGTTCAGCCCGCCCGGCCTGGCGCGGGCCTTGGCCAGCAGTTCGGCGGCCGAGCCTATGCCCGAGGCTGGGGCCGCTACCAGCAGCAACTGGCCCCAACTGGTCAGCGTCACCGGGTCGAGGTCGCGCAGCACATCAAAGCCCAGTTTGGGGTAGAGCGCCCGGTTCATCACCAGCGTGTTGACGGTCACCAGCAAGGTGCTGCCGTCGGCCGGGGCACGCACCACCGCCTCGGTGCCGAGGTTGCCCGAAGCCCCGGCCCGGTTGTCGACCAGCACCGGCCGGCCCAGGCGTTCGGCCAGATGCGGGGCAAGCTGGCGGGCGATCAGATCGATGCCGGTACCGGGGGTGAAGGGCACGATCAGGCGCAGCGGGGCCGCCGTGGACGCGGTCTGGGCGGCAATATCCAGGCCGCTGGCCAGCAGCGCGGCGCCAATCAAACTGCGGCGGGACAGGGATCGAAAGGGCATGGCGGCGGCGGCGTTCAGGGTGTCAAACGAGGGTAGCACGCAGGCCTGCGAGCAGACCGGCGTGTTCGCGTTTGCCTGAGTACGGGCAGGCTGGTCGGCAGGCTAGCATCCCGCACAACGCCGCCGTGTCGGTGGCGGCTGGTGTTCAAGGAGACGACATGACCCCCGTAATTGCACCCCTGGGCATGGCACGCCTGGGCATGGCACGCCTGGGCATGGCATGGGCCGCCGCTGGCGCGCTCGCCAGCCTGGCTGCTGGGCCCGCCCTGGCCGCAGAGATGCAAGGTGTGAGCAAGACCGAAATCCTGCTCGGCTCGATGCAGGATTTGTCCGGCCCGATCGCCGGCTACGGCAAGCAGACCCGCCAGGGCATGCTGCTGCGGGTTGACGAGATCAACGAGCAGGGCGGCATCCATGGCCGCAAGCTCAAGCTCCTGGTCGAGGACATGGGCTACGACCCGAAGCGGGCGGTGCTGGCGGCGCAGAAACTGGTCAACCAGGACAAGGTCTTCATGATGATGGGCACGCTGGGCACCGCGCCCAGCCTGGCGGCGATGCCGGTGCAGTTCGAGAAGAACATCATCAACTTCTTCCCGGTCACCGCTGCTCGCGAGATGTACGAGCCGTTCCACAAGCTCAAGTACTCCTACGCCGTGCCCTACTACGACCAGATGCGCGTGACCGTGCCAGCCCTGGTCAAGGAGAAGGGCGCGAAAAAGGTCTGCTCGCTCTACCAGGACGACGAATTCGGCCTGGAGGTGCAGCGCGGCATCGAGGTCGGCCTCAAGAGCATCGGCATGGAGCTGGCAGAGAAGACCAGCTACAAGCGCGGCGCCACCGACTTCTCGTCGCAGATTGCCAAGCTCAAGGCCACGGCCTGCGACATGGTGGTGCTGGGCACGATCATCCGCGAGACCATCGGGGCGATCGGCGAAGCGCGCAAGACCGGCTTCAACCCGATCTTCGTCGGCTCCAGCGCGGCCTACACCGACCTGATCCACAAGCTCGGCGGCCCGACCATGAACGGCTTCTACGCCACCATGGGCGCGCAGCACCCGTATCTGGACGAGGCGGCCCAGCCGATCCGCTTCTGGGCGACCAAGTACAAGACCAAGTTCTCCGAAGACCCGACCGTTTTCTCGGTCTACGGCTACATCATCATCGACGCATTCGCCCGCGCCGCCGGCAAGGCCGGGTCGACCCTCAACACCGAGACCTTCATCAAGGCGATGGACACCATGAACATCCCGCCGGACATCTTCGGCAGCGATGAAATGAGCTTCACCGCCACCAAGCGCCTGGGTGGCAACAGGTCGCGTTTGTCGCAGATCGTTGACGGCAAGTGGAAGGTGATGACCGACTACGTCAAGCCGCCGAACTGAGGCTATGGCCTGGCCCGGCTGGCGGTCTGCCGGTCAGGGCCGGCGTGCCGGGCGGGACCGCTGGGCCGGACCGCCAGGCCAGCGGCAGCCCGACGGCAACACAGCGTCAGCGCGACAGCATCAGCGCCACGACCAGCGCCACGGCCAGCACCACGCCGACCAGGGCGGCGATCCACAAGGCACCGCGCTGGTCCTTGGCGGGGGCGGCGGGTGCTGATGCTGCAGCACCCGCAGCGGGTGGTGCTGCGGGTGGTGCCGGCTCAGCGGCCTTGACCGCAGGTCGGCGCATTGCCGGCTGGGGCGGTGCCGGCGGCGGCGCATCAGCCACCGGCTGCAACCGGCCTGTGGGGCCTGGCCCGGTGACCGTGT
This sequence comes from Burkholderiales bacterium, assembly GCA_025350145.1. Classification (GTDB taxonomy): domain Bacteria; phylum Pseudomonadota; class Gammaproteobacteria; order Burkholderiales; family Burkholderiaceae_C; genus Pseudaquabacterium. The sequence continues at coordinate 5,442 of JANXYH010000109.1, read as the reverse complement.
CGCCCGGGCGCAAATGCACCACCGGCAGGGTCTGGGTCTGGCTGGTCTCTTCCTGCGCCAATGCCTCCAGGTCTATGCCCAGGCCCGAAGCCGCGTCGCCCGGCTCGGCCTCGTCCACCGGCAGGTCTAGGTCGAGCGCACTGGCGGGCGCACTGACGGTCGCTTTGGCGGGCGCACCGGCCCTGACCTGTAGCGTCGTCTCCTCCAGGTCCAGATCGATGTCCAGATCGCCTGACCCCGGGTGAGCCGGCGGTAAGGCCAGGGTGCGCTCGGCCGAGGTCGAGTCCGTGCCAGGGCGAACCGGCGGCTGGGACCGGGAGGGGTTGTCTTCGGGTGTCGAAGGACTCATGCGCTGGGCCACTCCTCATGGTGTTGCCGGGGCCGCGGTCGCTGGCAGGTCGAACAAGGCAGGGCAAGCCGGACCATTGTCAACCAGATGCTGGCCTGCGCGGGAGTGACTTTAGGGCTGTGGCAGGCAACCGGCCGGCGCTATCATCGTTGCGCCTAAGGCCGGACCACCAGCGCTTGCCTGCCGACGCATGGCGGATCTGGACCAGTGACCCCGGCAAATTGGAGGTTGACATGGCGAAGACATGGTCGTTGATGCGCATTGCCGCAGCCGTCGGCTGCGTGCTGGGCTTGCAGTCGCAGGTCTGGGCTGCCGAGGCGGTGGACATGGGCATGGATGTGCCCGATGCGCAGCAGGTTCGGGATGGCCTGTTCCCGGAAGACGCCTGCAAGGAACTGGAGGCCGCCGGCTTCAAGTGCATGGGTTTCAAGCCAGCGCTGCGGTTCTCCTTGCCGACGGCGAATTTCCGCCTCGGCTCGGCTGATCTGCCGGAGCTGCTGCGCCGGCAACTTGATGTGTTTGCCGAAGTCCTGCGCGGCACGCCGGGCAATGGCCGGATCGTCAGGATCGAAGGCCATGCCGATGCCTCGGGCACGGCCGAGGTCAACCAGTCGTTGTCGCAGCGCCGTGCCGAGGCAGTCAAGTCCTACCTGGTGCAGCATGGCGCTGACCAGGCCATGCTGCTGCCCGTGGGTCTGGGATCGAGCGCGCCCAGGGTCGCCGCCGATCCTTTTGCGGCCGGAAACCGGCGGGTCGAAATCGGCCGCCAGTCAACGCCCTAGTTGATCGTTCCATCCGGCACTTTGCGGCCAGCCCGGCGCCTGTGCCAGCGGCTGAAGTGAGCGGCCGAAATGAGGCGCCGAAATGAGCCGCCGAAATGAGTCGCCGAAATGAACCGCCGTTGGGCTGGTGATGCTCAGGCTGCGGGCTTGCCCTGCCTTGCCTGTGGCCTTGCGTTCGCTAGCATTGGCCGATGACTACGGTGGCCACGGCAGACCCAGGGTTAGGCGGTGGCAGGCGCCGGTGGCCGTCAAGGTGGCAGGCCGGGCGGACCCGGCCGACCGTTTGGCCAAGGTCTTGGCCAATGTCTTGGCCCTTGTTGCTGGCCCTGCATGGTGGATGGTGCGGGGCCCAGCTTGCGGCACCCGTCACTCCGGGGGTGTTGCCCAGCCCGGCCCAGTTGGCACCCCGCAGCATTGGCGCGGTCACCGACCCGCGCGGCCTGCCGTCCAGACCGACGCCGCCGCGCGAGTTGGCCAAGCCGGCCGACGAACTGAGCCTGGACGTGCGCCGCTATGTGCTGTCTGACAACGCCCCGCCCGAACTCCAGGCCGAGTTGGGCAAGCTGACGGCGCCCTATGTCGGCGCGCAGCGCAGCTATGAAGACTTGGCCAACGCCGCCGCCGAGGTGACGCGGTTCCTCCAACGCCAGGCCGGCTACTACCTGGGTTATGCCTACCTGCCCGAGCAAGCGGCTGAAGACGGGGTGGTGCGTATCGAGGTACTGGAGGGTCGGCTGGACCAGGTCAGGCTGGTCTGGAGTGATGGCCTGCCGGTGCGCCGCGAGATCGTCCAGGCCTACCTCGATCTGCTCCGGCCGGGCGAGATCCTGCGGGTGCAGGAGCTTGAACGGGTGGTGTTTCTGGTCAACGACCTGCGCGGCCTGAGTTTGCGGTTCGAACTCAGCGCCGGCGCCGAGCCGGGCACCGCCAGCCTGGTGGTCACGCCGCAGGCCGAGCCGCGCTGGGCCAACAAGGCCGACGTCGATCTCAACGGCTCGCCCTACCTGGGCCAGCTCAGGCTGGGCGCTTTAAGCTCGGTCAACAGCCTGGGCGGACGGGGCGACGCCTTGACCGGCAACCTGCTGGTCTCGCAGGGCCTGCAGTTCGGCCTGCTGGGCGCCAACCTGCCGCTCAATGCCAGCGGCCTGAAGCTCGGCGGCAGCCTGTCGGTGGTGCGCTACCGGCTCGATCCAGGCCAATTTCCGCTCGGTGTCAACGGTGATGCGCTGACCCTGTCGGCCTATGCCCTGTACCCCTGGCTGCGCTCGCGCAACCTGAACCTGTTCAGCCTGGTCTCGGTGGACGACAAGCGCTATGTCGACCGCTTCGACGCCGCCGGCAGCCAGACCGACAAGTCGGTGCGGGTCTTGACGCTGGGTGTCAGCGGTGACCTGCGCGACAACCTGTTTGACGGTGCCGTCAGCACCTTCGAGGCCAACCTGGCCAGCGGCCAGGTGCGTTATCCCGCAGGCGTCCCCGGCGGCCTGGACGACAGCCCGAATTTCGCCAAGTTCAGCCTGGGCCTGAACCGATTGCAGAATCTGGTCGAAGGGCGATGGCTGCTGTACGCGGCGCTGCGCCTGCAAGTGGCGATGGCCAACCTCGACAGCAGCGAGCAATTTCGCCTCGGCGGACCCGACGGTGTGCGCGCCTTTGCTGCCGGCGAGGGCACCGGCGACAGCGGCGCGGTGCTGAGCCTGGAGCTGCGGCTGCTGCCACCCGAGAGCCTGTTCGGACGGCTGGCGCATGAATCGGTGCTCAGCCTGTTCTTCGACCAGGGCCAGGTGAGCTTTCGCCATGACGCCAGCAAGCGCCCGGCCAGCTTTGTGCGCAGCGCCGCCTATGGCGGTGCCGGCCTGGCCCTGTCCTGGGAGCGCACCGGCGGCTATGCGCTGCGTGCCAGCCTGGCCGCACCGGTGCAGGGCCAGGCCAAGTCCGACAAACCGCGCGGCGCCCGGCTGTACGCCCAGTTGACGAAGTTCTTCTGATGCCCAGCCAGCGCCGGACACCCCCCCTGAGCCGCCGCCGCGCCGCCGCTCCTCAGGCCGCGCACTGGCTGCTGCGGCCGGTGCATGTTGCGGTCTGCCTGCTGCTGGCCGCGCCTGCGGTTTGGGCACTGCCCAGCGGCGGCGTGCCCAGCTTCGGCAGCGTCCAGCAGGCCTTGACTGACGCCCGAACCTTGACCATCGTCCAGACCAGCGCCCGGGCCGGCATCGATTGGCAGAGCTTTTCAATCGCCGCCGGCGAGCGCGTCAACCTGCGCCAGCCCGACGCCCAGTCGGTGCTGTTCAGCCGTGTCAGCGGCGCCGACCCCTCGCTGATCTTCGGCCAGCTCCAGGCCAATGGCCGGGTGTTCCTGTCCAATCCGCGCGGCATCATCTTTGGCGCCGGATCGCAGGTCGATGTCGGCGGCCTGGTCGCGACCACGCTGGACTTGCAGCGCACGCCGGAGCAGGGACGCTACCGGCTCAGCCAAGGCAGCGCCGAGCCGGCCGAGTTGCGGGCGGAGGGCGAAATTTACGCGCCGCAGGGCACGGTGGCGCTGGTCGCGCCGCGGCTGAGCGTGGCCGGCAAGCTCGTCGCCGGTCGGGTCGGGCTGGCGGCGTTGGGCTCGGTGCAGGTCGATGTCGAGGGTGACGGCCTGGTCTTTTTCAACGCCCGAGATGAGGGCCTGGCGGCGCGTTTGGCGGTGCTGGGCACGGTCCATGCCCTGGCCGGCACGGCCGATCTGCGCGCCGCCGCCCGGGCCGGATTCGCCGACACGGTGCTCAACCTCAGCGGCATCGTCCGCGCCAGCGGCCTCGCCAGGCGCGGCGCCCAGGTGGTGATTGACGGCGGCGGCGCCGGCAGCACCGTGCTGTCCGGCAGGATCGATGTCGCGTCGACCGAGCCGGGCAGCAGCGGCGGCAGCGTCAGCCTGCGCGGCGCGCAGTTGCTGCTGGGCCCCGCCAGTCGGATCGACGCCAGCGGCCCGGCCGGCGGCGGCACGGTGCAGGTCGGTGGCGACTGGCAGGGTCAGCCCAACCCGTCAGCGCCCGGGGCCAACGCCCGGACCACGCAGATGGCTGCGGGCGCACGCATCGACGCCAGTGCGACCCAGCAGGGCGACGGCGGTCGGGTGGTGCTGTGGGCCGACGGTCTGACCCAGTTCGACGGCCGGATCGTCGCCCGTGGCGGGCCGGCGGGCGGCCATGGTGGCGCTGTCGAGACCTCGGGCAAGCACGGCCTGAGTGTGCACAGCGGCCAGGTCGATGCCGGCGCCAGCAGCGCCAAATTGGCCGGCAGTTGGCTGCTGGACCCGGACAACATCGATGTCAAGTCTGGCGGCGCTGCTACCCTGATCGATGTCGCCGACATCAACAGCCACGGCTCGTTGACCATAGACCCGGCGGTGCTCAATGCGGCTGTCGCCACGGTCAGCCTGCAGGCCTCAAACAACATCAGCTTCTGCGACCCGGTCAGCCTGGGCATGCCCGGCGTCGGCCTAGAGGCAAGGGCCGGCAAGGCGATCACCGTCAACGCCAGCATCAGCACCAACGGCGGCGCGATCACCCTGTCGGCCAACGACCCGGTGGCGGGCAGCGCACGCGACAACAGCGCCGCCGTGGTTCTCAACTTCCCGCTGAACGCCGCTGCCGGCATGGTCACGATCAGCCAGAACGGCGGCAGCGGCAGCCATACCCTGCAGGCCGACATCAGCGCTGACCGCCTGAGCATCGTCGGCGCCGCGCAGTTGGTCGGCAGCCACAGCTTCACCCTGGCAAACGCCGTCGTCGGCAGCACGCTGGGCGATGGCTTGACCGGCACTGGCTCGTTGACCAAGGCCGGCGCCGGCCTGCTGACGCTCAGCGGCAGCAACAGCTACAGCGGCGGCACCACGCTCAGCGCCGGCAGCTTGAAGCTGGGGTCGGCCGGGGCATTGCCGACGGGCGGTGACCTGACCGTGAGCGGCGGCAGCCTGGACATTGCCGGCCAAAGCCCGGGCGTGGGCGTGATGCGCCTGGTCGCCGGCAGCATTGTCGACAGCGCGGTGGTCAAGGGCGCCTTGACCGGCAGCGAGTTCCAGTTCGAATCCGGCAGCGTTGACGCCATCCTGGCGGGCACGGCGGGGCTGAGCAAATCCGGCCCGGGCACGGTCACGCTGGGTGCGGCCAACAGCTACACCGGCGCGACCACGGTGTCGGCCGGGAAACTGCTGCTGGGCGTGGCTGGCGCGCTTGCCTCCAACCTGATCCAGGTCGATGGCGGCAGCCTGGACAGCAGCGCCAACGGCCCCTTCAGTGACACCAGCGCCACGCTCAACGTGGCCAG
>JANXYH010000071.1 GCA_025350145.1 Burkholderiales bacterium | reverse complement strand
CTTGGCGTTCCATCAGGCGGTGCGCGTAGTAAATCGGCGCAGGCATCAGTTCAGGCGTTTCATCGCAGGCGTAGCCAAACATCAAGCCCTGGTCGCCAGCGCCGATGTTCAGGTGGTCGTCGGACGCATGGTCCACGCCCTGGGCGATGTCGTTGGATTGCTTGTCGTAAGCCACCAATACCGCGCAGCCCTTGTAGTCAATGCCGTAGTCGGTGTTGTCGTAACCGATGCGCTTGATGGTGTCGCGCGCGACCTGGATGTAGTCGACATGGGCATTGGTCGTGATCTCGCCGGCCAGCACCACCAGACCGGTGTTGGTCAGGGTCTCGGCGGCCACTCGGCTGCGCGGGTCCTGCTCGAAGATCGCGTCCAAAATCGCGTCGGAGATCTGGTCGGCCACCTTGTCGGGGTGGCCCTCGGAGACCGATTCAGACGTGAAAAGATAGTCGTTCGCCACTTCAATACACTCCTGCGGATGAAAGTTGAAACTGCGTCGCCGTTTCAATTTCTGGAGTAGCGGCGAACGCTTTAGCGGCATTTTTCGCGGCACCGTCCGGCGTCATCGCCCGACCCTGCTGCATCGCCCCGCAAGTTGTCCTGTTAACTCGGCGAATCCCCTGATTATAGGAATGCCCAGGCGTTGATGTTGGTCCTGATCCGCTGGTTGGCGCGTCGCCGCCTGGCCACATTGCACAACTGGGGCAGCTTGTTGGGCTGGCTCGGCTATGCGCTGTCGCCGGGCTATCGGCGCCGATTGGTCCGCCACGCCAAGCTCGCCGGGCTGGACGGGCGACAGCGCCGGGCAGCGGTCGCCCAGGCCGGGCGGATGGTCGCCGAGATGCCCTGGCTGTGGCTGCGCCCGGCCGACCAGCCGCTGGGCGGGCTCGTGCATTGGGATGGCGCCGGGCTGATCCAGACGGCGATCGACCGGGGCAAGGGGCTGGTCCTGCTGACCCCACACCTGGGCTGCTTCGAGGTCTGCGCCCAGGCCATCGCAGAGCGTTTTGGCGACCAGACCAGCCTGACCGCGATGTACCGGCCGGCGCGCCAGGTCTGGCTGCGCGGGCTCGAAGAAACCGCCCGCAACCGGCCCGGGCTGGCGACCGCGCCGGCCAGCCTGGCGGGCGTGCGGCAGATGATCCGGGCGCTGCGCCAGGGCCGCGCCGTGGGCCTGCTGCCCGACCAGGTGCCGCCCCAGGGCATGGGCGTGTGGGTGCCGTTCTACGGCCAGCCCGCCTACACGATGACGCTGGCGGCCAGGCTGGTGCAGCAGACCGGAGCGGCGCTGCTGCTGATCTGGGCGCAGCGCCTGCCACACGGCGCGGGGTTCGAGATTTACGTCAGCCCGGCCTCGGCCCTGCCATCGGGCTGGTCGGACGAGGTGGCCCTGCAGGTCGCCTGCGCGGCGGCGGTCAATGCCGACATGCAGCGGCTGATCGACCAATGTCCCGAGCAGTACCTCTGGGGCTACCACCGCTACAAGTCGCCGCGCAGCCTGGGCCGTGGGCCAGCCAAGCCAAGGTGAAGGCGCGGTGATGAAAGCGCTGCAATGAAAGCGCCGCTGGCCTGGCTGGGCGCCTACCTGCTGCTCGGGCTGGTCTGGCTGCTGCACTGGCTGCCGCTGGGCGTGCAGGCGGCGATTGGCCAGGGCCTGGGCCGGCTGCTGCACGCCCTGGCCGGGGCGCGCCGGCGGGTGGCGCAATGCAACGTCGCGCTGTGCCTGCCGGAGCTGGACGCCAGCGCCCGGGCGGCGCTGGTGCGGGCGCACTTCGGCTGGATGGGGCGCAGCCTGGTCGAGCATGGCCTGCTCTGGTTTGCCTCCGAGCGGCGGCTGCGGCGGCTGATTCGGGTTGAGGGTGACGCCGGCCTGGCCGAGCGCTCGGCCAGGCCGGTGATGTGGCTGGCGCCGCACTTCGTCGGCCTGGAGCAGGCCGGCATCGCGACCCAGTTGTTCCAGGGCCGCGACGTCGTCAACATCTACCAGCCCCAGACCAACCCGGTGCTGAACCGGGCGGTGCTGGCCGGGCGCGGCCGCTTCGGCCGGGCGCTGATGTTCGCCCGCCAGGCCTCGTCGCTGCCGGTGGTGCGCGGCATCCGCCGCGGCAGCCCGTTCTTCAACCCGGCGGACATGGATTTCGGCCTGCGCGACGCCGCTTTTGTGCCCTTCTTCGGGGTGCCCGCCGCCACCTTGCTGGCACCGGCGCGGATGGCGCGCAGCCTGAACATGCTGGTGCAGCCGATGGTGGTGACGATGCTGCCGCGCGGCCAGGGCTACCTGGTGCGCTTCATGCCGGCCTGGGAGCAGTTCCCCGGCGCGCAGGATGACGTTGCCGCGACCGCGCAGATCAACCGCTGGATCGAGTCCGAGGTGCGGCGCAACCCGGCCCAATACCTGTGGGTCCACCGCCGCTTCAAGACCCGCCCCGAGGGCCAGGCCAGCGTGTACTGATAATCCGCCGATGCGGCTGAAGTTCACCAAGATGCAGGGCGCGGGCAACGATTTCGTCGTGCTTGACGCCACCCGTGCGCCGATCGACTTGAGCGCCGGGCAATTGCGCCAACTCGGCGACCGCCGCTTCGGCGTCGGCGCCGACCAGATCCTGGTGGTCGAGCCGGCCCGCCGGCCGGGCGTCGACTTCGGCTACCGCATCTTCAACAACAGCGGCGACGAGGTCGAGCATTGCGGCAACGGCGCCCGCTGCTTCGTCCGCTTCGTCCACGACCAAGGCTTGACGACGCAGCGGCGGATCACGGTCGAGACCGTCAACACGGTGCTGGTGCTGCAACTCCAGGACGACGGCCGGGTGACGGTGGACATGAACCTGCCGCTGTTCGCGCTGGCCGCGCTGCCGTTCGAGCCGCGTGGCCTGGTCCCGCAGCGCGAGGGCGATTTCGAGCGCTGGCCGCTGGCCCTGGGCGATGGCCGCACGGCCCTAGCGGCGCTGCTGTCGATGGGCAATCCGCATGCCGTGCTGCGGGTTGACGATGTCGCCAACGCCCCGGTTGCCAGCCTGGGGCCGCTGGTGCAGGCCTGTCGGGGTTTTGTGCGTGGCGTCAATGTCGGTTTCATGCAACTGCTGTCGCGCCGCGAGATCGCGCTGCGTGTCTACGAGCGTGGCGTCGGCGAGACCCTGGCCTGCGGCACCGGCGCCTGTGCCGCCGTGGTCGCGGGCATCCGCCTGGGCTGGCTCGACCGCCATGTCGACGTGCAGGCCCGCGGCGGCGTGTTGACCATCGCCTGGCCGGCCGACGACGCCCATGTGCAAATGACCGGCCCGGCCGAGACCGTCTTCGAGGGCGAGATCACGCTCTGAGGCGGCCGCGCCCCCACCCCGATTGCAGGAGCACCCGATGAGCATCCAAGGCGGCATCACCGAGGCCGACATCGCCAACTACCTGGCCAACACCCCCGGCTTCTTCGAGCGCCACGCCGAGCTGCTGGCCAGCGTCCAGCTCACCAGCCCGCACGGCCAGCGCGCCGTGTCGCTGCAGGAGCGGCAGATGGAGATGCTGCGCGACAAGGTCCGGGGCATGGAAAACAAGCTGATGGAGATGATCCGCCACGGCCAGGACAACGTCGCGCTGGCCGACAAGCTGCACCGCTTCACCCGCAGCCTGCTGCTGGCGACCAGCCTGGCCAGCCTGCCCGAGGTGCTGCTGTCCTCGCTCAAGCGCGAGTTCATGGTGCCGCAGGCGGCGCTGCGGTTGTGGGGCGCCGACGAAGACTTTGCCGCCCTGCCGGTGGCCCAGGGCGCCAGTGACGACACCCGGGCCCTGGCGCAGAGCCTGAACCTGCCCTATTGCGGCCTGAACACCGGCTTCGAGGCGGTGCAGTGGCTGGACCAGGCCGAGACCATCGCCTCGGTCGCGCTGATCCCGCTGCGCTGCGAGCGCCCCGCGCCGGCCGAGCGGGTGGTTGGCCTGCTGGTGCTGGGCTCGCCCGACGCCACCCGCTACAGCGTCGACATGGCCACCGACCTGCTGGCGCGCATCGGCGAGATCGCCAGCGCCGGTCTGGTGCGTCTGCTGCCGCTGGCTTGAGCGCCGCAACCTGCGACGATCGCGTGGCCGGGCCGGATCTGCCCCAGCCGCTGGCGGCCTACCTCAGCCACCTGCAGGTGCAGCGCCGCCTGGCAGCGCGCACGCTGGCGCTGTACACCCGGGCGCTGCTGCGCCTGCATGGCCTGGCCGAGGCCGACGGCCTGGCCCTGGCGCAGGCCCGCCACCACCATGTCCGCCACTGGCTGGCGCGGCTGCACGCCCAGGGTCTGGGGCCCCGCAGCCTGGCCCTGGAGGTGGCGGCCTGGCGCGGCCTGTACCGCTGGTGGGGCAGCCAGGGCCTGGTCGAGGCCAATCCGGTCGACGGCCTGCGCCCACCCAAGGCCGGCCGGCCGCTGCCCAAGGCGCTGGCGGTCGACCAGGCGGTGGCGCTGGCGTCGCGGCCACCGTCCGCCGACGACACCGCGCTGGCGGCCCGCGACCACTGCATCGTCGAGCTGCTCTACGGCTGCGGCCTGCGCGTGGCCGAACTGGTCGGGCTGGATGTTGCCGCCAGCAAATCGGCCGCCGGCTGGATCGATGCCAGCCACAGCGCCGAGGCCAGCGCCCATGTGCTCGGCAAGGGCCACAAGCGGCGCAGCGTGCCGGTAGCCGCGCCGGCCTTGGCGGCGCTGGCGGCCTGGCTGCGCCAGCGTGCCTTGCTGGCAGCGCCGGGCGAAGCGGCGCTGCTGGTCAGCCGCCGCGGCGGCCGGCTCTCGCCCAGCCAGGTGCGGTCACGGCTGGCGGCCTTGGGCAAGGCCGCCGGCCTGCCGATGCGCGTGCACCCGCACATGCTGCGCCACAGCTTTGCCTCGCACATCCTGCAGTCCAGCGGCGACCTGCGCGCCGTACAAGAGCTGCTCGGCCACGCCAGCATTGCCACCACCCAGGTCTACACCCGGCTGGATTTTCAGCACCTGGCCAAGGTCTACGACGCCGCCCACCCGCGGGCCCGGCGGCGCTGAGCCGCGGGTCAGGGACTGCGGCGCTGAGCCGCCATCCGAGGTTTGTGGCGCTTAGCCGCAGCTCAGAGATTGCGGCGCAACGCCGGATCCGCCAGCGCCCAGGCGCGGTCCCATTCGGCCTGGGGCGACGCGGCGTCCCTGCCCTGCGCCTTGAGCGCCTGCGTCAGGCCGCGCAGCGCCCAGCCGCTGCCCGGGCGGGCGAGCAGATCGGCGCGAAAACTGGCTTCGGCTGCGGCAAAGCGGCCGGCCCGCAACTGCATCTCACCCAGCGTCTGCCGCGAGGCGGCGGCAAGCATAGGCGGCTCGTTGTCGTCAAGCCAGGCCGAGGCCGCCACCGCCAGCGCCTGCTGCGCCAGCGCCGCGTCGAACTGCGACCGCGCCAGCGCCAATTCCGCGCGGACCCGGGCGCGCGCCAGTTTGGCGGTGTCGTCGCTGAAGCGGCGCTCGCTCTTGCCCTCAGCCGGAGCGGCCGCTGCCGTCCTGGCCAGGGCATCGATCTGCACCAGCAGGGCCTCGGCCTGGTCCAGACGGCCGAGCCGGGCCAGCGCGGTGGCGCGCGCCTGGGTCGACAGCAGCGCGGCGACGGCGAAGCGGCCTGTGGGCGCCGGCTCGTCCAGCACCGCCTGCCAGCGCTCCAGCCGCAGCAGCGTCAGCGTCGGCAGGGCACGGCGGTATTCGCCGTAGCGGTGGTCGGCCTTCAAGGCGCGGGCCGCTGCCTGGCGGGCCAACTCCAGGGCCAGATCGCCTCGCGCCGAGACCAGCGCGGCGAACCACAGGAAATGGCCGTTGTGGCCGCGCCAATCCTTGCTGATCGAAAAGCCCTGCGCAGTCTGGGCCTGGTCGAGCCTGGCATCGGCCGCCAGCGCTTGCTGGTTGACGGCCACCGCGTCGGCAAAGCGGCCCAGCCAGATGTAGGTGTGCGAGGGCATGTGCAGCAGGTGCGGCGACATCGGCGCGAGCTTGCCCAGCCGGTCGGCGGCGGCCTCGGCCCGCTGCGCCACGCCGACTGCATCGACGGCGTGGATCAGGTAGTGGTTGACGCCAGTGTGCTGCGGCCACGCCGCCGCGCTGCGCTCCAGCTTGTCCGCCAGTTCGCCGATCCGCCCGGCTGGCAGGGCCGTGGCCTGGTCGGGTGCGGCCTTCCACCAATCGCCCCGGGTGGCGATCATCTCGGCTTCGGCGTACAGGCTGAGCAGGTCGGCGTCGTCCGGGCTGGCCTGGCTGATCGCCCGCATGCGCTCGGCATAAGCCACATTCAGCGGGTGTGGCGGCCGGTCGTCGTCGTCGTCATCGCCGCCCTTGGATTTGCAAATCTGCTCGGTCAGCGGCGCGCTGGTGCGGGCCTGGCTGGCGTGGCCATAGCGCAGCGCCAGGGCCTCGACCAGGGCGCGCTCGCGGGCGACGGTCGAGTCGGCCGACGGCGTGCTGCCAAGGCTGCGCAGGGCATGGTCGACATAGCGCAATGCCTCGGCCACGCCGCTGCGGTCATGGTTGTTGATGTTCGGGCCGAGCTGCCAGGCCACGCCCCAGGCGCACATCGCGCAGCCGCTGTCCTGCGCCAGCGCCGCCTTGAAACTGCGCAGCGCCTCCTTCTCGTTGAAGGCGTAGGCCTGCATCAGGCCCGCGTTGAACAGCCGCTGGGCCGAGGCCGAGCCGCTGCTGATCGGCTGCGCATGCTGGCCAAAGCCGTCCAGCACGGGCGCGCGGGCCGACAGGTCGGGGTCCAGCCGCAGCGTCGCACAGGCGCCCAGCAGCGCGGCCGCCGCCCAGGTTGCCGAGCGGTGGACAAAGCGGCGGTGCAGGCGGTGGCGGGCGGTGGCGGTCATGCCGGGTTATATGCCAGCCAGGTGCCAGCCAATGCGGTTTGCCGCAGGGCGCCGGACAATCTGGGCCATGAAATCGATCCGTCTGCGCGAAGGCAAGGAGCGCTCGCTGCTGCGCCGCCACCCCTGGGTGTTCGAGGGCAGCATCGCCAAGGGCGCGGCCGATGCCGGCGAGACCGTCAGGGTCGAGGCCGCCGACGGCCGCTTCCTGGCCTGGGGGGCCTACAGCCCGAGTTCGAAGATCCGCGTCCGGGCCTGGAGTTTTGATCCGGCCGAGCGCATCGATGCGTCCTTCTTCCAGCGCCGCATCGCCCGGGCACTGGCCCTGCGCACGCGCCTGGCGATCGCCAGCAACGGCCAGCGCCTGGTCCATGGCGAGGCCGACGGCCTGCCCGGCCTGATCGTCGACCGCTACGCCGAGGTGCTGAGCGCGCAGTTCCTCAGCGTCGGCGCCGAGCGCTGGCGCGAGGTCATCGCCGACGCCCTGATGGCCGCCAGCGGCGCGGCGCGGCTGTACGAGCGCTCGGACGCCAGCGTGCGTGGGCTCGAAGGCCTGGCGCCGCGCAGCGGCTGGCTGCGCGGCGACGGCGCCAGCGAGGTCGAGATCGACGAGCATGGCCGCCGGTTGACGCTGGACGTGGCCAGCGGCCACAAGACCGGCTACTACCTGGACCAGCGCGACAACCGCGCCCTGTTGGCCCGCCTGGTGCGCCAACTCGGCTGCCAGCGGGTGCTGAACTGCTTTGCCTACACCGGCGGCTTCAGCATCGCCGCGCTGGCCGGCGGCGCCCGCGAGGTGTTCAGCGTCGACTCCTCGGCCCCGGCCTTGGCCCGGGCCAGCGCCCATGTGCCGCTCAACGGCTTTGACCCGGCGCTGCACCAGGCCGTGGTCGCCGATGTCAACGCCCATTTGCGCAGCGCCCTGGCCGGCGGCGAGAAGTTCGACGCCATCGTCCTCGACCCGCCCAAGTTCGCACCCACCGCTGCCCACGCCGAGCGCGCCGCCCGCGCCTACAAGGACATCAACCGCCTGGCGCTGATGCTGCTGCGCCCGGGCGGGCTGCTGCTGACCTTCTCGTGCAGCGGCGGCATCAGCCCCGACCTGTTCCGCAAAATCGTCGCCGGCGCCGCGCTCGACGCCCCGGCCGACGCCGCGATCCTGCACCGGCTAGAAGGCGCACCCGACCACCCGACGACCATGACCTTTCCCGAGGGCGAGTACCTCAAGGGTTTGGCGTTGCTCAAGGTTTGAGGCTCACAGTCGGCGCAAACTTGGCGCGGACGATGTCGTTGATCGCGCAGGCCCCTGCGGAAACTGAAGTTGCCTCGCGCCAGAACTTCCACCTCCAAGCTCAACGCCCGCAGCTTCGACTTTTTGCGCGCTTTTGAATAGTGCAGCCACTTCGCCACGCCAACATCCTTTCTTGCCTTAGCATTGCCAGCATGCGCATCGAATCAAAGCAGATCGAACTTTTTTCGAAACTGGCGCGTGCCGACTTCGACCGCCGTGCGCATGCCTATCTGTGCGCGATCGAGACGGATTGGGGAGGTATTTCAGCGGGCGCTCTGACAGCTTATATCGAACACGGCGTCGATCACGCCGCGAGTTTGGCCATCACTGCTGAAGTAGATGTCATTTCATACCTGGAGCTGGTGCTTCGCCTGGGACCGGCGCGCTGGCGCTCGCCAGAATATGCTTGGATCCGCGAATACCTGCGTGAAAAGCACCCGGCGAACGATCGGCTCAGTCTCGTGATCGAGCGTCTGCGCTTTGACGACAGGGTATCCAATTGAATCCCGCGGTCACTGGCCAGGCCGATCAAATCTTCTATGCGCGGCATCCCGAACTTGCCGGCAGGCCGCTGACCATGGCGCCGGCCGATCGCGGCCTGCGGAACGAGTGGATCGCGGTCTACCAGGCTGCAGACGCCACGCAAAGGCAGGGGTTCAGGGCATGCGACGTGGGCGGGACGGTACAGCCCTGCCCGCTGGCCGTCGCCGCCGCAGCGGCGGCAGCCACGCCGGCCGCCGCCAGTACCGCGCCGACGCCATCACCTTGCATGATCGAAATTCGC